>JAISTS010000021.1 GCA_031272455.1 Tannerella sp. | reverse complement strand
AGCTTTCGAGGAGCGCCGACTGCGAATAGATGTCGCGCAGCTTCAAGTAGAGGCTGACCGGCGTATGCAGGTCGCCCAGAAGCAGGTTGGTGCGGGTTTTGAATTTGTATGTCATATCTCGTATATTTTATTAATGTTATAGTATTTCGTTCGTTATCAGACTAAAAAAAAGACCCGTCGTGAGTTTGACAGGTCTTTTCGGGTTTTTTTTAACGTAATTACATACGGCTGTACTACTCACAATCTCTGCCATTGTAAGCGCCACCACCAATATGTCTTTACACTAATCATAAAAATTTTTACATCATTTAAATTTTTCAATCATGAAATCTAAAATTTGGCGCAAAGATACGGTATGTTTTTGAAAACACCAAATAATTGCGAATTTTTTTACGCCAAAATCAAAATTAAATGAATTAATTCTCCAGAAACAGTTCAATGACAGGCACATCGGTGTTCGGACGCTGCACGGGCAATGTCAGTATGACGTCGTTTGAGCCTGATGTTTCCGTAGTGTTGTCGCTCGATTGCGTCTGCGTACGGAAGCGAATTTCGGAGCCGTCGTTGAGCAGCTGAGCATATTTGAATTTGCCTGCGTATCCTTTCAGGTGGAGTGAGCTGAAGGGCCATTCGAGCACGTGGATATAGAGCCGTTTGGTCTTCGGGTTATAGGTCAGCAGGCAGTTGTCGGGCTTGGCAAACTCGTCGGGCGCCTGTGTGCAGCCGTAGATCGAGCGGCTGTGCAGCTTCATCCACTGCCCCATACCGTCGAGCCGTTCGTTGGCGCGGTCGTCGAAGTATCCGCGTGCTGTCGGTCCGACATTGAGCAGCAGGTTTCCGCCCTTGCTCGTAGTCTCGATCAGCATAACTATCAGCTGATGAACGCTTTTCCATGTATATTCGTCGCGATAATAGCCCCACGAGCCGGAAAATGTCTGGCAGGTTTCCCAAGGCACTCGCTCGCCGCGAAGCTTAACCCATTCGGTCGGCATAAACTGTTCGGGCGTCTGGAAATCCCATCCCCAGTCTGTATCGTTGAGGTCTAAGCGATTGTCGATAAGGATATTAGGTTGCAGTTGACGCACCAATTTCACTAATCCTTCGGCATCCCAGTCGTCGTGCCCCTTGCCCTCGTCGCCCGGATACGAAAAGTCGAGCCACAGCTCGTCAACTTGTCCGTATTTGGTCAGCAGTTCGGTAATCTGGTTTTTGATGTACTGCCGATATTTATTCATATCGCGTTTTTCGTTGGCGGCTTTACGTTCCTGCGGGTCGCGCGGTCCGTTAGGATGGATGCGGTCGTAGGTGAAATCGGGGTGATGCCAGTCGATTAACGAGTAATAAAACCCGATACGAATGCCTTCGGCGCGGAAAGCATCGACGAGCTGCTTGATTAAATCTTTCCCGTAGGGCGTGTTAGTTGCCTTAAAATCAGTGTATTTGCTGTCGAACAAACAGAACCCGTCGTGATGTTTGGTCGTAACGACGACGTACTTCATACCGGCAGCTTTCGCCTTAGCCGCCCATTCTTTCGGGTTGTAGAGGTCGGGGTCGAAATGGTCGAAATACTTCTGATAGTCGGCGTCGGAGATGCGTTCGCGCTGTTTCACCCACTCGTGGCGTCCGGGCAGAGCATAGATACCCCAGTGGATAAACATACCGAAGCGTCCCTGAGTCCACCATTCCATCCTTTTCTCTTTCTGTTCTTTAGTCTCTTTTGCCCATGCGGGCGTCGTGTTTTGCGCTGTTACGGCGCTTACGGCTATCATCATAGCCAGCATACTTAGAATTAAATGTCTCATCGTTCTTGTTCTATATTCAGGTTAAAAAATAAATTTTCTGCAATATTAGGAATAATTTCTGACAACCGCAACATTTGCCATATAATTTTCATTTTCGGCAGACATAATTTTATCATAATTCCGAATTTTAACAAAAAAATGCGCTCAAAAATAATTTTATGGGCGCATTTTTATCTCAATTCAAAATAAAACAGTATTTTTGCGCACAAAATAATGAAAATTATTCTGACAATGACAGAAAAACAAATAAAACGGGCGTTGGTGTCCGTTTACCATAAAGACGGATTAGATGCGATTCTGACGAAGTTACACGCTGAAGGAGTGCGTTTTATCTCGACAGGCGGCACACAGTCGTTTATCGAGTCGCTGGGTTTTCCCTGCGATGCGGTCGAAAGCCTGACGGGCTATCCTTCCATACTTGGCGGAAGGGTCAAGACGCTGCATCCCAAAGTGTTTGGCGGTATCTTGAGCCGTCGCGACAATCCGACCGACCGCGAGCAGGTGAGCGAATACGAAATACCTGAAATTGATTTGGTTATCGTTGATTTATATCCGTTTGAAGCGACCGTAGCATCGGGCGCAGGCGAGGCTGAAGTGATAGAAAAAATCGACATTGGCGGCGTCTCGCTGATACGCGCGGCGGCAAAAAATTTCAAAGATGTCGTAATAGTAGCATCCAAAGCGCAATATGAGCCGCTCAAGCAAATTCTTGACAAAAAAGGCGCCCGGACGACAACGGAAGAGCGCCGATGGTTTGCCGCTCAAGCGTTTGCGGTAACATCGGCTTACGATTCAGCTATCTTCGGCTATTTCGATGGCGACGATCATACGGCTTTTCGCGCGGCGGTTGACCATCCGATGCCGCTTCGTTACGGCGAAAATCCGCATCAGAAAGGCACTTTCTATGGCAATTTCGACAAAATGTTCGACCGTTTGCACGGCAAGGAAATATCGTACAACAACCTGCTCGATATCGACGCGGCAGTATCGCTGATAGATGAATTTGAGCCTGTTACGTTTGCCGTTTTGAAGCATAACAATGCCTGCGGGATAGCGACGCGCTCAACAGCTGTAGAAGCGTGGAAAGACGCTCTTGCCGGCGACCCCGTATCGGCTTTCGGCGGTATCATAATCACGAATGTGCCTGTGGATGAGGATGTTGCCGAAGAGATTAACAAAATTTTCTTCGAGATAATCATCGCTCCCGATTACACTATCGAAGCGCTCGAAATACTTAAACAGAAAAAGAATCGCATCATTCTGCTGCGGAAAAAAAGCCGTTTCCCCGCGCGCCAGTTCCGCTCTCTGCTGAACGGCGTGATTGCTCAGGATAAAGACCTCAGCATACAGTCGGCTGCCGACCTCGTGCCGATGACCGAACATAAGCCCGACAAGCGCGAAACGGACGACCTGCTGTTTGCCAACAAGATAGTCAAACACAGCAAGTCGAACGCCATAACGCTCGTGAAAAACCGTCAGTTATGCGCCAGTGGGGTAGGGCAGACATCGCGTGTCGATGCCCTGAAACACGCTATCGAGAAAGCCGCCTCGTTCGGGTTCGACCTGAAAGGCGCAGTGATGGCTTCGGATGCGTTCTTCCCGTTCCCCGACTGTGTCGAAATCGCTCATAATGCGGGAATTACAGCCGTCGTCCAGCCCGGAGGCTCAATCAAAGACGATCAGTCAACAGCCTATTGCAACGAGCACAGTATCAGTATGGTGAAAACGGGAATACGGCATTTTAAACACTGAACACACTAAACATCAAGATAATAAGATATGGGATTATTCTCCTTTACAAAAGAAATCGCAATAGATTTGGGCACTGCCAATACGATTATCGTATGCGACGGGCAGATTGTAGTTGACGAGCCGTCGGTCGTGGCATTAGACCGTCGGACAGATAAAGTGCTTGCCGTCGGGAAAGAAGCCCGCAAGATGGAAGGCAGGGCGCACGAAGGCATACGGACTATCAGACCGTTGCGCGACGGCGTCATAGCCGATTTCTACGCTGCCGAGCACATGATACGCGGTATGATTAAGATGATTAACTTCAAAAACCGCTGGTTCTCACCGCCTTTGCGAATGGTGATAGGCATTCCTACCGGCGCTACCGAGGTGGAGATGCGTGCTGTGCGCGACTCGTCGGAGCATGCAGGCGGTCGCGAAGTATATATGATTTACGAACCGATGGCTGCCGCTGTCGGTCTCGGCATCGACGTCGAAGCGCCCGAAGGTAATATGATTGTGGATATTGGCGGCGGAACGACGGAAATTGCCGTCATCTCGCTCGGAGGCATCGTTTCCGACAAGTCTATCCGCATAGCAGGCGACGAACTGACTGCCGATATTATGGAATATATGCGGCGTCAGCACAATATGAAAGTGGGCGAAATAACAGCCGAAATGATAAAAATCAATGTCGGCTCGGCTCTGACTTCGCTTGAAAGTCCGCCAGAAGACTATACCGTGCGAGGACCGAACCAGATGACATCGCTGCCTATGGAAGTGCCCATAACGTATCAGGAGATTGCCCACTGCCTCGACAAATCCATTGCAAAGATGGAAGTGGCTATTCTGAGCGCCCTCGAACAGACGCCGCCCGAACTCTACGCCGACATAGTGCGCAACGGCATTTACCTCGCCGGAGGAGGCGCCCTGATGAGAGGCTTGGACAAACGTTTCAGCGACAAAATCAACATCCCGTTCCATATTGCCGACGACCCGCTGCATGCCGTTGCCAAAGGAACAGGCATAGCGCTGAAGAATATCGACAAGTTTAAGTTCCTGATTAAATGATTACTATGTAAATAAAGTATGCGTAAACTGCTCGAATTTCTGTTCGGAAAAAGGCATTGGCTTGTTTTTATCCTGTGCGAGATTATTGCGTTTACGCTGCTGTATCGCAATAACACTTACCATCGGAATGTGATTTTTAGTTCCGCCAATACCGTTGTCGCGAATTTTTCGTCAATATACAGCTACGCAGCTTCGTACATCAAACTCCGTCATGACAATAAAATCTTATTCGAGCGGAATAGCCAACTTGAGATGGAAGTGCTTGACCTTCAGCGACAAATACAGTTGCTGCAAGCAGGCACTATGTCGTTCGACAGCATAGCTGCCGATGCACATCCTGCAGAATACAGTTTTCTCACAGCTCAAGTTGTAAGTAATTATCTTTCAGGATATTCCAACTATATCACAATTGACCGTGGAGCGGCTGACGGTGTGGAAGCCGATATGGGCGTTGTTTCGACGCACGGCATTGTGGGCATCGTCTCGACCGTAAACGAGCATTTCTCTGTCGTCATACCGTTGCTTAATCCCAAGTCGCGGATTAGCTGTAAGTTGTACAACACCAACTACTACGGTTCGCTGTCGTGGGACGGTCGCGATGTGCAGTATGCCATTCTTGAAGAATTGCCGCTGCACTCCGAGTTTAAACGTGGTGATACAATCGTAACAAGTGGATATTCAGCCGTTTTCCCTCCGGGGATAATTGTCGGTACAGTTGCGGAATTTGGTGATTCCGACAAGCATAATTTTTATTCGCTGAAGATACGGTTGGCAACCGATTTTCGCGGTCTGAAAGTTGTCAGGATATTGAAAAGCGCCTATCAGCAGGAGCGATTAATTGTAGAACAGGAGGCACGAAAAAATGATTAAAAGCATAGTAAAAGTTCTGTATATATTCCTGATGTTCACGGCATTGCAAGTCTTGCTGCTGAACAAGATCCACCTTTTCGGCATCGCCTCGCTTTTCCTTTATATCTATGTGATTATCAAGGCGCCTGTCAACCTGTCGCGTTCGCTGATGGTAGTCATCGCTTTCCTGCTCGGCTTTGTTATAGATATGTTTTCCAACACTTTAGGTATGCACACTGCCGCCTGTACTCTGGCAGGTTTTTTCCGCGACCCGCTGCTGAAAGTTTTCGCCGAGCGCGATATGCCAGAAGACATCACGCCTTCATCGCGCCAACTTGGCTCCGGAGTCTATTTCAAATACGTCGTTTCGGTGGTCATTATCCATCACGCAGCTTTGTTTTTGATAGAATCGCTGTCGCTCTACGACCCGCTGTTTCTGACCATACGCATAGTTGCAAGCGTGATTTTCACCTCTTTAATCATACTTATCCTCGAACAGTTCAGTATTGTAATGCGGCATGGAACAGCGTAAACGTAAATATGTGTATGAAGAGCGGCGGTATGTTATCATTGCCGCTGTTGTCGTGCTGGTGCTTGTTTTTGCTGTGCGGCTGTTCTACCTGCAAATCATTGATGATGAGTACAAAGGACGCGCCGATAATAATGCTTACCTGCGAAAAACGCTATACCCTGCACGCGGAATTATCTACGACCGCAATGACAAACTGCTCGTCTATAACCAGCCTGCTTATGATGTGATGCTGATAATGAGAGAGATAACGGCATTTGATACGGTCGATTTCTGCAATACGCTCGGCATAACCAAAGAATTTTATTATAAACGAATACAGGATATAAAAGACAGGAAACAAAATCCGGGATATTCGCAGTACTCGCCGCAAGTGTTTATGAGCCAGCTATCTACGAGCGAAAACGGCGTACTTCAGGAAAAACTGTACAAATTCCCCGGCTTTTACATCCAAAACCGTACAATTCGCGAATACGGCTATCCCAACGCTGCTCTTTTGCTTGGAAATATCGGCAAAGTCAACCGCAAAGACATCGAAAATGACAAGTACTACACGAGCGGCGACGATTCGGGAAGGTCGGGCGTCGAAAACTCGTACGAAAAAGTGTTGCGTGGCGAAAAAGGCGTAGAAGTGTTGCTGCGCGATGTCCACGGGCGTATTCAGGGCAAATACGAAAATGGAATTCTCGACCGCGAGCCGGTGTCGGGAAAAAATATCCATCTTTCGATAGACATTGATTTACAGGCTTTTGGCGAAGAGCTGATGCGCAACAAAAAAGGCAGCATCGTGATGATTGAGCCATCGACGGGCGAAGTGCTCTGCCTCGTGTCGGCGCCAGCGTACGACCCCGGACTGCTTGTCGGTCGGCAGCGCGGTCAGAATTATGCTGCTTTGGAAAATAACCCGCTCAAGCCGCTTTTCGACCGCTCGATAATGAGCCGTTATTCGCCCGGCTCGACGTACAAACCGGCGCAAGGGCTTGTGTTTCTGCAAGAAAACGTCATCACGCGGGACAAGATGTACACCTGCGCCAACGGTTATCCGTTCCGAGGCGGCAAACCGGCATGCCACGGGCACGCTTCGCCGCTTAATCTCGTAGCTGCGCTTGCAACATCCTGTAATTCATACTTTTGCTGGGGATTGCACGATATGCTCGACAGCCGTCGGTTTTATCCGTCCGTTGCCGAAGCCTACGATAAATGGCGTCAGTATATGCTCGCGATGGGTTATGGCGACAGGTTGGGCATCGACCTGCCGGGCGAAAACAAGGGCTATATCCCCGACAGCAAATTCTACGATAAAGTTTATAGAAATCGCTGGTATTCAAGCACAATCATCTCTATTGCCATCGGACAGGGCGAAATATCCGCTACTCCGCTTCAGATTTGCAACCTCGCGGCAACAGTTGCCAACCGCGGGCATTTCTATACGCCGCACGTCGTTCGCGAGATCGAAGACAGCGCTTTGGACACGCTCTACACGCAAGCGCGCACTACGGGCATCGACCCTGAAAATTACGAAACGATAGCCGAAGGAATGAGGTCGGCAGTACTGTACGGTACTTGCAGAGGTCTGTATATGAGTGATATAGAGGTGTGCGGCAAAACCGGTACTGTCGAAAATTCGCACGGCAAAGACCATTCTGCCTGCGTAGCTTTCGCGCCTTACAGGGAACCGAAAGTAGCGATTTCGGTATATGTCGAAAACGGCGGATTTGGAGCAACAAACGCCATTCCGATTGCTCGGCTGATGCTGGAAAAATATCTGCACGGCGCCATCCCGCCCGAACTTGAATATCTTGAGCGAGACATTAAAAACCGCGTAATACTGTCGGATAATGTACAATAGAAGGGCAAATGTTTGGGCGTCAGTCGATTGGGTAACGATTGGGCTGTATCTGCTGATGATTACCGTCGGTTGGCTGAGCATCTGCGGCGCGAGCTACGAATACGATATGTCGGGGCTTTTCAATCCGTCGGGTCGCCCCGGCTCGCAGCTGATTTGGATAGGCTCGTCGCTCGCGATTGTTTTCATCATTCTGATGCTCGACAAAGATTTTTTCGAGGCGATGGCATTCCCAATATATGGATTAATCGTTGTCTTATTGATAGTTACGATATTTTTTGCTCCCGACATCAAAGGCTCACATTCGTGGCTTGTTCTGGGTCCGATACATATCCAGCCCGCCGAATTTTCCAAATTCGCTACTGCGCTTGCTCTCGCCAAACTGATGAATGGCTACAACTTCAATCTGCTGTCGTTAAGGAATTTAACTTTTGTTTGTTTGCTGATTGCAGTGCCAATGGGCTGTATTCTTCTGCAAAAAGAGACCGGTTCGGCGCTCGTTTATCTGGCATTTGCGCTGATGCTCTATCGCGAAGGCATGACGGGTTTTATACTTTTGGCAAGCGTTTGTGCAGTTTCGTTTCTTGTCATTGTCCTGAAATTCGGCGAAGAAACGATAGCAGGAACCACACCTCTCGGCGAATTTATCGTTTCGATCGCGATTTTGGCAATATGCGTTCTAATGGCATTTATTATCCGTCGCGACCGGAATGCTATGCGTATCATTCTGTATATGACTGTTTTAGCCTTGCTCGCCGGCTTTATCACCTCATTTTTTATGCCTGTGGATTTCGTAACGGTATGCGTTGGATTGATAGGCGTCGTTTCGGTTTATCTTGTTTTTCTGGCGATTAAGAATTTGGTTTGGCGTTATCTGTTCGTGGCTTTGTTTGCCATCGCATCCGTATGTTTCATGTATTCAATTGATTATGTTTTTGAAGACGTGCTCGAATATCATCAGCAGATGCGTATCAAGGTCGCGCTCGGACTTGAAGACGATTTGACCGGAGCGGGCTACAACGTTAACCAGTCGAAGATTGCCATCGGTTCGGGCGGATTTTTCGGCAAAGGCTTCCTCAAAGGCACACAAACCAAGCTGAAGTATGTGCCCGAGCAGGATACAGACTTTATTTTCTGCACGATAGGCGAGGAGTTCGGATTTCTTGGTTCTTTGGCTGTGTTAGTGCTTTTTGCAGCGCTGATTATGCGGCTTGTGATGCTGTCGGAGCGGCAGGACACGGCTTTCGGACGCATTTACGGCTATTGTGTGGCGTCAATTTTCTTTTTCCACGTGATGATAAATATCGGAATGGTGCTGGGACTGACGCCTGTCATAGGTATTCCCTTGCCGTTTTTTAGCTATGGCGGCTCGTCGCTATGGGGCTTTACCATACTGTTATTCATATTTTTACGTATCGACTCGGGACGCAAAGAACGAGTTTGAACGCCCGCCTATTCAGCTTTTTCAATCGTAAGCCCGATTTCTTCAATGCCGCGAAGGCGATTTTCGCGCATACCCTGTCTTATCCCGAATGTGTATTGTCCCTTGTGCGGAAAATGATAGCCTGTCCGTATCGGGATTTTCAAATTAAAGATGGAAATGCCTGTGCCATACCACTTTCCGAAATCGTCGCTAAGCATACATTCAATCGTGTCGCGCACAATCGGACCGACGGGCTGCTCTTCGGAACAAAACAGCCACAGGTTGGTGTAGGGATAATTATTGTTATTGCGTACATTAATATATATGTCGTACGCCGCCGTGTTGTCGTCGATATTGAACGTGAAAAAAAACTCGTTTTCCTTGCTCCACGCCTCGCCTTCGATAATCTGGTATTGTTCGTAAAACACTGTCTGCGAGCACGATAAGCAACACGCAAGCGCGATGGCGGCAAAGATATGTCTCAAAATCAGGGATTGCATTGTAGGAATTTATTGTTTTCGCGCTCCGTTGCCTTCAAAACGGTTATTTTTATGGATGAAAGGTTTGTTCTTTTTCCGTTTTCTCTTTTTTTCAGCGTCGAAACGACTGATGCTGTCTTCCAGAATGTCGTGCGAATCAATTTTTCGCGCGTCTTTTTGCCCTTCGGATTCCGGCTCAAGCGTTGCAGGTTTTATGTTCCTCTTATTGAGGTTAATAATTTCAAACGCTCGCTCGGCGGATATGGTTTTCAGGTTGGCAGCCTGACTTTTGTCCGTCGAATACGTGATTTCCTTTTTCAGGATGTCGGTTTTGAAATGGAAATAGGTGTTATCCAGCGTTTCGAGCTGAATTTTGCGCGACGGCAGCTGTTTCTGCATCTCAACGTAGGCATCGACTTCGTAGTTGTAGCAGCATTTCAGTTTGGCGCATTGCCCCGCCAACTTTTGCGGATTCATCGAAATATCCTGAAAACGAGCGGCATCGGTTGCTACCGAAACGAAGTTTGTCATCCACGCCGAGCAGCACAGTTCGCGTCCGCAAGGTCCGATTCCGCCAATCCTGCCCGCTTCCTGACGCGCTCCGATCTGCTTCATCTCGATGCGTACCTTGAATGTTTCAGCCAGCACTTTGATTAGCTGTCGAAAGTCAACGCGCTCATCTGCAATATAATAGAATATCGCCTTGTTGCCGTCGCCCTGATATTCGACATCGCCGATTTTCATATCCAGTCCGAGTTCGGCTGCAATCTGACGCGAGCGTATCATCGTTTGATGTTCGCGCAGCTTGGCTTCGTTATATTTGTCGATATCTGTCTGACGCGCAATGCGATAGACCCGTTTAGGCTCCTGATCCCAGCGGTAGCGTGTTTTTTGCATCTGCAAGAGTACGAGTTTGCCGGTCAGTGTTACCGTGCCCACGTCGTGCCCCGGATTCGACTCTACAGCAACGACATCGCCTTTTTCGAGCGGGATTTTGGCTTCGTTCAGATAATAGCCTTTGCGCGTGTTTTTGAACTGTACCTCAATGAAATCGGTTGCCGCCACAGCTTCAGGAAGGTCGCATAACCAGTTGAATGTGTTCAACTTGCTGCAACAGGCTTTTTTGCATCCATTTTGCCGCAGAGCGCAACAACCGCTATTGTTCAGTACAAAATCCATCTGCGCCGTGTCATTTGTTGAGTAAATTGTATTTGGTGAAGATGCGTTTTATGGCGTCGAGGGCGAAATCAAGCTGTTCAAACGAATGTGTTGCCATCAGCGAGAAGCGGATCAGGGTGTCGTTCGACGGCACTCCGGGCGCAACAACGGGATTGACAAATATTCCGCAGTCGAACAATTCTTTGACTATCAGGAATGTAGTGTCGTTATCGCGGATAAACAGCGGGATGATTGGCGTTTGCGTTTTGCCGATTTCGCAACCCATACTGCGGAATCCTTCCAAGGCGTAATGCGTTAATTTCCAGAGATGTTCCATCCGTTCAGGCTCGTTAATCATTATATCGAGGGCTGCCGATGCGGCTGCCGTAGCCGCCGGAGTGCTGCTCGCGCTGAAGATATATGAGCGAGAATAGTGCCGCAAGTAATTGATTACCACTTCGCTCGATGCGATAAAGCCGCCTATCGAAGCAAATGATTTACTGAACGTTCCCATTATGAGGTCAACATCATCCGTAACGCCGAAGTGGTCGCACGTCCCGCGTCCCTGCTTGCCGAGCACGCCTATTCCGTGTGCCTCGTCAACCATCACATTGGCGTTGTATTTCTTCGCAAGTCTCACTATCTCAGGCAGATTGGCAATGTCGCCTTCCATGCTGAAAACGCCGTCGGTAACTATCAGTTTGATCTTGTCCGCCTTGCAGTTTTGCAGCTGTTTTTCAAGCGATTCCATATCGTTATGCTTGTATTTCAGCTTCTCGGAGAACGACAAACGGTGTCCGGCAATGATGGACGCATGGTCTAATTCGTCCCAGAGGATATAGTCGTCGCGACCTGTCAGGCACGAAACGACGCCGAGATTAACTTGAAAACCAGTCGAATAGATTATTGCATCGTCTTTTCCGATAAATTCCGCAAGACGTTTTTCGAGTTGGATATGAAGGTCGAGCGTACCGTTAAGAAAACGCGAACCGGCGCATCCCGTGCCGTATTTTTTCGTAGCTTCAATGGCGGCTTCCTTAACTTTCGGATGGTTGGTCAAGCCCAGATAAGCGTTTGAACCAAACATCAAAACCTTTTTTCCATTGATAATCACCTCCGTATCCTGGTCGCTTTCTATAGGGCGAAAATACGGATAAATACCTTCCGCTTTCGCTTTCTGCGCCTGCCGGAGTAAGTCATATTTCGATAATTTTTCTTGCAGTAGGTTCATGTTGTTTGAGTTATCAACTTAATGTCCAGCGAGTTAGATAAGAAATAAGGTTCACTTGGTTCGTAATTAACCCGCTAAAACAAATGCAAAAGTAGTAAAAAAATCTGTAATAATACACTTTTTTCATTCGCAGATGTTTTTTTAATGGTAAAAAAATTCTTTTGTCAGTTCGCAGTACTCCGCCGTTCTTACGCCGTCGGCATCCTGCAGGGGCAGAAATTCGGTCGTCATATCCTCCGTTTTGCGCAGCGACCATTCCGCCATCATCCGTTTTACTTCCTTGCCCAGCACGGGGATGACAAACGTCCGACGGATGCAAAACAATCCTGTTGCCGATGCAATATCCTCTGTGTCAATGTGCTGTGGCGCCGGAACAATCAATGCTATCCTGCCTTCGGGCGCAAGCCTCAGTTTGGCGGCTTCAAACAGCTCGCGCAAAGGCAAACGCTCATCGTGGCGGGCGATATTTCGCTTATATACAGGACTTTTAAGCGACGATACGAAGAAGGGCGGATTAGAAATTATCAAATCGTAAGCTGCCGTCGCTGTGCGGGCAAAATCCTGAAACGCAGCATTGAAAATGTTTATCCTGTCGGCAAATGGCGACGCCTCGATATTGCTTTTTGCCTGCATATATGCCTCATTATCAATCTCAACGGCGTCAATTACGGCTTCGCTGCATCGCTGAGCCATCATCAGCGCTATCAGCCCCGTCCCCGCTCCGACGTCGAGGATGCGACGGCAACCGGACACCTCAGCCCAGGCGCCAAGCAACATTCCGTCGGTGCCAACTTTCATCGCGCATCGGTCTTGATACACCGTGAATTGCTTGAATCGAAAATACTTATTAGACATATCTGCAAGCAAAATAGTTTTCAACACTCGCGCCAAAATTACATTGTTTTCCCGTAAAAGCAGTAACTTTGACGCCAAATTTGAGAGTTTTTTTCAAAAAAATGAGCAATAGAGATAGCGAAACACTGTATCTGTCAGAGAGTTTAACCGAGGTTGACGACGCGGCAGACATCCTGATGCCCGTAATGCTGTCGTGCGACAAGGACGACGATTTTCACGAAGGCATAGAAACCGTTGGCGACGAAATTCCCATCCTTCCGTTGCGTAATATGGTGATTTTCCCGGGCACAGCTGTTCCGGTCATCATCGGACGTACCAAATCGCTGAAACTCATCCGCGAAGCAGCACATAAGAAATTCCTGATAGGGTCGATTTGCCAGAAAGTTACTAATGCCGACGAGCCGCTACTGTCTGATTTATACAATGTTGGCGTTGTGGCTGAACTCTTGCGCGTGCTCGAATTGCCCGACGGCTCGACAACCGCCATCCTGCAAGGGAAAAAGAGCTTCCTGCTGCACGAAATCACTAATACAGAGCCATATCTGATGGGGCGCATTTCGTTTATTGAAGACAAGCTCCCGCAAAAAAGAGATCGCGAATTTGAAGCGCTCGTTTCGACAATCAAAGACCTGACACTGAAAATGTTATTAACGGTCAACGGATTGCCCAAAGAATTGGTGATGTCGATTAAAAGCAATCGTAACGCGCTCTATATCATCAATTTTGCTTGCTGCAACTGCGTTTCGCAGGCAACAGAACGGCAGGAACTGCTCGCCGTAAACGACCTGAAAGAACGCGCCCATAAATTGCTGTTTATACAAAATCGTGAGTATCAACTGCTTGAACTGAAAAATAATATCCAGATGAAAGCGCACGAGGACATCAACAAGCAGCAACGCGAATATTTTCTGCAGCAGCAAATCAAAGCCATTCAGGAAGAGCTGGGCGGCAATATCAACGATATGGACATCAGGGAGTTGAAAACCAAAGCCGCTAAAAAGAAATGGTCTCAAACAACACGCGAAGCCTTTGAAAAAGAACTCGGCAAACTGGAACGGCTGCATCCGCAGTCGCCCGATTATTCGATGCAATTCCAATATATTCAGACGATAATACAGCTGCCATGGAACGAATGTAGCAAGGATAATTTCAACCTTAAACGTGCGCAGCGCGTCCTCGACCGCGACCATTACGGTATGGAAAAAGTGAAAGACCGTATAATCGAGCATCTTGCGGTGCTGAAACTGAAAAAAGACCTGCGCTCGCCGATAATCTGCCTCTACGGACCTCCGGGCGTTGGCAAAACTTCGCTTGGCAAATCCGTCGCCGAAGCGCTCAACCGGAAATATGTCAGAATGTCGCTCGGCGGTCTCCACGACGAAGCCGAAATACGCGGACACAGAAGAACTTACATCGGCGCAATGGCTGGACGTATCATCCAGAATATCCTGAAAGCCGGAACAGCAAATCCCGTTTTTATCCTCGACGAGATTGATAAAGTGGGCAACGACTTCAAAGGCGACCCCTCGTCGGCTCTGCTCGAAGTGCTTGATCCTGAGCAGAATAATGCCTTCCACGACAATTACCTCGACATTGATTACGACCTGAGCAAGGTGCTTTTTATCGCGACGGCAAACAATCTGGCGACCGTTTCGCAACCGCTGCTCGACCGTATGGAAGTGATCGAAGTGAGCGGATATATAATGGAAGAAAAACTTGAAATTGCGATTAAACATCTGATACCGAAACAGATGTCGGCTCACGGTATTCCCGAAGGGAAAGTGAAATTGAGCCGCAAAGCAGTACGCGAAATTGTCGAATCATATACCCGCGAGAGCGGCGTGCGCGAATTGGAAAAGAAAATCGGAACGATAATGCGCAAGTTAGCGCGTAAATTAGCCTCCGACGAAGCAATTCCGGAGACGGTGAATGTCGAAGATTTGCAGGAATACCTTGGCGTAGTGGAATATACGCGCGACAAATATCAGGGCAACAATTATGCCGGTGTCGTAACGGGGCTGGCGTGGACTGCTGTCGGCGGCGAAATCCTCTTTGTAGAGACCAGCCTCAGCAAGGGCAAAGACGCCAAAATGACCGTTACGGGCAATCTCGGCGACGTGATGAAAGAGTCGGCTGTCCTTGCGCTTGAGTACATACGCGCCCACGCCGCACAACTGCAAATCGACGAGGAACGGTTTGAGAAGTGGAATGTCCACCTCCACGTGCCCGAAGGCGCCATACCGAAAGACGGTCCCAGCGCCGGAATAACGATGGTAACAGCCATAGCATCAGCGTTTACGCAACGAAAAGTGCGCAGCAATCTCGCAATGACGGGCGAAATCACACTGCGCGGAAAAGTGCTGCCGGTAGGCGGTATAAAGGAGAAAATTCTTGCCGCCAAACGTGCAGGAATAACGGAAATTATCCTTTCGGCTGAAAACCGTAAAAATGTAGAAGATATAAACAAAATCTACCTCGAAGGGCTTAAATTTCATTACGTTAAAGATGTGTCGGAAGTGCTGAACCTCGCCTTGCTTGACGAAAAAGTCGCCAACCCGATTTTCTGAATAATCATACAAATGTCAGACCGAAAGCATTTTGCAAATCGGTCAGCGCACCGTTTATGTTGTTGAGAAACTCAAATTTCTCGGTGTCGGTATAGACAAGTTTCTTTTCTCTCGTGTCGTCAACTGTGATAATCAACTGCAAATTGCTGTTTTGCAGACGCTCGCGCAAGGCTTGCAGCAATTCGGCGTTTTCGTTCAACAATTCATCTTTCTGAACGGGATTATAAACGATGATTTCATACGTAAAGCCCTCTTTATGTGTTGGTTTGCAGTTGAGCATAGTGTTTTTTAGATGCGCTTTCGACACCGCTATCGACTCCGAATACTCATCCCAGCAAGCGACAAGTTGTTCTTCGGTAAACGGACTGTCTGCCGTCGTTACCACTTGCGGCTGTTCGGTTATTATCGTGTCTTCGGCAGTCGGCGTGTGATTGATTGACGTTATGCCTGCAAGCTTGTCGCTCTGCGGCTCCGGTGGTGTTGGCGTCGGCGTCGGCGCAGGGACATATACAGACTCCGGCTCGCGTACGACATTGTCCTGAACGGCAGGCTCCGCTTCCTGTTTTTCGGTTTTTTCAGCCGACGTATCAACCGGATCGACCTCTACTTCAATCGGCTTTAATGATTTTTTTTTTTCTTCCGGCAGCCCGTCGGGGTCGGTCAACTGACAAAGGCGAATAAGCGTCAACTCAAGCAGCAGACGCTTGTTTCGGCTGGCCCGATAGTCGAAATCGCAGTCGTTAGCCAGTTTAATGGCTTGATAAAGAAACGCTTCGGGGCAACGTTTAGCCATTTCGCCGTAACGCTCGCGTATCGACGAACCTATCTCAAGCAGCTTCAGCGTAACTTCGTCGCGGCTGACTAACAAATCGCGAAAATGCGATGACAAACCCGAAATGAGATGCTGCCCGTCGAAGCCTTTTTGCAGTATTTCGTCGAGCGTCAGCATACACGAACGCACGTCGCCCCGCAAGATCAAGTCCGTAAGGCGAAAATAATATTCGTAATCGAGTACGTTAAGATTTTCGAGCACAGCCTTGTAAGTGATTTTTCCGCCGGAAAAGATTGCAACCTGATCGAAGATCGACAAGGCGTCGCGCATACCGCCGTCGGCTTTCAACGCTATAACATTCAATGCCTCCGGTTCGGCTTCAATCCCTTCGCGCTGAGCTACATCCTTCAGATGCGCAACTATATCGGTAACCGTTATTCGCGAAAAATCGAAAACCTGACATCGCGAAAGGATGGTCGGAATAACTTTGTGTTTTTCGGTCGTTGCAAGGATGAAAATTGCATGATGCGGCGGCTCTTCAAGCGTTTTCAGGAAGGCATTGAACGCCTGCTGACTTAGCATGTGCACCTCGTCGATAATGTAAACCTTGTATTTCCCGATTTGATGCGGTATCCTCACCTGCTCTGTCAGGGCGCGTATGTCGTCAACCGAATTGTTCGACGCCGCGTCAAGCTCGTGGATATTGAGCGAGCGCTGCTGGTTGAACGCCACGCACGACTCACATTCGTTGCAAGCCTCGCCGGCTGCGGTACGATGCTCACAGTTAATCGTTTTGGCAAATATGCGGGCACAGGTAGTCTTGCCGATGCCGCGCGGTCCGAAAAACAGATACGCATTAGCCAGCTTGTTGCCCTGAATGGCATTTATCAGCGTGGTAGTCAGCGCCTTTTGACCAATCACGGTCTCAAACGTTGCAGGACGGTATTTTCGAGCAGATACAATATAATTCTCCATATTATTTTTTGTTCCGACAAAGATAAGAATTTTTTTTCGTACTTTTGCAAAACTTTTTTACACATAATGTCGGCGATAGTCAATTTTTACAAAAAATATATCCGCGGAATGAACAAGTACGTGCTGGTAGTGGTTGCCTCTCTTATAATTACGTTTACTATAGGAGACAGCAATCTTTATGTGCGCTATAAGTACGACGAGCAGATTCGCGAACTCGAATCGGAAATCCGCGCTTACCGTAAAGAAATCGAGGAGAACCAGAAAAGACTCGATGAGATGCGCAACAGCAAGGAGAGTATCGAGCGTTATGCGCGTGAAGAATTTTTTATGAAGAAGCCTGACGAAGACGTTTTTATTATTGTTGACAAATGAATAAACCGACGATGCGAGATCTGATTTTTATCCTGTCGGCAACGTTAATCCTTGTCGGCGCCGCGCTGTATATAACTCACTGGATATATTCGGCTTACGTTATGGGCGCCGGTGCGCTGGCGGTTACATTTTGCTATATGACAGCCCCGCACGAAGACAATTTCCGCTTCCGCCGCCTCGCCCGAATGAATGTCTTTGCCGGTATCCTGATGACAGTAGCCGCCGTCTTTATGTACATCCAGCGTAACGAATGGGTTGTGCTGCTGCTGATTGCCGCCATCCTGCAACTCTACACCTCGCTCGTCAGACGTCAACAAGACTGACCGCTACAGCGCAGCCTGCTTGTGAGGCACCCCGAAAGCGCGACACGACACCCGTTCCAGCCGCACACGCCAAATACAGGTGTTGACGACCGAAGGCTTTGAATACGTGAACGTTTTGTCGGTATAATGACGCATCAGAACGTTGAGCGCCTCAACTTTCGTGTCGTAATCCTCTTCAAACACCACATTGCCCCATCCGATCACCGTCTCCGCCTGCATACGGTAGCTGCACGCCACATCCTGATGCTGCCACACCAAACGATTGGCAGTGTTGAACACTATGCACACTTTCGGATTGCTCTTTAGAATGTCGATATGCGTCCCTTCGAAAGCCGAATGAAGCCAGACCGTCCCGTCGCTATACCCGAAATTCATCGGCAGCACGTAGGGCGTCCCGTCGCTCTGCGACATCCCGACAAAGCATATATCGCACCGGCTGATAACGTCTGCGATATGCTCAGGCTCGGTATGAATCACTGTTTTCATCTTGTTTTTGCTTTGTTTCTACTGCAAAAATAAGCGTTTTTCGTGAAAAAAAAGATACGACAGCGAAAAATTAGCCTTTGCGCGTACATATATTATATATATCGCAAGCCTCAAATGTTAAAATTACAGAAAAATCATTTTATTTGCCGTAAAATATATAATTTTGACCACTCGAACGAAAAGATTTGGAGTAATGACGCAAAAGTATGACTTTCTGATAATAGGCGCAGGCATAGCCGGAATGAGTTTTGCCCTGAAAGTGGCAGATCGCGGCAGAGTGGCGCTCGTGTGCAAGTCGGGTCTCGAAGAGGCAAACACGTATTTTGCACAGGGCGGCGTGGCTTCGGTTACGAACCTGATTGTCGATAATTTTGACAAGCATATCGAAGACACAATGATAGCAGGCGACCAGCTGAGCAATCGAGCCGCCGTAGAAAAGGTGGTGCGCAACGCTCCTCAACAGATACACGAACTGATAAGCTGGGGGGTCGATTTCGATAAGGACGAAGAAGGCAATTTCGATCTGCATCGCGAAGGCGGACACTCCGAATTTCGTATCCTGCACCATAAAGACAATACCGGAGCCGAGATACAGGACAGCCTGATACGTGCAGTTCAGAAGCATCCGGCAATAACAATTTTCGAGAACCATTTTGCCATCGAAATACTGACCCAGCATCATCTCGGCGTCGAAGTAACGCGGCAGACGAAAGATATAGAATGTTACGGGGCATACGTGATGGATATGACGACGGGACGAATAGATACCTTCCTCTCGAAAGTAACCCTGATGGCGACAGGAGGCATCGGCGCCGTCTATCAAACGACAACAAATCCGCTCGTGGCAACCGGCGACGGCATAGCAATGGTTTACCGCGCCAAAGGAACGGTCAAGGATATGGAGTTCGTGCAGTTCCACCCGACAGCTCTGTTTCATCCGGGTGATAGACCCTCGTTCCTGATAACGGAAGCAATGCGCGGATACGGAGGAGTGCTGCGTACGCTCGACGGAAAAGAATTTATGCAGAAATATGACGAACGACTGTCGCTCGCGCCCCGCGATATCGTTGCACGAGCCATCGACAACGAAATGAAAAATCGAGGCGACGACCACGTTTTCCTTGACGTTACACATAAAGACGCCGAAGAAACCAAACAGCATTTCCCTAATATCTACAGCAAATGCCTCAGCCTCGGAATAGATATTACGAAAGATTATATCCCCGTCGCCCCCGCTGCACATTATCTCTGCGGAGGCATACTCGTTGACCTCGACGGGCAAAGCTCTATCAACCGCCTCTATGCCGTTGGCGAATGTGCCTGCACAGGTCTCCACGGCGGCAACCGCCTCGCATCCAACTCACTTATCGAAGCAGTCGTCTATGCCGACGCCGCAGCAAAACACAGCCTCAGCGTGCTCGACAACTGCACCTACCGTACCGATATTCCCGACTGGGACGACCACGGTACACGTCAGACCGAAGAAATGGTGCTCATCACGCAAAGCAACCGCGAAGTGGGACAAATAATGTCAACCTACGTCGGCATCGTACGCTCCAACCTGCGCCTCAAACGCGCATGGACACGCCTCGACATCCTCTACGAAGAGACAGAAAGCCTCTTCAAACGCTCCGTCGCATCCAAAGACATCTGCGAACTGAGGAATATGATTAACGTCGGCTACCTGATAATGCGCCAAGCAATCGAGCGCAAAGAAAGCCGCGGACTGCACTATACGCTCGACTATCCTCCTAAAGGGAAATGAGGTGAAACGAACAGCTGACGGCTTAACCGTTCCACCATGCACCTAAAAAGTTCAACTGCCCGTTATCCGAACCATTCTCGTTGTCGTCCGGTGAGATTGGCGAGTGTGTCGATGCAGATATTGACATCGTCAACGACCTGAAAGTCGAACATTCCGACGCAGATAAAGTCGGCGCCGTTGCTGAAAGCCCAGTTGAAGCCGTCTTTTGGGTGAATGGCGCCTGCGGCGAGCACTTTGAAGCCCATTACCGGCACGCGGGTACGGTTGACGAACTCGACTGTGCGGTCGGGGAAGGGGCAGAAGCAGTTGTCGTGGAAGCGGTTATGGTCGCTCGACTGTTCGCCGTCAACTTCAAAGGGTCGTCGGTTTTCGCGTGGGTGTGCCGACCAGTAATTGTCGTGATGCATCGTTTTCATATAGTAATCGGGGATGATGCCCTGTTCTTCGCAGTTGATAAACGAGTCGATGGTATGGGCGCCCATTCCGGCTATGATGCCGTGGCTGCGAATACGTTCGAGGACGCCGTTGATATTGTCGAAGCGGCTGTCGCGTGTGAGCCAGTCGCACCAGTTGCCCTGCAGCTGTATGATGTCCATCCCGTTGGCTACGGCTTGCTCTACGTTGTCATAGATATCCGCGTTTTCTTCGTCGAGACCGACCTGACAGATGATTTTCATTTTGCTGCCTGTCAGTTTGCGATACTTTACCATCATCGACATTGTAGGATAGCCGATGTTGATGCAGTTGATGCCCGCCAGTTCGCACAGTTGCAGCGTTTCGATGATTTTCTTTTCGGTGTTGTAGGCTTTGAATAGGCTGCCGGCGTAGATAAGGTCGCGGGCGTGCGCCCATCCGCCTATCAGGTTACCTCCCATTATCAGTCGGCTCAGTTCGACGCCCTTGATTTTGCCTTTGGGCAGCTCGCCTTTCAGTTGGTTGAGGGCGACCTGATTGACCTGTATCGTTGCGCCCGACATCACATCGGCGCCATAGAGCCGGTGGCTGCGCAGGGCGCCCCATCCGAGCAGTCCCAGCACGGGCAGGCTTGCGAGGTCTTTCAGCGCTTCGCGGCGCGTAGTGGTGGCGCTCGACGGTACGGGTTCGGCGACGTGGCGTCGCGACTTGAGCCACGACAACAGGTTGCCCAAGCCATAGCCTTTGTCGGGATAGATGCAGAGGAAAAACAGCAGTATGGCTTCGATAACGAGCTTGTCAACGACGAAGGTATTGCCGTCGTGCGGTCCGAGCAGCGAGATGCCGAAGGGTGGATAGGCGAAATAGTAGAGCGTCAGCAGGAGCGCGCCCGCAAGCGCAGCCCAGCGGCGGCAGACCCCGACCGACAGAGCCAAGCCGATAAGTATCAGCCCCGCGATATTCAACCAGTCAACGACAGACATCCTGACGGGCGAAGCCGCCAGCCAGTGGTAAGCCTCCGACAGGAAGCCGTGAGTATTGTTGAGATAGCTTTCAGCAGACCAGCCGTCGCCAAAGAGCTTCACGCAGCCTTCGTAAAGGAAATGCCATCCGACAGCAAGCCGCATTACAGTAATTATCCATTTCATTTTATGCATATTAGTTGATGTATTATAGTGTTTAAAATGCCTTCACAGTCAAGATATCCGCGCCAAAGGTACGATTTTTTTTTAAGACAGGGCTTTTTTTTCAATGTTTTGTTGTACCTTTGCCCTCAGAAATTTAATTTGATAACTTAAAAGATTAATTTTTATGTGGTTACTTAATTCTTCAATCGGAAGGAAATTAGTAATGAGTATTTCGGGCATAGTGCTCGTTTTATTCTTGCTGTTTCACTTATCCATGAATGTGGCGGCTGTGTTTTCTGCCGAGGCGTACAATATGA
>JAISTS010000127.1 GCA_031272455.1 Tannerella sp. | reverse complement strand
GAGACCTTAAACTCGCCGGTGAGCGAAATCTCATCGTAGCCGTCGAGACTGTGCACCACGCCAAAACGTATGCCGCTCTCCTGATAGGCGTAGGTGTAGAGCCGCGCAAGGGGCAGATTATACACGCCGAGCAGCTGGTAGCGCGGCTTTGCGGGGTTGACAAGCGGTCCGAGTATGTTAAAGAAGCTGCGCACGGCAAGGCTTTTACGCACCGGCGCGACGGCTTTCAAAGCGGGGTTGAACAGCGGCGCGTGCAGGTAGGCGATGCGGCTTGTCTCTATCGAACGGCGCAGAAGGTTGACGTCGGTAGTGAACTTCACTCCGTGCTGCTCCATCACGTTGCTGGCGCCGCTGACCGACGTAGCCCCGTAATTGCCGTGTTTCACAACGTAATAGCCCGCGCCGGCAAGCGTAAAACATGCCGCCGTCGAGATGTTGAACGTGTTTTTGCCATCGCCGCCCGTCCCTACGATGTCGATAAACGGGTAGTCCGACAGGTCAACAGCCAGGCTCATTTCGAGCAGCGCATCGCGAAAACCGCTCAACTCATCCACGGAGATGCTGCGCATCAGGAACACCGTGATCAGGCTCGCCACCTGCGCTTCGGTATATTTTCCCTCTGCGATGTTCTGCAACAGTGTACGCGCCTCATCGCGGTACAGGTACTGATGTTCAAATAATCGGTATAATGTTTGTTTCATATCAAATAAAATATACGACAAATATACGGCAAATTTTGCAATCTGCCAAATAGAAGTCAGTTGAGCAGCAAATCGCTTGCCACGCTTAAGGCTGTTTCTTTGCCGCAGAGGTATTCCAGAACGGCTAAAGCGAAGTCGAATACTAATCCCGGACCCTTGCCGGTGATGATATTGCCGTCGGTCGTTGCCGCTTCGCCGGTGATGACAGCCCCGGTCAGTTCGGGTTCTATGCCCGGATAGCAGGTCGCACGTTTGCCTTTGAGCAGCCCCATACCGCCAAACACGAGCGGAGCAGCACAAATGGCAGCGACAAGTTTGCCCTGACTGTAATAGTCGTCGAGCAGGTTTTTGAGCGTCGCGTTGCTGTCCAACATCCGACTGCCCGGACCTCCGCCCGGCAGTATTAGCGCATCGGCATCGGCAAAGGGCGCCGCTTCAAACAGCACAGTATCGGCTTCAATAGTGATACGATGTGCACCTTCGACGAGCGTTTCGCCTGTTATTGAGACTGTTACCACATCAATACCGCCGCGGCGCAGTACGTCAATCGTACCGACGGCTTCGGTTTCTTCAAATCCTGTTGCAAGGAATAGATAAGCTTTTTTCATAGTCATTTTATTTTAGTGTGTAGCGGTACGTTATTGTCCCGCTTTGATTGTTTGTTCCCTGAATGCTGTTAAATTTGGCTCTCTTCGCCGCATCAACAGCGCTTGAGCGCATCGAGGCGTTGTCGATATTGGTGCCTTTACCTATCTCAGCCCTCACTACATTGCCGCGCGGGTCAACGGTGATGTCGATGACTATCCGTCCTTCTTCCTGAATAGTGTAAGCCGGACGAGGCAGTCCACCTCCACGTATCGAACGTCCCGAGAGCGAGAACTCGCCCATTCCGCCTACGCCCGTGTTGGCGCCGGTGTCGGAATTGCCAAACGGACTGCCCTGATTACCTGTGCCTTCGGAGTCGCCCTGACTGTCGCCATCGGCATTGCCAGCACCGAAAGCGCCTGCCACCTGATCGCTGATAGCCTGTTCGCGCTGACGCTGTTCTTCACGGCGGCGTTGCTCGGCTTCGATGCGTTCGCGTTCGCGACGTTCGGCTTCAGCCTGCTGTTTGCGTTCATCTTCGCGTTGGCGGTCGGCAAGCGAGACGGTTTCTTCTTCGTCCTGACTGATCATTTCTTCGGGACGGGTACGGTCGGGAGTCGCCGCCGCAGGAGGCGCCGCTTCGACGTCTTGCGATGCCTGTCCGCGCGGTTCAAACAGCCCTGCCGATGCGTTGACATTGCCGAAATTGACCAACACGCCTTCCTCTTCTTCAGGCACTATCGTCTGTAATACCATAAAAAAGAGCGCAATAGCCAAAAGGATATGTATGACTATCGTGATTGTCAGCGCAACAACATCGTTTTTATCCGTTTTCATTTTTGTCTGGGTACGCGGGTGGCAAGCACCATTTTAAACTTGTTTTTATTGGCGATATCGAGTATTCGCACAATTTCCTTATACGGAACCGACTCGTCGGCATAGAGCGCAACGAACATATCCGGTTCTTTTTCATAGCGTTCCTGCAGGAAAGGCGTTATCTCGTCGAAGGCTACACGTCGTTCGCGCTGGTTGCCGTAAGCGACGAAATAGTTCAGTCCCGCGTCGATAGTAACGCGCGACAGGGGTTTGGCTGCCGTCTGTTTCTGCGCCTGCGGAAGGGTCAGCTTGATAGCGTTTGGAACGACGAGCGTTGACGTTATCATAAAGAAAATCAGCAGCAAAAAGATGATGTCGGTCATCGACGCCATGCTGAAGTTCGAGTTGATTTTTGTTCTGCGTTTGAGTGCCATCTGTCGTTTGCTTAGTTGGACGGTTCGTTCAGTAAATCCATAAAGTCCATCGTCGTCGTTTCCATTTTGGTCTGGACGCTATCGACGCGAGCAACGAGATAGTTGTAAGCGAACAGCGCTACAATGCCGACCACAAGACCGCCTACCGTCGTAACGAGCGCCTCGTAAATACCGCCCGAAAGCAGCGTGATGTCAACATTAGTACCGGCATTTGCCATATCGAAAAATGCCCTGACCATACCCGTAACCGTTCCGAGAAAGCCTATCATCGGCGCTCCGGCAACTATTGTCGCAAGTATCGGGAAGCCTTTTTCAAGTCGGGCGACTTCGATATTTCCGGCATTTTCTATCGAAGCAAGGATGTCGTTGACCGGACGTCCGAGCCGGCTGATGCCTTTGGCAATCATCCTTCCCATCGGTGATTTCTCTGTCTTACAGAGATTTAGCGCCGAGTCAACCCTGCCGTCGTGGATATAATCCTTGATACGGCTCATAAACGAGTCTTCGATTTTGGCAGCCTGACTGATGACCATCAGACGCTGGATAAAGATATACAGGGCGATAATCGACAGCACCAGCAGCACAATCATTATCCATCCGCCTTTTGTGGCGAGGTCGAGGATATTTATCTGCGTTACGGTCGTCAATGTTTCGACTGCGTCGCCGCCGGTCAGGTCGAGCGGGGTGTTACCTGTTTGAGGTACAGTCGTTTGCAGTAATACATTCAAGAGGTTCATACGTTCTTTTTTTATTATTTTGATTATTATTTCCGATTAATTAAACAGGCTTTGTAGAGGCTTATTGTCTTTTCGAGTCCGAAATAGAGCGCATCGCAGATAAGTGCGTGTCCGATAGACACTTCATCTATCCAGTCGATAGTTTCGGCGAGATAGGCGAGGTTGGTCAGCGAGAGGTCGTGCCCCGCGTTGACGCCAAGCCCAAGCTGCCGCGCCAGCGATGCCGCTTCGACAAACGGCGCTATTGCAAGCTCTTTGTTATCAGGATATTGCGCAGCGTAAGGCTCAGTGTAAAGCTCCACACGGTCGGCACCCGCTTTGGCAGCCCATTCGACGTCTTCCTGCTCAGGTGCAATAAAAATTGACGTACGGATGCCTTTTTCGCGGAACGTCTCGACTATTTCGCTGAGCATAGCGAAGTTAGCCTTCGTTTTCCAGCCAGCGTTCGACGTGATAGCGTCGGGCGCATCGGGCACGAGCGTTACCTGATTGGGCTTGACTTTAAGCACAAGGTCGATAAACGCCTCCGCCGGATAGCCTTCGATATTCAGTTCGGTAGTAATCAGCGGCTTAAGTCCGTAAACGTCGGCGTAACGGATATGGCGCTCGTCGGGACGTGGATGAACCGTAATGCCCTCTGCACCAAACCGTTCACAGTCCTGCGCCACCTTCAGCACATCAGGCGTATTGCCACCCCGCGCATTGCGGATCGTTGCCACTTTATTGATATTTACGCTCAATTTTATCATTCAAAATTGCTTTTGTTTCGTTGCTTTTCGTACTTTTGCATACGAATTTAAACTGCAAATTTAGGATGATTCGGGCAAATATAAAAATAAATCGGCACGAAAAAACCGAATTTGCGTAAAAAAGATTAAAACGTCGCCTCGCGCGTACATTATATTATATATATGGTAAGTCAAACGAAAATCGGATTGTTCGGGGGTGAGTGCCGTCCCGACAAGTTGCATATCATCAGCCGTTTACTCGAACAGCTGAACGAGCTTGGCTTTGCTGTGTACATACACAGCGAGTTTCACGCTTTCCTGAGCGGCGCTCTCGAACGTATCCCGCTGATCGAAGGCATTTTAACCGGAGAAAAGTTCGCTATCGACGTGGCTTTGAGCGTAGGTGGCGACGGCGCTTTCCTGCGCACAGCCGCCCTGATAAACAAGCAGCGGATACCCGTTCTCGGCATCAATACCGGCAGGCTTGGCTTCCTTGCCGACGTAGGCGAAAACCAGATCGCTGTAGCGCTGAAAGAATTAGCCGAAGGCAATTATCGTATCGAAGAGCGTATGTTGCTGGAACTCAAGACTGAAGATAAGATCTTTCGCGGCTTCAACCACGCTCTGAACGAGATTGCCATACTGAAACGCGACACCTCGTCGATGATAACGATCCACACCTACCTGAACGACGAGTACCTCACTTCGTACCTTGCCGACGGACTGCTGATCGCGACGCCGACCGGCTCAACCGCCTATTCGATGAGCGTCAACGGACCTATACTGCTGCCACTCAGCGACAATATCATCCTCAGCCCCGTCGCTCCGCACAGCTTGAACGTCCGACCGCTCGTCATCCCCGGTTCGCACAGCATCCGTCTGAAAGTCGAAAGCCGCACCCAATCGTTCCTGACAGCCCTCGACGGACGCTCAGAAGAGATGCCAAACGGCACGGAACTCATTGTAAATAAGAGTAATTACACCATCAACGCGGTTAAGCGAAACGACCAGAGTTTCTACCGCACACTGAGGGAAAAACTGATGTGGGGAGTCGATGGAAGAGTTAAATAAACTTAAAAAATCGCAGTTTTGTGATTTTAGATTTTGCCATGTCAAAAATAGGTCGTACATTTGCACCGTGTTTTT
The DNA here is from genome assembly GCA_031272455.1 of Tannerella sp. Taxonomy (GTDB): domain Bacteria; phylum Bacteroidota; class Bacteroidia; order Bacteroidales; family Tannerellaceae; genus Tannerella. Next base: position 22,002 of record JAISTS010000127.1, on the reverse strand, counting down.
CATGGTATTAGATTTAAGGTTAACAACAGGTTGTAGGTTGTCGTGAGACAACCTCTTCTTTTTTATACCGGTCGCATCGCGCAAACCTTCCCGAAATGTAAAATCTTGTTTAATTTCCTTTCATACTTTAAAAATTATAGCGAAAAAACGCCTCAAAAGTTAAACTATCATAAAATCGATGATTTTTTTTGGAAAAAATATATGTCGTATAACATAAATGTCGTATATTTGCATCGTGTTTTTCATGGTATTAGATTTAAGGTTAACAATGAGGTTGTAGGTTGTCGTGAGACAACCTCTTCTTTTTTATGCCCTCCGGCTCATAAAAAATGAAGTTCGGAGGACTTTTTTTTGCCGGTAATTCGGGATAAAAAAAGAAAAAAACTGATAATTGAGTATTGGCATCAAAAAAAACGCTATCTTTGCACCCTGAAAAAGCAATAAAAACGAAACAAAAGTAGTAACATTAACGTATAAATAGATGCAAAACAAAGGATTTGTAACTGTCTTCGCCCTGTTGCTGACGCTTGTCTGCATATTTTACCTGTCGTTCTCGTTCGTTACGAGCAGGTACAATAAGGAGGCTGCGCTGTATGCGAACGGAGACACATCGAAAGAAAGTTTTTATTTAGACTCGTTAGCGAGCAAAAAAGTATGGTTGTGGTACACGCTGAAGCAGTGCCGCGAGATGGAAATCACCCTCGGACTTGACCTGAAGGGCGGAATGAACGTCATCCTTGAACTGAATGTAGCAGACGTAATACGCTCTCTTTCAGACCATAATCAGGATGAGAATTTCAATAAGGCTCTTGATTTGGCTTATTCGCGCCAGGCGACAAGCCAGAAAGATTTCATCGACCTCTTCGTCGAAGAATACAAACGTCTTGATCCGGGAGCGCGCCTGTCAGCCATCTTCAGCACTTTGGAACTGAAAGACAAAATCAATCCGCAAAGCACTGACGGACAGGTTGCTGCCGTTCTTCGCGAAGAGCTGAAGAGCGCAATTGACAACTCGTTCAACGTGCTGCGTACGCGAATTGACCGCTTTGGTGTCGTATCGCCTAATATTCAGCGGCTTGAGGCAGACGGACGCATACTCGTCGAGCTGCCCGGCGTCAAAGAACCCGAACGTGTACGTCGCCTCCTGCAGGGAAGCGCCAACCTCGAATTTTGGGAGACTTACGACGTAGTGAATATTTTCGACAACCTCCAAAACGCCGACGGAGTATTGGCTAACTTACTGAAACACAGCCAAGCGTCTGCAGCCGACTCGACCGAAAACGCCACATCAGACCTGCTTGCCGACGCCGAAACGACTACCACTTCGGAAGCCGACTCGCTGGCAGCCCAGCTGGCAGGCGAAACATCGACAACCGACGCCGACGCCCTTTCGGCAGCCGAATACGCCAAAGAACATCCGCTATTCGCCCGCTTGCAACTGCGAACAGACGAATCGCGCACGCAACTTATCCCCGGTCCGATCGTTGGCTATGCCCTCAAAAGCGATATGGACACCATCTCCAAATATCTGGAAATGCCTCAGGTTAAGGCTGTTCTGCGCAAAGACCTCGTGTTCAAATGGGGCGTCAAACCCTTCGATACTGAGGGACGTTTCTATGAACTGTACGCAATAAAAATATCCAACCGCGACGGACTGCCCGCTCTGGGTGGCGACGTGGTAACAAATGCCGTAGCCGACTTCGGACAACAGCAGATTGGTCGCAACGAGCCGGAAGTCAATATGACAATGAACGTCGAAGGCGCCAAAGAATGGGCGCGACTGACGAAAGCCAACGTGGGCAACTGCATAGCCATCGTCCTCGACGATATGGTCTATTCGGCGCCTGTGGTCAATGGCGAAATCACCGGCGGACGGTCGCAAATTTCGGGACATTTCACTCCCGAAGAGGCGAAAGACCTTGCTAACGTGCTGAAATCAGGCAAGATGGCAGCTTCGGTCAATATCGCTCAGGAAGACATCGTAGGTCCCTCGCTCGGCGCAGAAGCTATCCGTGCAGGTGTCATCTCGTTTATCCTCGCCCTCGTGCTGCTGATGGTATATATGTGTGTTATCTACGGCGTTACAGCCGGAATGATAGCCAACTGCGCGCTGATGGTCAACATCTTCTTTACGATGGGCATCCTCGCGTCGTTTCAGGCAGTACTGACGCTGCCCGGTATAGCCGGTATGGTGCTCACACTCGGTATGGCGGTTGACGCTAACGTGCTAATCTACGAGCGTGTCAAAGAAGAACTGCGAGCCGGCAAATCGCTGCCAAAAGCTATTGCCGACGGATATAACAACGCATTTTCGGCTATCTTCGACTCGAACCTGACAACCGTCATAACGGGTATAGTACTGTTTGTGGTCGGCACCGGACCTATCCGCGGCTTCGCTACGACAATGATTATCGGACTTATAGCCTCGTTCCTGACAGCTGTCTTCCTGACACGCATTCTCTACGAATATCTTATCTCGAAAGATAAACTCAAGAACCTGACGTTCACGACAAATATTTCCAAGAACATCCTGACCAACCCGAAAATCAACTTCCTCGGTCAGCGCAAGATCGGATACCTTATTCCTATCGCGATTATCGTGCTTGGAACTATTTCGATGAGCACTATCGGCTTGAATACCGGTATTGACTTCACCGGCGGACGCAACTATGTTGTTCGTTTCACCCACGACGTCAGCACTGAAGAAATCCGTGCAGCTCTCGACCAGCAACTCGACGGCGCAGTAAGTGTCATCACTATCGGAAGGTCAGAACAGGTGCGCATAACAACGAACTACAAATATGACGACAACGATCCGTCGGTTGACAGCGAAATCAACGACAAGCTATACGCCGGACTGAAACCGTTTATAGATGACGGTGTTTCGCAGGACGAGTTTGAGGACACCTACATCCAGAGTTCGCAAAAAGTGGGAGCAAGCATGGCTGACGACATCAAAAATCGAGCCGTTACCGCCGTCATAATTTCAATGATATTTATGGCGCTCTACATATTGATACGTTTCCGCGATTTTGCGTTTTCGGTCGGTGTGTTCGTTTCGGTATTGTCCACAACACTGTGTATCATAGCATTTTACACTCTGCTTTGGAAAGTATTGCCCTTCTCGATGGAGGTTGACCAGACATTCATTGCCGCCATCCTGACGGTCATCGGATATTCGATAAACGACACTGTTGTGGTGTTCGACCGTATCCGCGAGACTATCAGGAACTATCCGAAACGCGATCGCCATCAGGTCATCAACGACGCATTAAATTCGACATTGTCGCGTACATTCAACACGTCAATTTCGACATTCCTTGTAGTCTTTGTGATATTCCTGCTCGGCGGCGCTACGATACGAAGCTTCACGTTTGCCATTCTGCTTGGTGTGATAGTCGGCACGTATTCAACGCTTTACGTTGCTACACCGCTTGCTTACGAAATCCAGCGCAGGAAATTCCGCAAAGCAGGCGCTCCGGCAGTGGCAGTGGCTACAACATAAATGAATTGTCCCTTAATAGATTAATTATACTGAAAACTTGAAAATTTTTCATCTAACAGAGAGGATGCCGAAGTGATTCGTTATCCTCTTTTTTTGCGATTATTCGAGGGTGTTGCGCTAACGTAATGTCCTATGTTACAACGCAGATGCAATCGCCATAAACGCCGATCCGGTAACAGTATCGCTGTGCAGCGCAACCGGCTCGCCAGCGTCGCCGCTTTCGCAAATCGACTGAACGACAGGTATTTGCCCAAGCAGCGGTATGCCTGTTTCGCCCGACAGTTTGGCGCAACCGCCGCGTCCAAAGATAAAGTATTTGTTTTCAGGCAGTTCGGCAGGCGTAAACCATGCCATATTTTCTATCAAGCCGATGACCGGCACATTGATTTTTTCGCCCTGAAACATACTGACAGCTTTGCGGGCGTCGGCAATGGCGACTTCCTGAGGAGTACTGACGACAATAGCGCCGGTCAGCGTAACAGTCTGAACAAGTGTGAGATGAATGTCGCTCGTGCCGGGCGGCAGGTCAATGAGCAGATAGTCGAGAGCGCCCCAGTCGCCTTCGGTGATAAGCTGTTTGAGCGCATTGCCAGCCATCGGACCGCGCCACACGAGAGCGTCGTTGCGGTCAACGAAAAATCCTATCGACAGCAGCTTCACGCCGTATTTTTCCGCAGGCACAATCAGGTCGCGCCCGTCAACATTGCGAACCGGCGGGCGGTAGTCTTCGACATCGAACATCTTCGGTTGCGAAGGTCCGAAAATATCGGCGTCGAGCAGCCCGACACGGTACCCCTTAACAGCCAGAGCCACAGCGAGATTGGCGGACACAGTGCTTTTCCCGACGCCACCTTTTCCCGACGCGATGGCAATGATATTCGCCACTTCGGGCAGCACGGCAGGCGCTTTCGCAGGTGCACTTTCGGGCGCAACAGCGCGGATATTCCCCTGAATCTCAACGTCAGGCGAGACATACGTCAGGACAGCCTGCTCAGCCGCCTTGACGACCGAACGCAGGAACGGGTCGGTCATACGCTTGAAAATCAGCGAAAACGACACTTTCATTCCTTCAATACGGATATCATCGCCCAGCATCCCCGCTTCAACGATATTCTGCCCCGACCCGGGATAACGCACTTTTTCAAGCGCCTCAATAATAAGTTTCGGATATATTGTCATAAATATTTGATTCTTAATCTTTTAATTTTTAATTCTTAATTGAAATTTTCCCTCGCCCAAAACTCCGATAACTGTCCGGCTCAATCTCAACATCAGGCTCGACATAGCGTTCGCGCTTGCCGCACACGAAACTCAAACATTTGATAGTCAGACCTCTGTCAAGCCACTGCTGCTCGTATGCCGTTTTTATAGGCGGCATCGAAACGGCAAGACCGGAGCTGTACAGGTCGTCGGTCGAGAGGATTACAGGCAAGTTGTTGACTTTCAGCATCTCGCAGGTATAGGTGTAGAGAAACAGGCTGTCGGTTTTCAGATGTACAAGTCCATCGTCGGGCATAATCGCGCTGTAAAGACTGATGAACCGCGTGGATGTCAGCCGTTTATTGCACTTTTTCATCTGCGGGTCGGGAAAGGTAAGCCAGATCTCCGACACCTCGCCCGCTGCAAAAAAACGCGGCAGCAGTTCGATGTTTGTTCGCAAAAAAGCGACGTTATTCATCTCGTTTTCAAGCGCTTCCTTCGCCCCAGCCCACATACGGGCGCCTTTGATATCGATGCCGATAAAATTTCGGTCGGGATTAATCCGCCCCAGACCGACGGTATATTCGCCGCGTCCGCAACCCAGTTCAAGGATAACGGGATTGTCGTTACGGAAAACGCGCTCGTTCCAACGCCCTCGCAACTCGCAACCCTCGCGCTCCAAAACGCTAAACGGGTATTCGTAAACGTTCGGAAACGACGCCATCTCTGCAAATTTTTTCAGTTTGTTCTTTCCCATTTATACGAACTGAACCTGATTTAACTTGTTGGCAAACTGATGGACAGAGCGGTCGATACGCTGAATAGTGGCTTTACTCGGATTGCGATGCCCTGTTACATAATGACTTAGCTGTCCTTGATGAATACCTGTCAGGCGCGACAGCCCTGCTAATGAAAAATAGGTTGTATAGTAGTCGAGGAACGACGCCGTGTCGTAATGAAACTCAAACTGCGCCTCAACAAATGGCAAACCCTCACGCTCGTGTAGCGCTTTCATCTCCGTATAACTCGTTTTGAAATCCTCTATCGCCTCGTTTACGGTCTTCCCTTCGCCGATAATTCCGTAGTTCAGGGTATCGTCGTCTAAATCCACATACACCCCGTAAGTGCCGTCCTTACCTCGCTCAATAAATGCTTTAACTTTATTCATTTTCGTACTATTATGCCGCAAAGGTAATGATATTAATTTTCATATCCAAAAAAAAAAATACCGCAATGCAACGTTTCGCCAAAAAATTGCATCTATATATTAAATGTATTGAAAATTTATTAATTTTGCAGAATTATGAAAAAGAATGTAGTAATATCATTGCTGATCATGGCGTGCGCTGCTTGCACGTCTGATAATGAAGAGATTATCGAGCCTATGGGAGAAGCAGAACCCCTTACGCTGACCATCCTGCCCGAAAAAGTGGGCACGGACAATCGGTTTGCGCTCGAACTGTTTCAAAAAACCTGTAAGTTTGCCGAAGCGAACGACAACGTGTTTATTTCGCCGCTAAGCGTGAGTATGGCGCTCAATATGACGCTAAACGGAGCCGAAGGACAGACGGCGGACGAGATGCTTACTGCCTTACAGGCAGAGGGTTACGATATTGACGATGTGAATGCTTACAGCCGTGCTTTGAAGGACGCGCTGATGAAGGTTGACCCGTCAACCGAGTTTTCAATCGCCAATTCGATATGGTATCGCAACAAGGGTTTCACCGTCAAAACACCCTTTCTCGACGTAAACAAACAAAATTACGACGCCGAAATCAGCGCCCTCGATTTCAGTTCGCCCAATGCCGTAACAACGATCAACAATTGGTGCGCCAAACAGACGAACGACAAAATCAAAGAAATCATCACGAACATACCCGACGATATGGCGATGTATCTTATCAATGCTGTCTATTTTAAGGGTATATGGACGTCAAAATTTGACAAGGACGACACGCAGAAGGAAGATTTCCGGCTTGCCGACGGCAAAACCGACAAAGTGAATATGATGCGCCAAACGGGTACGTTCAACTATACTGCCGACGAGACAGCCGCCTATCTTGAAATGCCTTATGGCAATCAAGCGTTTGGGATGACGGTCATATTGCCAAATGAAGGATATACCGTCGCCGACGCCATCGCCGCCCTTACCGACGAGCATTGGAGCGACATTACGCGAAGCCTCACGGGGTGCGAAGCCAATATCCGCTTCCCGCGCTTCAAAGCCGAATGTGAATATAAACTTCATAACGACATACTCCCGGATATGGGCATGATAACGCCATTCACTGACTATGCCGATTTCAGCAAAATAAGCGACACTCCGCTTTCGATTTCCGAAGTGATACACAAAACTTTTGTCGAAGTAAACGAAAAAGGCACGGAAGCGGCAGCGGTAACAGAGGTTGGCATGTCATTTACTTCGGCAAATCCCACACCGCCACAGCCTGTTGACTTTACGGTAAACAAGCCTTTCCTGTTCCTCATCCGCGAGCGCAGCACAGGCATTATCCTGTTTATCGGCAGAATGAACACTATAAAGGAATAAATAGAAAAAATTGAAGCCGTCCGTAAAATAAAAATACGAACGGCTTCATTACTTGCTCAGGAAACGCTCTTCCTCTTGGACTTGAACCAAGGACCCTCTGATTAACAGTCAGATGCTCTAACCAACTGAGCTAAGGAAGAAAGATTTGCACACCCCTCTTACGGAAATGCGGTGCAAAGGTAATGCTTTTTTTTGTACTACCAATACTTTTGCCTAAAAAAATTTTATCCGTAAAAATTTCCTTTCAATTTTTGCTGTTATCGAAAGATATTGTAATTTTGTCAGTCGAACTGAAAAAATTACAGTCCGTAAAATGGTAACAAAAGATATACAGCAAGTTAAGCAGAGATACGGAATAATCGGCAATGCGCCGTCGCTGATACGGGCGATAGACTTGGCGCTTCAGGTGGCTCCAACGGAGATGTCTGTACTGATAACGGGCGAAAGTGGCGTCGGCAAGGAAGTCTTTCCGCAGATAATCCACCAGAACAGCCTGCGCAAACACGGTCAGTACATTGCCGTCAACTGCGGCGCCATCCCCGAAGGCACGATAGACTCGGAGTTGTTCGGGCACGAAAAAGGCTCGTTCACAGGCGCTTTGGCTGACCGTAAAGGCTATTTTGAATATGCTGACGGCGGCACGATATTTCTTGACGAAGTGGGCGAACTGCCTATCCCGACGCAGGCAAGGCTGTTGCGTGTGCTCGAAAGCGGCGAATTTATCAAGGTCGGCTCGTCGAAAGTGCAGAAAATCAACGTGCGCATCGTCGCTGCAACGAATGTCGATCTGGTGCAGGCGATAGCGCAGCGCAAGTTTCGCGAAGACCTGTACTACCGCCTCAACACGTTTCCTATACTTGTGCCACCCCTGCGCGAACGTCCCGAAGATGCACTGCTGCTGTTCAGGAAGTTTGCCGGCGACTGCGCCGAACGCTACCGTATGCCGGCTATACAGCTCGACGACGAGGCAAAACAGCTGATCCAGACCTATCGCTGGCCCGGCAACGTGCGCGAGCTGAAGAACGTAACCGAGCGTATCTCGATAATCGAGCACGACCGCGTGATAACCGCCGACGAGCTGCGCCTCTACCTGCCCAACCTCAATATGGAGAAGTTGCCTGCGCTGATAACCGGCAAGCCGCACGACGACGCGAAGATGTTTAACAACGAGCGCGAGATACTCTATCAGGTTCTGTTCGATATGAAAAAAGACGTCAACGAACTGAAAAAACTTGTACACGACATAATGAGCGGCAACCTGCAAATGGCTGTGCCTGTGGAAGAAAGCGAACCTTACACCCATCAGATAGACCCCGTGCCGACTATCCACGAGATAGAGACCGTAGAGGAGTCGCTGTCGCTCGAAGACGTTGAAAAAGAGATGATTCGCAAGGCATTGGAGCGGCACGGCGGACGACGCAAATTTGCCGCTGCCGACCTGAAAATCTCGGAGCGTACGCTCTATCGTAAAATCAAGGAATACAATCTGGAATAGGAGGTCATAATGCTGAAAACGAGATATTTAATCGCATTTCTGATATTACTTGCCTGCGGATGTTCGATTTCGTACAAATTCAATGGCGCATCTATCGACTATACTAAGGTTAAGTCTATATCAATCAAGGACTTTCCCAATATGGCAGCCCTTGTCTATGCCCCTTTATCCAATCTGCTGACCGAGCAGCTTAAAGACAAATATACGCGCCAGACCCGCTTGCAGGTGCTACGCGAAAACGGCACGCTCGACCTCGAAGGCGAAATCACCGGTTACGACTTCTCGTCGCAGGCTGTCAAAGACGGTATGTACGCATCAATGACACGGCTAACTATCACCGTACGAGTGCGTTTTACCAACACTGCCAATCCCGACGAAGACTTTGAACAGTCGTTTTCGGGCTATCGCGAATTTTCTAACGAAAACCAGATTCAACAGGTGCAGGCAGATCTTTCTGAGGAGATAATCAAGGAAATAGTTGACCAGATATACAATGCAACAGTAGCAAATTGGTGATAATATGACGATTAACGAGATATATGGATTGATGGCAAACCCGTCGGCGCTGACGGACAGGACACTGCAGGAGTTGCGGCAGATAGTCGCCGACTTCCCTTATTTCCACGCCGCACGAATACTGTACCTCAAAAATCTCGCCGTTACGGAAGACATCCGCTTCGGTATCGACCTGAAAAAGATGGCAATACACATCCCCGACCGGATGAAACTGTACGAACTGATTGAACATGCGACAGTCGCAACCGTGCAGGATAATGTGAAGAAAGACAGCAAGTTCAGCCTTATTGAAGATTTCCTTGCCAAATCGGGTGGCGACTCGTCGGACGAACTTATTTACGACTCGCCGCTGTCGAGCGACTATGCCGACACCCTGCTTGACGAAGACGACTACGACGACGAAACGCAAACGCGTTATCATCACTCTAACGCTCTGCCGCCCGAACTCGTACCGCTCAGCAAAAAAGGCGACGATCAGACCGAAATTGAGGATGACACGGAAAAAAAATCAGACGAGCCGCAAAAAAATTTCAAACCGTCAGACGATTCGTATTTCACTGAAACACTGGCATATATCTATATTCGCCAGAAACGTTACGACAAAGCATTAGAAATTATTCGAAAATTAAATTTGCGTAATCCGGAAAAAAACCTTTACTTTGCAGACCAAATTCGATTTCTTGAAAAGTTAATTAAATATACTAAAAACGATAAGTAATGTACGTATTTTTATCTATTTTGATTTTGATTGCATCAATATTTTTGATACTCATTGTATTGATACAGAACTCAAAAGGCGGCGGCTTGGCATCAGGTTTTTCGTCGTCGAACCAGATTATGGGTGTACGCAAAACGACCGACTTCCTCGAAAAAGCGACATGGACGCTGGCGGGTGCAGTAGGTTTCTTTTGCATAGTCATCACAACGTTCATCCCGCGCGGAGGAAACACTTCAGACCAACCGCAGTCGGAAATACGGCAGCAGGTGAACGACGCTGTTCAGGTTGATCCCAACCTGCTGGCTCCCAACTTTGGGACTGCCCAGCCTGACCAACCGTCTAATCCTCCTTCGGAAGAATAGACTCAAATGTTTTCATAATTTTATTAATTGGGGATAAAGGTGCGATTTGTATTGCGCCTTTATCTTTTTCAGACGATAAAAGGGCATGAAAAATCCTATCCAGATGATTAAGCAATGCGTCGAAAAAGACGAGCCTTACTTCCTGTTGCGCGGTCAGGACATCTGCGCCCTGCCCGCCATAAAAGCTTATTATGAGGCAGTTAAGGGAAAAGTCAAGGACCCGTATTTCATTGAAGAGATTGAGGAGATAATGAAAGATTTTCAGGCTTTCCTCGACGAACAGCAAACGCATATTCCTGATTGACAAGGCGATGGACGACAGCTACAAGACTATCGGCGCCGTTTCCGAAGGATACTATTCGGAGAAACGCAGCCGCTTCATCAGCTACGCTGTCCCCGTGCAGTCGGTCGAAGAGGCGAAGTCGGCGATAGACCGCTACCGCAAACAGTACTTCGACGCAAGGCACGTCTGCTGGGCGTATATGCTTGGCTGTGAACGCACTGCTTACCGCGTTAACGATGACGGCGAGCCTTCGTCAACAGCCGGAAAACCTATCCTTGGGCAAATCAATTCAAACGAACTGACAGATATTCTGATAGTCGTAGTCCGCTATTTTGGCGGTATCGAGCTGGGAACGAGCGGTTTGACTGCCGCTTACCGTGCAGCGGCGGCAGCTGCTATCGCGGCGGCGACCATCGAAGAACGCACGGTTGACGAAACTGTCGCCATCGCTTTCGAGTATCCACATCTCAACTCCGTAATGCGAATTGTCAAGGATATGCAACCGCAAGTCATTGCCCAACAGTTTGATATGAACTGCGAGATGACCCTCCGCATCCGCAAAAGCCTTGTCGAACAGCTGAAAAACGGACTGTCGAAAGTCGAAAGTATCAGGTTTCATTAACTTCTATTAAAAGTTTTTTATTAACAAACTTGTGCGTGGTTTACAAATATTTATTATATTTGCAGCGTTAAATTTTAACGTGAGGTAAATTATGAAGAAAATTTTATTTTTAAGCGTACTGTCGTGCCTGCTGATAGCATGCTTTACTGCCTGTAAATCAAAGCAAAGCGCATACAAGGCAGCATACGAGCAGGCTAAAGAACGCCAGGTAACTACAGAACAGCCGGTACAGAAAACGACTGTGCAACAGGAGGAAATCACTCCCGTTAACAAGGCAAAAACACCTGCGGCAACAGCTACACGGCAGGAAAAAATTACACCCGTGATTGGCGAAGATGCTGCCGGTATCAAGCTGTACAGCGTAGTGGTTGGCAGTTTCAGGAACAAAACCAACGCCTATTCGCTGAAAGAACGGATGCAGAAAGACGGTTATATGCCTGTTCTTGGTGAAAATGAAGACGGTATGTTGCGCGTCATACTGACAAGTCACGAGACACGTCAGGACGCCGATGCCAGCAGGGCAGAAATACGCAAACGTTATTATCCTGATTTTCAGGACGCTTGGATACTTGAACGTCGGTATTAAGCCTGACAAATAACCCTGACGACAGAACCGAAGGGCAGCATGATTTTTCGCGCTGCCCTTTCAGGTTTACGCCCTTGCCGTAAAAGAAAATGAAGATTGAGAGTAACTATTCGTTGCTGAGGCATAATTCGTTTGGTCTTGAGGTCTCAACAAGCTGGTTTATAGAGTATAACACCACTGATGAATTGCAGCGTATATTAAGCGATGAATATTTTCGCGAATTGCGCTCGCTGCATATTGGCGCAGGCAGCAATCTGCTGTTTATCAACAATTTCAACGGGATTATCATCCATTCTGCCATCAAAGGTATAAGCATTTACGACGAGACTGAACAGTCGGTATTTTTGCGCGTCGGAGCAGGTGAGAAATGGGACGACACAGTGGCTTATGCCGCAGAAAAGGGCTGGGGCCGGATAGAAAACCTGTCGCTTATCCCAGGCGAAACGGGCGCGGCGGCAGTACAAAATATCGGAGCTTATGGGGTTGAAATCAAGGACGTTATCGAGAGCGTTGAAGCGTATAATCAGCAGACGGGCGAGCAGCGAATTTTTACGGCAGACGAATGTAAATACAGCTACCGTAACAGCATTTTCAAGGATGAACAAACTGATCCATACATCATTACCCACGTTACGCTTAGGCTGTCAAAAAAGCCCGTTTTCCAACTTAAATACGGCAACCTGCACGAACGACTTGCCGATTGCGGCACACTTACTCCAAAAAAAGTGCGCGAAAGCGTGATTGCCATCAGACGCAGCAAACTCCCTGACCCGCAACAGCTTGGCAATGCAGGCAGTTTCTTTATGAACCCGATAGTGTCGAGCGAAGTGTATAAACAGCTGATAATCAAATATCCCGATATGCCGTCATATCCCGTAAGCGACGACGAGATAAAGATTCCTGCCGGCTGGCTTATTGAACAGTGCGGTCTGAAAGGCATTCGCGATGGCGAAGTCGGCACATACCAACATCAGGCTTTAGTCATCGTAAACTACGGCAAGGCTACGGGACCCGAAATCGCACTTTTTGCCGCTCAGATCACCGAGCAGGTAATGGAACGCTTTGGCATCGAGCTGACGCCCGAAGTGCGTTATGTCGGCTGAGGCTTCAGAAGTTTAACTGCCTGTTTTTAGGATACTTAACGCTGTAACTAATCTCATACGTCTTTGTCGCTCCCGCAGCAATTTCCTCTTCCCAAGTCAGTACGCCGAGGTCTTGCAGATTGACGGTCGGCTTGGTTGTGCGGTCGAGCAGCTCAACTTTTATCTCTTTGCGCGTCGAGACGGGATACTGGTCTTTGAGCGTCATCATTATCGGTCGGTTCTGTCCGTTCCTGACTGTCAGGCGGTAAGTGAACGTCTGTTCCGTTTCAGAGCCGATAAATTTTGTACTGCTGAAATCCTGCATTTTCTCGCGTTTGACCGTTACGCGCTTATCGGTGCCGAGCGTCAGTGTAAGGTTAGCCTGTGTTGTACTCGTATTTACCACTGTTTCACCAATATACGTCCCTTCGTAGGTAATATTCGCCTTGCCGCTGAGCAGGTTTAGCCGTTCGGGATTAGCGATTTCGGCAAGCAGATACGTTTCAGTGTCGAGCTTCGGAGCGCAATAGTATTTGTATGAGGCGTTTACCTCCTGCGTTTTCAGTTCAAGGCTCTGTTCTTTGCCGTTACCCGGAATAGAATACGGCAGGTCTATCGCATAAGTTATGTTCATCGCGCCTTCGGAAGTCGTAACATAGTCATCCATAGACGTATTCAGCTCGACAATCCAAGCTCCGTCAACATCAGCGCCCCATACTTCTTTTGCCTGTTCGCTTTCTATAAATGTACGCGAGGCGACGAGCGAGGGGTCGAGCGAACTGTAGGTATCGCGGTCAATTTCAGCGCCATTGACGATATAGACATAGTGCGGCATCGACTCTTCTATCAGTTTTGCTTCGGGCGCCGCCGCCATCACATCTGCCGACATAACGGGAGATGCCTTCCTGTAAGAGTAAGCGTTCTGCGTCATCACCGCATTTTCGCGCACCGCATAAGCGTAATAATCAAGAAACCACGTCGAAAACAGAGGCGCTGTCCTGCCGTTGCCCGGTGTGGCGGTCGAGAGCGTCAACTTCACTTTATCCCATTCGATGCCCGTCGTCTGGCTCAGTTTTGCCTTGGAAACAATCTTTATCGGGCGCTCGGTCGTCTCGACATTGATGTCATAGAACGGAGTCCACGATGCCGATGCGGTAAAATAACTGATTGTGAATTTGCTGTTTACAGCAATAGGCGAAGTCAGCACAATCTTCAGTACTCCGGCAGCCTTATTGTTTTTCAGCTCTTCTTCGTTCAGTTGGGCTTTCAAACGTTTGACGGCGGCTTCGTATTTCGTTTTGTTTTCCTGATTGGCGACGCTAACAGCTTCCAATTCAGCCGATTTGGTTTTAAAATAATCCATCGTTTTGACCAATTCGTCGAAGGTCAGCCCCTTTTCGGAACCCGAAACATTCTTGGTCGTACCGTTTTTCAGCAATTCGAGCAGTTGATTGTTGATCTTTGTATCTGTCTCAAGCTGTTGCAGTTTCTTGTTGTAAAACTCTATCGAGTCGGTCAGTTTCTTAGCGACTGGACCTGCATTTTTATTGGCAAGATAATCGACCGAAAATTCGTAAGACGACACAATAGCGCCGCCTGTAGTTTTGATTTTCAGGCTGTTACGGTCGATTGCCGAACTCAGCCCGTCGATGACAATTTCGTTGTCGCCTTTCGTGAGCCGCACATCGGCAGAATGAGTCAGTTCGGCTCCGCGAAAATACACAACCGCCTCATCCAACGACGAATGTACAGGGTTTGCAGTTTGAGACATTGCGTTCAGCGTACAAAATACAGTAAGAACGATAGCCGGATAGAATAATTTTGTTCTCATAGAAGTTTTATTTTGTTGTTTGACAATAATTTATCACATCAAAAATCCCATTTCACAGCCAATGTAGGAATGGCATAAAAGCCGTCGCGACCGGCAAAATCGTAGCTCAACTCCGTCTCGCTGCCGATGCTGAGATTGAAATTGTCGTCCACACCTTTAAAACGGTTGAGGCGCACCCAAAATTGCGGCTCGGCAAGAAAAATATAATCGCCGTAATAACCCGGCTCGCGCCACCAATCGGCAAACCCCGTAAAAAATAGCTTACCCGACGCCAACTCCACGCGCCAGACAGCAGTCAGCTGAAACTGATGCGACGATTCGAGCTTCTGAATGTGCTTGTACATCGTCGAAAACGAAAAACCCCGCGTAAAGTCCTTATTATTATAGGTATAAGTTGCGCCTGCAAGATATGCGTTCTTTATATAAGGCGTGCCGCCGTTATATTCGATATGCGCCGAGATGTCGCCCTTCCAAAACTTCAGCTCGCGCGAGACCTCCCAATATGCCCCCATAACGCCTTCGGAGGCATAATCCATATCGACAAAGAAAAAAGTACTGCCCCAACGGTCGGGCTTGAACATTTCTACCGTAGTCGTAATCTTCGGTCTGCCGCTCAACGAGTTGTAAAGCGCGCTACCGAGATCGTAATGCAACTGAATGTTCTGCGCAGCTAAAGCGCAGGGAAACAACGCAATGACAGCAAAAATAAATAATTTAACCCTGATAACCATATTTCGTATAATATATTCTATTTCACGTTTTTACGAACAAAAATCAGCATAATGACAAGATTAACGGCAAGCACTCCGCCGCAACAGGCAATATAAAATGCCATCCACGGTTTGTCGGCTTGCAGAATAAAGTAAGCAACGGTAGCCGCTACAACAATCAATGCCATAAGTATCAGTATGATACGCTGAATAGTTTTCCTTTTTCCCATACTCTTCGTACTGTTTCAAACTGCGAAGGTAGGCTTTTTTTATTCAACTTTTTAAATTTTTGATTTTATTTTGTCCGAAAAAAATCCGATATTTGCACATCCAAAGACTAAATTCTTAACATTTAATTCTGAAAATATATGACAATTAGCGCATTACAGTTAGAACGAGCTAAAGAGGCAAATTTGCCCAAACTGCCCAAGTCGCTCAAGGGCGCAGTAAAAATCGAAGAAGGCAAGCCGACAGAATCGGCAGGCGACCGCGAAGAAATCCGCAAGCTGTTTCCGAACACCTACGGAGCGCCGGTGGTTACATTCGTCGAAAGCAAAGATAATCAGTCGTTTCCGCCTATCAATGTCGGCGTCATCCTGTCGGGCGGTCAGGCTCCGGGCGGGCACAACGTCATCGCCGGACTTTTCAAAGGGCTGAAAACCGCCAATACCGCATCAAAGCTCTACGGGTTCAAGATGGGTCCCGGAGGTTTGCTGAAAGGCAATAATGTGTTGCTGGAAGAAGCAACTATCAATCAATACATTAACACCGGTGGCTTCGATATTATCGGCTCCGACCGTACTAAACTGCAGGAAAAAGCCGGACATTTTGAACGAGCTAAAGAAGTATTAAACAAGCTTGAAATCAGTGCTTTAGTAATTATCGGAGGCGACGATTCAAACACAAATGCCTGTGTGCTTGCCGAATATTTCAAAAAGAACAAGCTGGGCATACAGGTTATCGGCTGCCCGAAAACGATTGACGGCGACCTGAAAAACGAGCAGATCGAGACATCTTTCGGCTTCGATACCGCCTGCAAAGTCTATTCCGAAGTGATAGGCAATATCCAGCGCGACTGTAATTCGGCGAAAAAATACTGGCATTTCATCAAGCTGATGGGGCGTTCGGCTTCGCATATCGCACTCGAATGTGCCCTGCAAACGCATCCCAACTACTGCATCATTTCCGAAGAAGTGGAAAAGAAAAATTTGACACTCGACGACATTATTACTACACTCAAAGATCTTATCATCGAGCGCAATACGCTGAAAGAAGGCGATAAAGATACTCCTAAAAATTTCGGAACTGTGTTGATACCCGAAGGCTTGATTGAATTTATTCCGGCTATCAAAAAACTTATCGAAGAGTTGAATGTAGTGCTGGCGCAAAACGACGCAGAATTCAAAAAATTCGTAAAAAAAAGAGAACAGGTCTCTTATATAATCAGCAAACTGTCCGAAGAAAACGCAAAAGTTTACGAAAGCCTGCCCGAAAGCGTCGCACGGCAACTGGCGCTCGATCGCGATTCGCATGGCAATGTGCAGGTATCGCTTATCGAAACGGAAAAGCTTCTGGCTGATATGGTTAAGGCAGCTCTCAAAGCCGAAGAAGAACCTCTGCTTCAACCCTTACTTGAGGAAAAAGCGAAACTCGATGCAAAAATCAAACTCTATGCTGAAGACAAAGCCAAACTTCAACCCTTACTTGAGGAAAAAGCGGAACTCGATGCAAAAATCAAACCGATAAAAAACAAATACAACTTCTCGCCCCAGACTCATTTCTTCGGTTACGAAGGACGTTGCGCCGCGCCGTCAATTTACGACGCAAACTATTGTTACGCACTCGGTTACAACGCATCCAAACTTATCCTTGCAGGAAAAACCGGCTATATGTCGTCGGTGCGCAACACCACAGCGCCGGTTGACGAATGGATTGCAGGAGGTATTCCCATAACTATGATGATGAATATGGAAAACAAACCGATAAAAGATAAAGACGGTAAACTCAGCGTCGAGCGCGTGCCAGTGATTCAAAAAGCCCTTGTCAAACTTGACGATGCGCCCTTCCGTGAATTTGCATCCAAACGCAAAGGATGGGAGACAGAGGACGATTATGTCTATCCCGGTCCGATACAGTTCTGGGGTCCGCCCGAAGTATGCGAGCGCCCGACTATCACGCTTCAACTTGAACAAAAGAAACATTAACACACTGAATTATAATGTTTTCAGGAATAGTTGAAGAAGCGGCAACAGTTGTCGCAATCGAGCACGACAAAGGCAATATCCACCTGACGCTCGCATGTTCGTTCGTCGGTGAGCTGAAAATAGACCAAAGCGTTTCCCACAACGGTGTATGCCTCACCGTTGTGGGTAAAAACGCTGATACTTATACGGTTACGGCGGTTCGCGAAACGCTTGAACGCTCCAATCTCGGCTTGCTCAAGGTCGGCGGTAAAGTCAATCTCGAACGCAGTATGCTGATGAACGGACGCCTCGACGGGCATATCGTGCAGGGGCATGTTGACACGACAGCCGTCTGTACCGAAGTGAAAGAAACCGACGGCAGTTGGTATTATGCGTTCCGCTACAATGCCGACCCGACGATGGCGCGGCAGGGCTATATGACGGTCGAAAAAGGCTCGGTGTGCGTCAACGGCGTAAGCCTGACGGTCTGCAATTCGCAAACGGACAGCTTCGGCGTCGCCATAATCCCTTATACTCACGAAGTTACCAATTTTTGTGAGATTCAGGAAGGAACGGTTGTCAATCTCGAATTTGATATTATAGGCAAATACATCAGTAAACTGATGACCTTCAAATAAAAAAGATGCAGCCGACCTGTAAGCCGGGTTCTGTATTCCGACGAATCGGAATGTCTGCCATTTATCTGGACCTGTCGTCGCCGACAAGTTCGTGCAGTCCACCCCCCGGCATCGGACGGGCAGCCCTAAAAGCCGGTGTACATGACCTTACAACCCATCAGGCGTACAGCCCCGTATGTCGCCATACGGACGGTGAGCTCTTACCTCGCCTTTTCACCCTTACCGCGCCGAAACGCGGCGGTCGTTCTCTGTTACGTTGCTTTGCCCTCGCGAACAACTTCCCGTTAGGAAGCATGGCGCCCTGTGTTGCCCGGACTTTCCTCTAACTGTCAAGCAATTAGCGGCAGACCGGTCTGCTACATCAAAGCAAAGGTACGATTTTTTTGCGAAACGACGCCGATTTATCGCGAAAAGTTTGCCGTTTCTGTGGAAAATGACTATTTTTAGGGTCGCAAAATAAGAGCATAAAATATGGAAATAAAATCAGAATACACCGTATTAGGCTTGATGTCAGGCACTTCGCTCGACGGACTTGATATGGCATTGTGCCATTTTCACTTGACGGACGGCGCGTGGCAATACAAGGTTTTGGCTGCCGAGACACATACTTATCCGGTTAAGCTTCGCGAATGTCTGGCTGAAGCAACCGAATTGTCGGCGTACGATTTTGTCCGGCTCGACGTTGAGCTTGCCGAAGTGATGGCTGAATATATAAATCTTTTTCTTGACACTCAATCCGTTAAGCCCGATTTTATTGCATCGCACGGGCATACGACTTTCCATCAGCCTGCCATCGGACTGACTTCGCAGATCGGCAACGGCGCTGTCTTGGCTGCAAGAACCGGAATTACAATCGTTTGCGACTTCCGTACGCTCGATGTTGCAAATGGCGGTCAGGGGGCGCCCCTCGTGCCGATTGGCGACGAACTGCTGTTTGGGTCTTATGACGCCTGCCTTAACCTCGGCGGATTTTCAAATATCTCATTCAGAGAAAATTACCATCGCGTGGCATTCGACGTATCGCCCTGTAATATGGCGCTTAATTATCTTGCCAACCAACTCGAAATGCCGTTTGACCGGGATGGAGCAACCGCCCGCACAGGACTGATCGTCAACGACTTGCTCGTTAAACTCAACGCATTGGACTTTTATAATATCAAAGGAGCGAAATCGCTTGGTAAAGAATGGTTTGACAGCGAGTTTCGACTTTGTCTCGACGGCTCGAAAGCATCGGTCGAAGACAAGCTTCGCACTGTAACAGAGCATATTGCCCTTCAAATTGCTATGGCATCGAAAGGACAATCCGGCGAAACAATGCTCGTAACCGGCGGCGGGGCACGTAACAAATTCCTTATCGAAAGGATACAAACGCTTGGAAGTAAGACTATTATCGTGCCCGACGATGAGACTGTCGATTTTAAGGAAGCGATTATTTTTGCTTTTCTCGGCGTCTTGCGAATGAGAGGCGAAACGAACTGTCTCCGCGACGTAACAGGCGCAAAAACAGACAGTTGCGGAGGCGCAATCTATCTCGGTAAAAAGTAAAAACAGACGATATGGCAGAACAAAACGAAACAGGAAAAACAGGCGAAGCCGTAGCTTGCTCATATTTGGAAATCAACGGCTACAAGGTGCTGAAAACCAACTGGCATCACGGTCATTACGAAATTGACATCGTCGCTACCGACGGAAAAGACATCGTAATAGTGGAAGTTAAGACTCGCTCAATCAATTATTTAGTTCCCCCCGAACAAGCCATCGACAACGCCAAAATCAACCGTCTGGCTGCAGCGGCAGAGGCTTACGTCAGGATTAACCGGTGCGATATGCCTATCCGTTTCGACGTTATCCTGCTCGTGAAAGACGGAGATGCCTATACCGTTGAAGAGCATATTGAGGACGCATTTTATCCGCCTGTCAAATATAAACGATTTTGAATGATGAACACTTTGCCCGACGCCATTTTCCTGACCGAAACCGCATCTACAAATCTGTATCTAAAGCAGTTATCAGATAGCAAACGACAACCCGACGAAACAGCTGTCGTCTCCGATTACCAGTCAGCCGGACGCGGACAAATCGGCAATTCGTGGTCGTCGGAAGCCGGTAATAATCTCACATTTAGCATATTATACTACCCGCAAAATCTCGCCGCCAACAAGTCGTTCCTGATTGCGGAAATGACGGCTTTGAGCGTCAAACGCGCTCTCGACAAGTTTGTCGGCGACATCAGGGTCAAATGGTCGAACGACATCTATTGGCAAGACCGTAAGATCTGCGGCATCCTTATCGAAAACGATATTTCGGACGGATTAATCGCCCGCTCAATCATTGGTATCGGTCTGAATATCAACCAAACAGAGTTTTCACCCGAATTACCCAATCCCGTTTCGCTGCAACAAATTACGGGGCTGACTTACGACCGGATACAAATTCTCGACGAGATAAGGGCGGCATTTCACAGCATCAGGCAACAAGCCGAAACGGGCGGCGCCGACGACGTCAAACGCGAATACCGCCGGTCGCTATATCGTAGCGAGGGGTTCTTTACTTTCAAAGACACGAATGGCAGTTTTGAGGCTCATATTCACCACATTGAGCCTGACGGACACCTCGTTCTCGAACGCGCCGACGGCACTTTTTCGCGCTACGCCTTCAAAGAAGTGGAATTTTTATGAAACATATTGACGGTTTATTTTTATATTTGCACGTAAAAAAACAATAAAATATGAACAAATACAGACGTATCTTACTGAAATTGAGCGGCGAATCGCTGATGGGAGACAAGCATTACGGTATCGACGAGGAACGGCTGCGCGAATACGCCGGTCAGATTGGCGAAGTGGTCAAATCGGGCGTAGAAGTCGGGATTGTCGTCGGCGGAGGCAACATTTTTCGCGGATTGAAGGGCGTAGGACAGGGGTTCGACCGTGTGAAAGGCGACCAGATGGGGATGCTGGCGACGGTCATCAACAGCTTGGCGCTTAACTCGGCGCTTGCCACGGCAGGCATCCGTTCGAGCGTACTGACGGCTATCCGTATGGAGCCGGTCGGCGAATACTACAATAAATGGCTGGCTATTAGCCGTATGCAGGAAGGATATGCCGTCATCATCGCAGGCGGTACGGGCAATCCGTTCTTCACAACCGACACGGCAGCCTGCCTTCGCGCTATCGAGATTGAAGCCGATATTATTCTAAAAGGTACGCGCGTGGACGGCGTCTATACCGCCGACCCCGAAAAAGACCCGACGGCAACGAAATTCGACGAGATAACATTCGACGAAGTGTATGCCCGCAAATTGCAAGTTATGGATCTGACAGCCATCACCTTATGTCGCGACAACAACCTGCCTCTGATGGTTTTTGATATGGATAAAGCCGGTAATCTGGCAAAAGCGGTCAATGGCAAACCTGTCGGAACGATTGTCCATAACTGAAAATTGATTATCTTTGCAGCGTCAAATTTTTGCGGCAGTGGTGTAATGGTAGCCACGCCAGCCTTAGGAGCTGGTGCTGAAAGGCGTGGGGGTTCGAGTCCCTTCTGCCGCACAATTAGGATTGATAATCAGCTATTTACAACAAATTAGTCCCCCTTTTTTTGATTATGAGAACAGTTTTATTTTGTTTATTTTTTGCCGGATTCGGACTTTTTGCCGTCGCTGCTGACGGTAACAAAACCACTATACGCAAAGTGAAAGATGTCGTTATCTATCAGGATTCT
>JAISTS010000105.1 GCA_031272455.1 Tannerella sp. | reverse complement strand
TTTACTTCTACAGCCATTATGCAACTCTATGAGCAGGGCTGTTTCGATCTTGACGACGATGTCAGCGAGGCGCTTGGCTACAGAGTGCGCAATCCGGCTTTTCCCGATGCAAAAATCACCTACAGGATGTTGCTGTCGCACACTTCGAGCCTGAGTGATGCGCAGGGTTATTTCAATTACGACATCCTGAAGCCCGAATATAATCCCGATTATGCAAAAGTCTATTGGGATTATGCGCCGGGTGAGAAATACAATTACTGCAACCTTGGATTTAACTTGCTTGGCGCACTTGTTGAAATCCATTCGGGCGAACGGTTCGACATTTACATACGCCGGCATATCCTGCTGCCGCTCGGCATCAACAATGCAGGGTTTAATGTTGATTCATTGGATAATAGCCGGTTTGTAAGCCTGTACGACCGGCAGGATTCCGTTTGGATAGAATCGGAAGACGCCTATCAAAGCCGCGCCGCCGGAATGGTTAATTATGAGCCGGGGAAAGATGCTATCCTGTTTTCGCCTACGGGAGGTATGAAAATTTCGGCGACCGACCTTGCGAAGTGGATGATATGCCGGATGAACTATGGATCGCTTAACGGCGTAAGGATCATAAGCGAAGCATCTTCAAAACAAATGTTTACACCCGTTCAACCAACGAAAGGAGAGAGCTCTTACGGACTGGGGCTGATGGTTTGGAATGACCTGATTGAAGGCGAAACCCTGATCGGACACACGGGCAGCGCCTACGGATTGCTGAGCACTATGTTTTTCGATCCCGTCAAAAAATCGGGTGTCGTTATGATTTGCAACGGTTCGGCGCCGATAAACCCTGAAGACAGCGAAGTAAACCATATCCGCGAAGATGTGGTAAAAGCGTTGTATGGGATTGCGACGCGATGAAATGGTTTTTTTGGGTGCACGGTGGAACGGTGCACGGTTTGGCATTCAGCTCTTTACAAACGTCTTTACTTGGAAAGAGCAAAAGGATTGATGATTGTCAGTGTTTTTTCAATGATTTGCCCGTTGTTCATATCCTCCGTTAACAGGTACTTGCATTGTGAGGCAAGCGCAGAAGCAAGAATCAGACAATCATAGTAAGTGTAGCCATACTTTGCATGTAAAACAAGCGTTTTATGTATAATCGTTTCATCAACAAAAGAGATGCTACACGAATCAGAAATCTCGTCTATCGACAGCCCAATAACTTCTGCTGGCATACGCAACTTCTTCAAACACACATTGCAGAACTCATTCAGGGCTTGCGTACTGGTAGCACACATATAACTGTTCATTGCCTCAATCGCAACCGCCTGCTTGTCAGGTTCATCTTCGGAGTACAGATAAACAAGCACATTCGTATCAAGGAAAGCCCTATCTTTCATTGGCTTCTTCTCTGTTGAACTTAAAACCTTTGGTTTTCAGCTTCATCGCCGAAAAACGTTGCTTTGAAGGCTGAAAATCGGGTATGTCAGTATTATCCATAATGATAACTCTGACAGACGATAACTGTCTGCCGATATACTGCTTGGGAATACGAATAATTCCATCCCTGACAACTGTGTTGAACTCGTATGCTTGCATCGCGTTATAATTAATAATGCAAAAGTACTGATTATTTTTGAAAAACAAACAGCTTTATCGAAAATTTTTATCCTTGTGCGCACTGATAATTCCCATCCTGCACCCAAAAAAAACAGCTGCCTCCCTTGCGGGAAACAGCTGCCTCATAAAAAGCGATGCTGATGTATCTTTTGAATTTAATCAGTGTCCTTCTTCAGCCTGTTGAATCATAGTCTGATTGGCTGTGATATAGATTTCTACACGTCGGTTTTGCTTACGTCCTTCGGCAGTCGAGTTGTCGGCTACCGGTTCGTTATACGACTTGCCTTCGGTTGTCAGTCGCGATGCCGACACTCCTCTGGCTTGCAGAAATTTAGATACTGCCTGAGCGCGTTCAGCCGACAGTTTTTCGTTGATGGCAGCCGAGCCTGTATTGTCGGTATGCCCGTAAATTGTTACGTCGGTCGCAGGTTCGCTCTTCAGCGTCGATGCAAATTCCGTAAGCGCGATGACCGAATTTTCGTGCAGCGTACTCTTGCCGGTGTCGAAGAGTATGCCGTCAGGAAAAGTTACCTTAATAGCAGTCAGATTGTTAACGTCTGTAACAGTCTCGACCTGCACATTCTCGATTTTTTCAATCGCTTTTTTCTGGTTGTCCATCTTCTTGCCGATGATGGCGCCCGCAGCAGCGCCTACAACGCCGCCAATAGCCGCTCCGATAACTGCACTTTTAGTGTTCTTACCGGCAATGCCGCCAACGGCTGCTCCGGTGGCAGCGCCCGCCCCGGCTCCGATAGCCGTTCCTTTTGCCAAATTACTCGCTCCGCAACCTGAGAGCAATAAACCGATGCTTACTATGAAAGCACAAATGGGATTAATTTTAGTCATAATGTTAAATTTTTTAATAAGTTTCTGATATTTTTATTTAAATTTATGAGTGCAAACATAGTGATTTATTTCGTTCAATAGAGCAAATTTATTATTTTTTTTTCATTATTAACTTTTGCATTTTGCGCAAAAACGGCTATCTTTGCACTCAAATACGACTTTTA
The DNA here is from genome assembly GCA_031272455.1 of Tannerella sp. Taxonomy (GTDB): domain Bacteria; phylum Bacteroidota; class Bacteroidia; order Bacteroidales; family Tannerellaceae; genus Tannerella. The sequence goes on along the minus strand of JAISTS010000105.1, from coordinate 16,635 downwards.
GATGGCTACAAATCTGTTTCACGACATAGTTTACGGTCCGGTGCACAGTCGGAGGCTTGGCGTTTCGCTGGGAATAAATATTTCGCCAGCCGACGGCAAACGCTGTACGTTCAACTGCATCTATTGCGAATGTGGACTGAACGAGGAACGGCTCGCCCGCACTAAAGCGCCCGATCGTAGCGAAGTGCGCAATGCATTAGAAAACAAGCTGATACGGATGGCTAAAGAAGGCGTTGCGCCCGATGTTATCACGTTTTCGGGCAACGGCGAGCCGACGATGCACCCCGCTTTTGCCGATATCATCGCCGATACGCTTGAGCTGCGCGACAAGCTCTGCCCGCGAGCGCGGGTCGCCGTGCTGTCGAACTCGACGATGATTTGGAATGAGCGGGTTTTCAATGCCTTATGCCGTATCGACGATAATATTATGAAGCTCGACGCCGCGAATGACAGCCTGATACGCTGCATTGACCAGCCTGTGCCTAAGGATTTTACGTGCGAAAAACTGATTGAGCGTCTGTGTCGCTTCGACGGACGCCTAATCATACAGACGATTTTCCTGCGGGGCGAACGCGACGGCGAAATAATAGACAACACGGGCGAAGCGGATATCAGCGCGTGGATCGAAGCCCTGAAACGTATCCGTCCGCGCAAAGTGATGATTTACACTATCGATCGCGATACGCCGATAAAAAGCCTGCGCAAAGTCGGCGCGACGGAGCTTGACGCTATTGCCGCAACCCTGCTCGAGCTGGGTTTCGATGTGTCGGTATCGTACTAACGGCTCTTTACGCCTTTCAACATAATAGGCTGACCTTCAATCGGATAGATGCGAAAGAAATACACTCCGGCGGCGAGCTGCTGCGTCGCTATCACATTGTCGGGGTTGTCGCGGCTCAAGACCAAACGCCCGTCGGCTGCGAAAATCTCTATGCGACGTACAGCCTCATTACCCCTGATATTCAACGTGTTAGTAAAAACGGTTGGCTCGATGGCGATACGACTTGCTGCTATCTGCTCGTTGGCTGTGGGCACAATTTCAACCGTCGCGCTGAAATCGCTTTCGTTCGAGCCGTATTGCGCCGTTACGCTGTATTCAGTTGCGGAAGTAATATCGTTCGGATCGGTATAACGACGTGTACCGGCTGAAACAGGCGTCTTGGTTATTTTCTCGTTATTGCGATAGATATAATAACCCGTAACTTCGGGGAAAGCAACGGGCACAAGGCTGAGCAGTTTGATGTCGCTGTCGGTTGTGGATGAATAGCTTGACGTCAGCTCGCCCGTGTTCGACGAAACTACAGCGGCAATAAAGAAGTTCAGGTTGAAATCTTCGTCCGGATCTTCGGGGTCGTAGAGCGTGTCCCACGTCTTGCCGTCGTAAGAATAGATATTTCCCTTGCCCTGAACGGCGGGACCGGCATCGCACCACGCGGGATAATCGCGCGGCGACTCGACATAGAGCGTTACTTTCAGCTCGCTGGTGCCGTCGATAACAAAGGGAGTGGCGAGCGCGACCGTGTTTGTTTCGCGATACGACTGTACCGTAATCGGCTGTGTATAACTGCGTTTGCCCTGCTCGATATATAGCGAATAGGTGTTTCGCTGAACCGGCATAAACTTGACGGCAGTGATAGTCCTTAGATGGAAAGGCGCGATGTCTTCTTTTGCCCATCGCTGTCCGAAAAAGAAAGGTTTGGGATTGCCGTGGACATCGTCGTCCATAACTATCTGTACGTAAGCATTTTTCTGTCCCCAGTAAATGGTCTTTTCGTAAACCGGCGGCTGCCAGGTTACCGACACCTTGCCCGTTGTTGTGAATACGGCTGATATGTCCGTAGGCGGTTTGTATTCTTCTATCGTTATAGCTGTTGTGGCAAATTCCGATTCGTTGTCGTTGGCATAAACCGCCGACACGCTGTAGTTGTTGGTTCCGACTTCGGGCGTCGAGTCGGTATAAGTGAGATAAAGGGTTGTGCCTATCCTGCGGTTGTTGCGATAAACGAAATATCCACCCATAGGGGTACTTGAAGCCGGTTTACTCCATGTGAGCCGGACTTTATTGCTTTCCTGAACGGCGCTTAGCGCCGTGGGAGCCGCTAATGTTTTTCCGGCAAAACGCCCCGTAAGAGCCTGTACGCCTGTGTTATGCGGGTCGAGCCATACGTCCATCCGCGTAGAGTCGGCTTTAGGGTAATGGTTCCAGTGATAGCTCATCTTGCCGTAGAGATTAAGCAGATAAGGGCTGTAGCAAGTGGAGCTGCCGCCGGATAAAGTGCCGACAATCAGCTTGTTTTCGTTGAACAGCGGAGAGCCCGACGAACCGCTTTCGGTGATGCCGTGCCCGTTTTCCGTAGGATCGAACACAGCGTTCCAGTGCGCATGCGTGTCGCCATTCATATTGTCATCCGTCATTAAGGTAGTATGGCTGACGGGACTGAGAAAGGTCGATATCGAGGCATAGTCGCCACCGGGGAAATGTATGCTGACGCCCGACTGTGCGGGCACATCGCGCGTGTCCCAACCATTGTAATACACATTGTATTCTTCGGGGATATAGCTGTTGAGCAGCAGCAGCAAGCCGTCGGACTGTCCGCTGATATTGCTTACGGCTACCTTACGGCATCCGACCATCGTTTTCTGCTCCACCGACGGAACGGGTTTGCCCGAACAGCCTTCAAGCTCGTAATGAAAATAGAACGTCCACTGCAGCATATCTTCGGCGTTAGCCTCTGTCCCGTCGCTTGCAAGCGAGCAGTGATGAGCAGTAAGTATATACGGCTTAAGGTCTTGAGCCGTGTTGTTCATTAAGGATGCGCTGCAAAGGTATTCTTTCGTCCCGATACGCTGCACCATACGGCAGACGCCCTTTTTCTGGTTTTGCCATGCGTCGCCCTCCGGACAGTTGACATTGACTTCGCACGACGAGGCGCGAAGCGATACCTGACCGTCGCGTACAACGAGATTGTTGTAGCCGTAGCCTACGCCCTCAATCACTATACGCGGCTGCTCGCCCGACGGCGCCTCTACATATTCGAGGGTCAGCTCGTCGCCCGCAACAAATTCCGTTGCGAAACGTCCGCCGCCGCGATGAGTGGCTGTAGTGTATGCCCCAAGCAACGACGATTTGTCGGCGTTATATATGAACAATTTTCCGCCTTCGGGGATATAAAAATCTGAATAATAAAGCATTAGAGCCGTAGCTCCGGAGGCTCCGAGCGTCAGGTTCCATACTGTCTCGCCCGACGGCAAAGTGCGCCATTCGCCCGCATTTTGTGTGTCGTAATCGACTTCGATTACTGTCCCGATGACGGGCGCAACGCCAAACTGCGCCGACTGCTGCTCGTCTTCGACACGCATTGCGGTCAAATCAAACTTGATGTCAAGCTGTTTTGTGGCGCGTGCAGATGCCTTAGACACCGGCGACGAATAGCTCGGTGGGATGCCGCCTTCGCTGATTTGCGCGTGCATCGAAGCCACGCAACATATCGTCAAACTGACTGACAAACACAGCCTTACAAAGTTAGTTTTTGCTATTTTCGTTTTTGCCATTTTCGGAGATAATTAAAAACGCAAAGATACAACAATCCAAAATAATTTGTTCGATTTTTTCAAAAAATTACGCGAACGACAGGATTTTTCAGGTTTTCCGCCCCGCAATCCACAGCCCCAAAAGTATCAGCGCCGCGCCCGTAACGATATAAATACCGATGTGCTCCGAGAGTACAAATGCAGCTGTAACTATCGTAACAACGGGCGTGAAATAGAGATAGCTGTTTGTCCGTATGATGCCCAAACTGCGCATCGCCGAGTTCCACATCACATAACAGAGCGACGAAGCAATGATGCCGAGAAACAGCAGATTGCCCCATACTTCGGGACGCGACATCACCGATATATCGAACCGAAACGGCGTAAACAGGAAATACGGCGCAAGAGTTAACAAGCCGTACAGGAAAACACGGCGCGTGATAACAAGAGTGTTGTACTGATAGCGCAACTTCCTCATCAACAGACAGTAAACCGCCCAGCAACAAATCGCCGCAAATGCCAAAATATCGCCCAGCGGACTGAGCTTGAGCACAAAATTGCCGTTCAGCACCACCAATGCCACGCCCGTCATAGCGAAGAGCGAACCGAGCCTGAACTTGCGCGAGAGCTGCTCGCCAAGCACAAGATGCGTCAAAATGGCTGTAACAAGCGGCACCGACGCGCAGATAAGCGACACATCCGATGTCTGGGCATAGACAAGCGCAGAATTTTCGGCAAGGAAATAGAGCGAACCGCCAAATATGCCCATTCCCGCAAAAATCAGCTCGTCGTGCAAGGAATGAAAGCGCGGCAAACGCGGATAGAGCAGCCACAAAAACAGATATCCGAGCAAAAAACGCTCGAACATAATCTCGGCAGGCGACAATCCGGCGTTGAGCAGCACTTTTGACGAAACAAATGTGGTGCCCCAAATTACCGTCGTAACGCCCGCCATTGCGTGATATATGAATTGCTTGTTTCGCATTGAGTCAATTTTCAAACGGGCGCAAAGATACGGATTTCAAATTAATTCCTACCTTTGCCGCAAATCAAAAAAAATTCAACCCTATGGAAGAAAGAACAGATTCATTGAACTTAGACGATTTTTCGGATAAGATAAACCGGATACGCACAGCTATGTCGTCGGTCGTCGTCGGACAGGAACGTGTTGTTGACCTGATGCTTGCCGTCATCCTCGCTCGCGGACATCTGCTTATCGAAGGAGTGCCGGGTGTAGCCAAAACGCTGATGGCTAAACTGATGGCTAAACTTATCGACGCTGATTTCTCGCGCATACAGTTTACGCCCGACCTGATGCCCTCGGATGTGCTCGGCACCTCGGTGTTCAATATGAAAACAAGCGAGTTCAACTTTCACAAAGGACCGATCTTCGCTGATATTGTGCTCGTTGACGAGATAAACCGCGCTCCGGCAAAAACGCAGTCGGCACTCTTTGAAGTGATGGAAGAGCGGCAGGCAACCATCGACGGCAATACCTATCCGATGAGTCCGATTTATACCATTCTGGCTACGCAAAATCCTGTGGAACACGAAGGTACATACAAACTGCCCGAAGCCCAGCTCGACCGCTTCCTGATGAAAATCACAATGGGATATCCAACTGTCGATGAGGAAGTTACCATACTGGAACGCCATCACGCCAACAGCCGCCTGAGTGCGCTCGACGATGTCGCTCCCCTGCTCTCGCGCGACGAACTGCTACAGCTCTGCGGCTATGTCGGCAAGGTCTATGTCGAGCCTTCGCTGCTGCGCTATATCGCATCGATAGTGCATCAAACCCGCTCAAGCAAAGCCGTTTACCTCGGCGCCTCGCCACGCGCTTCCGTAGCCCTGATGCAGTCGGCTAAAGCCTTCGCCCTCCTGCAGGGACGCGATTTCCTTACGCCCGAAGACATCAAATTCATCGCTCCGCCCGTCCTGCGACACCGACTTATATTGACCGCCGAAGCCGAAATGGAAGGACATACGACGTCGAAAGTGGTGCAGCGGCTGATAGAAAAAGTGGAAGTACCGAAATAATTCCTATACATTAATATATATATACGTGTACCTGAAGCCGCGTTTCTTCTATATCATTGCCGGAATAACGCTCTGTTTTATTCTCGGATTTCCGTTTCCGCCCTTAGCAACGGCGGCAAGCTGGCTCTTGGCTGCGCTCTCTCTGACGACTGCCGCCGACACTGCCCTGCTGTGGAGCCGAAAAAACGGAGCTTCAGCGTGGCGTATCTGCGCCGACAGATTTTCAAACGGCGACGACAACAACATTCGTCTCGAAGTGGAAAACGCCTATCCCTTCGCAATCAACCTTGCCGTAACGGACGAGATACCGGCTGTCTTTGGACGACGCGACATACTGTTCCGCCTCAGCCTGCGACGCGGTCAACGCAAAGATATAGTTTACAGCCTGCGCCCCGTCAAACGCGGCGAGTACGATTTCGGACATATACGGCTGTTTGTCGCAACAGGCATCGGACTTGCCGAACGCCGTATCACGACAGGCAACGAACTGACAGTCAAGGTCTATCCATCCTTTATGATGCTGCGCCAATACGAACTGCTCGCTATCTCGAACAACCTTACGGAGATGGGTATCAAGAAGATACGGCGCATCGGGCATCATTCCGAATTTGAGCAAATCAAAGAATATGTCAAAGACGACGACTACCGGACGATAAACTGGAAAGCCACCGCTCGACGCAACCAGCTGATGGTCAACACATTTCGCAACGAGCGCTCGCAGCAGGTCTATAATATCATCGACAAAGGGCGCATAATGCAGTCGGCTTTTCGAGGGATGACGCTGCTCGACTATGCCATCAATGCAGCGCTCGTGCTATCGTTTGTCGCCGTCCTGCGCGAAGACAAAGCAGGATTGGCAACATTTTCAAGCGATTTCGAGACATTCGTGCCGGCATCGAAACATTCCGCTCAGATAAACCTTATCCTCGAAAACCTCTACCGCCAGCAGACCGACTTCGGCGAAAGCGATTACTCCTCGCTCTATGTCCACCTCGAAAAGCATGTCAGCAAACGCAGCCTGCTCGTCATCTATACTGATTTTGAGAACATTATCGGTATGGAACGCCAACTCGACTACCTCAGCCGTTTAGCGCGGCGACACGTCGTACTGGTGGTTTTTTTCGAGAATACCGAACTGCGCGAAGTTGTCGAAAACCGCCCCCGTACAACCGAAGACTATATAAATCAAGTTGTTGCCGAGAAATTTATCGCCGAAAAGCGCCACGTCGTCTCCGTCCTGAAACAACACGGCGTATATTCGCTGCTGACTGCACCCGAAAAGCTGTCAATCAACGTGATAAACCGCTATCTCGAAATGAAATCACGCCGCCTGATTTAACAAAAATCAAAATATACCCCTTTGAGGGTATTTCCGGGCAAGAAATCTACCCCTACCTTTGCGGAAGTTTCGAAACCATGTTTTGACGAAGGCTTAATGGCAAGAGTATCAGCTAATTTAGTGAGTTTAATCGGAAACACTCCCTTAGTGGAGCTTTCCAATTATTCTATGGCAAACCGACTGAATGTCAAGTTGATTGCCAAGCTGGAATATTTAAACCCTGCCGGAAGCGTCAAAGACCGGACTGCATATGCACTGGTTTGCGACGCCGAACGCAAAGGACTGATACAGCCGGGTGATATTATCATCGAGCCGACAGGCGGAAATTCGGGATTGGGTCTCGCTTTCGTCTGCGCCGTCAAAGGATATAAACTTATACTGGTGATGCCGGAAACAATGGCGATTGAGCGGCGAAACCAGTTACGTGCCTTAGGAACAAATCTGGTGCTTACGCCCGGCGCCGAAGGAATGCAGGGCGCTATACGTAAATCGGAGGAACTGTGCGAGACGATTTCAGGCTCTATCATCCTCCACCAGTTTGAAAATCAGGCAGGTCCGGCTTACCACATGAAAACCACCGCCGAGGAAATATGGCATGACCTCGAAGGTAAAGTGGATTTCTTCGTAGCCGGAGTGGGAACAGGCGGTACAATCAGCGGCGTAGGCGCCGGTCTGAAATCGCATAACCCAGATGTCAGGATTGTTGCAGTCGAACCGAAAGAATCGGCAGTGCTGTCGGGCGGTAAAGCCGGAGCACATAAGATTCAGGGACTCGGAGCCGGATTCGTTCCGTCAACCTACCATCCTGACGTAGTAGATGAAATAATACAGATAGGAGGCGACGACGCCATACGCACCAGCCGCGAACTGGCGCGGCGCGAAGGACTGCTCGTCGGCATCTCGTCGGGCGCTGCCGTACTCGCAGCAGCTCAGATTGCCAAACGACGCGAAAGCATCGGCAAGACAATCGTAACGTTGCTGCCGGACACGAGCGAACGCTACTTTAACACAGCGCTTTATGCGTTCGACGACTATCCGTTAGACTATAATTGACGCATGAATTGCGTGGATTTTTGAATGAGTTGTTTATAGCGATGTATCTCCGCAAGTGAAGCGGGAAAAAGAAATCGCATTTCATTTTCCAAGAAATAACCCTTCTGTGGAATAAAATGGAAAGTTTTTTATTATCATGGTGTTATTACACGATTTCCGCAGTGATTGCAGAAAAAAACGCACCCGGATTTTACGCCCAAGTAAAGTCCGGGTGTTCGTGCTTTTATAGGGCAGGCTCCGCATATCCGAACAAAATGTGATTTTTTCCGCCCGATTGTTTTGCGTTGTTTCGGAAATTATCCGTACATTTGCAGGTCTTTTAAAAAAGTAACAAAAAATACAATAAAATATTATGTCTGAATTATCTACAAATAACGTGATCGAATGGGCAATGGATTTTCTTCGCAAAGCAGACGACGAATTATCGCCCGAAGAGGTTAAAGAACAGAAAAAGTTTGCTTCCCTCGTGCAAACCCCTGAGTACAAAACTTTTTTGTCGAAAATGCTCGACGAATCGTCGCAGATTCGCGACAACGCAAAGTTAAACCGCCGAGTGCGCCAAATAATCAAGGAATACGGCATTCCCGATTTTTTCAGCGCGGGCGACCAAGCGCTAATCAAACTTTATATGATGGGCGGATACCTCTTCCCGTCGATCGCAATGCCGATTTTCAAGGCAAAATTGCGTGCCGAAACAAACAAAATCATTATCGCCGAAGAACGTCCGCGTCTTACGCAGCATCTCGCCGGACGCTGGCAAAACAATATCGGTCAGAACGTTAACCTCCTCGGCGAGGTTGTGCTTGGCGACGGCGAAGCCCGACATCGCTACGAACATTATCTTGAAGCGCTCGAAATGCCCGACATCAATTATATTTCCATTAAATTGAGCGGTATCTATGCACAAATCAAGTCGTTGGCTTACGAGCAAAACAAGCGCGAACTTATCGAAATGGTCGCCGCCGTCTATCGCAAGGCAATGCAAAACCCTTATACCGACCACAACGGCAAACAAACTTACAAATTCGTAAACCTCGATATGGAGGAGTACAAAGATATGGATTTGACCTACGACGTTTTTATCGAAACGCTGTCGCAGCCGGAGTTTAAGAACTATACGGCAGGTATTGTCGTTCAGGCTTATCTGCCCGATGCGGAAAGCAATTTCCATCGCCTGCTCGAATTTGCAAAAAAACGTGTCGCCGACGGCGGAGCGCCCATCAAAATGCGCTTGGTCAAAGGCTGCAACCTGCAAATGGAATCTATCGTGTCGTCGATGCGCGGCTGGAAGAATCCGATTTTGCCCACCAAAACAGAGGTTGACGCTAATTATATGCACGTTCTCGACCTCGCGCTTACGCCCGAAAACACGAAAGTTCTCAACGTTGGCGTTGCGTCGCACAATTTTTTTACAATCGCTTATGCACACCTGCTTTGCGAACAAAACGTAGTTACAGAAGGCGTTACTTTCGAGATGCTCGAAGGTATGGCTAACCACCTGCCCCGCGTGATGCGCAAACTGCAAAAAAATATTATCCTTTACACGCCGGTCGTCAAAGCGCGTAACTTCCTGAATGCCGTTTCGTATCTTGTGCGCCGCCTCGACGAAAACACCGGCAAGGAAAATTTCCTTACCTACACTTTCAACCTGAAATTGGACAGCGACAAGTGGATTTTCCTCCGCGACCAATTCCTCGAAGCCTACAAACTGAAAGATACGGTAAACACTACGCCTTACAGGACGCAAAACCGCACCGCCTCACCCCCCAACCCCCTCTCCAAAGGCGAGGGGGAGAAATTCGTCAACGAGCCGGATACAGACCTTGACCTCGCGTGGAACAGGCAGTGGGCGCTTGATGTGCTGAAAAAATGGGAAAATGAAGTCAGAGCGACAAATTTTGTCGTTCCCGTACAAATCGGTGATAAAGAAGTGCTTACGGATAATAAAAAAATCTATTACGACCGCAGCCGCAACAACGAAGTTGCCGTTTGCGAGGCTAATCTTTCCACTCAGGCGCAGGTCGAAGAAATCCTGTCGATTGCCGAAAAAGACGCATCGGGATGGCGCAAAACTTCGCTTGCCGACCGCAAAGCAATCCTTTTCAAGGTTGCGGAAAATCTGTCGGCAAAACGCGGCGATTTGATTGGCTGTATGGCTGCCATCACCGGCAAAACCTTTACCGAAGGCGATGTCGAAGTGTCGGAAGCAACCGATTTCAGCCGTTTCTACCCCATTTCGATGCAGGAGTTCGACAGTTTGGAAACTGTCGGTTACGAGCCGAAAGGCATCATCCTTGTCATCCCGCCTTGGAATTTCCCGTTGGCAATCCCCGTTGGAGGCACGGTTGCCGCGCTGGCAGGCGGAAACACCGTGATTTTGAAACCGGCTACCGTCGCCCTGCCCGTCGCTTGGGAATTTGCAAAATGTTTCTGGGACGCAGGAGTGCCGAAAGACGCTCTGCAAGTCGTTTGCCCTGCCGACCGCAAGTCGTTAAGTTGGCTTTCGGCGCATCCGTCGGTTAAACATATCATCCTCACGGGCGGTACCGATACGGCTTTCCGTCTGCTCGAAAACTCGCCCCGCACGCCGCTTTCAGCCGAAACAGGCGGTAAAAATGCGATTATCCTCACGGCAAACGGCGACCAAGACCACGCGATACTCAACGTCGTGTCGTCGGCTTTCAGCAACGCCGGACAGAAATGTTCAGCCTGCTCGCTGCTGCTCGTTGACCGCAAAACCTACGAAGACGAAACGTTCAAGTCGAAACTTCGCGATGCCGTTTTGAGCCTTCGCACAGGCAGCGTCTGGGACCCGATTAACTACGTCGGACCGATGATTGACAACCGAAACGACAAACTCCAACACGCCATCGAAACGCTCGAAGCAGGCGAATCGTGGCTCGTCGCACCCGAATTTGTCGATAAAGAACGCTATATACTCAAACCCTGCGTGAAATGGGGAGTTAAACCAAGTAGTTATACCTTTAAGAATGAACTGTTTGCGCCGCTTCTCGCCGTTGTCTGCATCGACAGCCTCGAACAGGGTATCGAATACGCCAATTCTTCGGAATACGGATTGACAGCCGGACTCCAGAGCCTCAACGAAGCAGAGCGCGAACTCTGGAAAAACAGCATCGAAGCGGGCAATCTCTACATCAATCGCGGAATTACGGGCGCTATCGTGCGCCGTCAGCCGTTCGGCGGAATGAAACGCTCGGCTTTCGGAGGCGGCATTAAAGCCGGAGGGCCGAATTATGTGAGTTGCTTTTTGAAATTTAAAGACAATGGCGATTTAAAAGGAATAGAAACCAATTACAAAAAGGCTTGGGCAGATGTTTTCTCGAAAGAGGAAGACGTCAGCCACATCTATGGCGAAGAAAATACTTTCCGCTATTTGCCGCTGAAATCAATGGCTTTGCGAGTTGCCGACAGCGATGAAATAAACGCAATAAAGGCTGTTATTTTGGCTGCCAAGATTACAGGAACTCCGCTCACGGTAAGCGTTTCGGCAAATTATCCGAAACTCGACGAAATCAAAAAAGCGGCTGCCAAAGTGGCGGTTGAAGACGAGGCGGCGTTTATCGATTCGATGTCGAAATACGAACGAATTCGCGCCTGTTCCGAAGGCTTGTCCGATGCGATTTACAAAAAAGCCGCCGAACTCGGACTTTATATCGCCGACGCCAAGCCGCTTTCCGAAGGACGTTTAGAACTGCTGCATTATCTTAAAGAACAGAGCATTGCGTTTGAATACCATCGCTATGGAAGCGTTTTTGGGGAAGAAAAATAACAAAATGTCAGAAAACGTGCAGGTAAGTAAAACAAATTGAATAATATGAATTTGTTTGCTAAATATTTGTTAAACAGGGAAATAAATCGACGTTTAAGTGGTTCATGTCGGCAAAGAGAGTTTCGTAATCTTAAAGAAGTCAAGACAGTTTTGATTATCTACAATTCGTACGACAGCGAGATTGCCGACGAATGTCAGAAACTGTTGGAGCAGGCGGGAAAAGAGGTTTCTACGATTGCATATCAAAAAAAATTGCAGGCTGATTCGCGCTGTAACGCTGATTTTATTGTTACCGACAGTGATGTGCGTTTTAATTCCAGCGTTAATATGGCAAATGTTCGCAGACTGTTGAAAAACAGTCGGTTCGATCTTGCTATTGATATGACGCGTGAAGAAAATCTGCTGTTGCAGTATATTCTTGTTTTAACGGATGCATTGATGAAGGTTGGTTTTTGTAAATACCGGCGTCAACTTCACGATATGTTGATACTTGCGCCTGCCGGAGAAACTGATGAAAACGAAAATTCTATGCAGATTCTTGAAAAACAGATGATTTATTATTTAAGTACCATTTCGTCGAGTCGGGAGATTTAATTTTTGTCTAAAAAAATGAATAAAACAGTTTTTATTACGGGTTCGACATCGGGAATCGGGGAAGCGTGCGCATATCGTTTTGCATCTGCGGGAGCGCGTTTAATTCTTAACGGACGAGATGTTGAAAAATTAGAAAATCTGAAACGGGTAATTTTCGACTGTTATGGATCGGAAATAATGCTGCTGCCATTTGATGTGCGCGACACAGCGGCGGTTAAATCTGCGATTTGCGGGTTGCCTTTGCCGTGGCGTGATATTGATATTCTCATAAACAATGCCGGTCTGGTTATTGGTGTGGACAGGGAATATGAAGGCGATCTTGCAGAATGGGATATTGTAATAGATACGAATATCAAAGGTTTGCTTAATATTACGAGAATGGTTGTGCCGCGAATGGTTGAGCGTCAGACGGGGCATATAATAAATATCGGATCGGTGGCCGGCGACGCCGCTTATGCCGGAGGTAGCGTTTATTGTGCTACAAAGGCTGCTGTAAAAGCGCTTTCCGACGGATTAAGGATTGATTTGGTTGATACTCCGCTCAGGGTTACAAATATTAAGCCCGGTCTTGTTGAAACGCATTTTTCGATAACTCGTTTTCGAGGCGATAAAGCAAGTGCAGATGCGGTTTACCGGGGACTTAAGCCATTGAGTGGCGCGGATGTTGCCGAAACCGTTTTTTTTGCAGCCTCAGCGCCTGAGCATATTCAGATTGCGGAAGTGCTGATTATGCCGACAAGTCAGGCTACTGCTACGGTTGTACATAAAAAAATCAATACATAAAATGAATAAGATAAACGAATTATTTTCAAATAAAAAAAATGAAATCCTGTCGATTTATTTTACGGCAGGATTTCCGGAACTTAATGATACCGGTCGTATAATCAAAGCCTTACAGTCGAATGGAGTAGATATGATAGAGGTTGGTATTCCATTTTCCGATCCGATGGCCGACGGACGTGTCATACAGGAAAGCAGTATGCTTGCTTTGCGCAACGGTATGACGCTCAAACTGCTGTTTTCGCAGTTGGAAGAAATCCGTGAAGACGTAAAAATACCGCTTGTAATGATGGGCTATCTGAATCCGGTTATACAATACGGATTTGAGAACTTTTGCCGAGACTGCCAAAAAGTTGGCGTTTCGGGGATTATTTTGCCCGATTTGCCTTTCAGGGATTATATGGAAACCTTCAAGCCTGTTGCCGACCGCTACGGTTTGAGGATGATTATGCTTATAACACCCGAAACTTCTGACGGGAGAATACGCTTAATAGACGCTCATACGGAAGGATTTATCTATATGGTTTCGTCAGCATCCACTACCGGAGCGCAAAACAGTTTCGACCATGACAAACAGGCCTATTTTCGCCGTATCAACGCAATGGATCTCCGTAATCCCCGACTTATCGGGTTTGGCATTTCCAACCGTGAAACGTTGCAAGCCGCATTCAGCAACGCCTCCGGCGCAATTATCGGCAGCAGATTCATAAGTTTGCTTGGGGAATCTGCGACGATAGAGGAGGCTGCTGAAAAGATCAAATCTATACAGATGCAGGCTAAGTCTTAATCAAACGCTCCCATTCGCAGAAGATTCACTTCTTTTTCGGAAAGATAGCGCCACTGTCCGCGTTTCAGATTTTTCTTTGTAAGTCCGGCGAAATAAACTCTGTCGAGTTTTATAACGTGATAGCCGAGCGATTCAAACATTCGACGTACTACGCGATTGCGGCCGGAATGAATTTCTACTCCAACCTGATCTTTATCTTCGTCGGTAACGTAACAAATATCATCTGCGTGGATTTCTCCGTCTTCGAGTTCGATACCTTTTGCCATTTTCTGCATATCTTCTTCCGAAACGGGTTTGTCGAGCCATACGTGGTAAATCTTTTTCTTGAGATACTTCGGATGCGTAAGTTTGGACGAGAGGTCGCCGTCGTTGGTTAAAAGAAGCACTCCCGTTGTGTTGCGGTCGAGACGTCCAACCGGAAAAATTCTTTCGGTGCAGGCGGTTTTAACCATATCCATTACGGTAAGTCGTTCCTGGGGGTCGTCGGCTGTGGTAACGCAGTTGCGGGGTTTGTTGAGCAGAACATAGACTTTCTGTTCGAGTTTTACCGGTTCATCGTGGAAAACGACTTCGTCGGCGCGTTTCACTTTTGTGCCAAGTTCGGTAACTACCGTGCCGTTTACTTTCACTACTCCTGCCTTGATGTATTCGTCGGCTTCGCGACGCGAGCATACTCCGGCATTGGCGAGGAATTTGTTCAGGCGCAGTTCTTCGTTGGGATCAAAATTTTCCTCGCGGTATTTGGATGTTCTTTTTTGATAAGGCAGTTGAGTTTGCGGCGCGTTTCTGTTGAATTTGGGACGTGCGCCCTGCGGTCGTTGTTGATAGCCTCCCTGATAGCCTCCTTGCCGATAATCTCCCTGCTGGTTGCCGTAACGGTTGTAGCCGCTGTTTTGAGGGCGGTTGTAGTTTGTGTTTCTCGACTGCGGTGCCGACGTTTCGCCAACTCTCGGTCGGCGCTTCCTTGCTGTTTCTGCGCTTTCAATATCCGGGCTGCCGTATTGACGGTTGCTGTCATACGATGAATACTGGCTGGCGCTGTCGTATGGACGGCGCTGATAATTGTCGGACGTACGCGGGCGAGGCGTATAGCCGCCTTCGCGTCGTTCATAGTTGTTAGGACGGTTGTAGCCGCCTGAGGGACGGTTGTACGACGGTCTTGGACGATTGTAGCCGCCTTCGTTCTGTCCGTAGGAACTGTTGCCTTCGGAGTTTCTGTAGTTTCCGTAATTGCTGCTGCGGTTGTAAGGTTGATAAGGTCGTTTCGCTCTTTGACCGTCAGCATCTTCCCCGTTGTCGCTGTAGTGGTTGCGGGGTTTCCAGTCTTCGTTTTCTGTAATCATTGTTCAACTAATTGTTTGTGTTAAAAAAAATTGTTTTTATAAATTGACCTCTCGGTCTGTTATTCTCTTTATTTAATTTTCAATTTTCAATTTTCAATTTTCAATTAAAAAGTATTCCCGTATAATTCTGTGGAGAGATTGTTTTCAGTTCGTCTTTAATTTTTTCGCTTATATTCAAGGTATCAATCGCTTGACGTATTGAATTTTCTGTAATCTGTTCATTTGTACGGGTCAGCGCTTTTAAAGTTTCGTAGGGTTCTGGATATCCTTCGCGGCGCAGTACGGTTTGGATGCCTTCTGCGACGACAGCCCAAGAGCGGTCGAGGTCGCGGTCGATAGCCTCGCGGTTGAGCAGCAGTTTGCCGAGTCCTTTCTGAATGCTTTGAAAAGAAATCAGTGCGTGAGCAAACGGGACGCCGACATTTCGCAGAACGGTCGAGTCGGTCAAATCGCGTTGCAGGCGCGAGACGGGCAGTTTTCCCGCGAGATGTTCGAGAATGGCGTTTGCCACTCCGAGATTTCCTTCGGCGTTTTCAAAATCTATCGGGTTCACTTTGTGTGGCATAGCCGACGAGCCGATTTCCCCTGCCTTGATTTTCTGTTTGAAATATTCCATCGAAATGTAGAGCCACATATCGCGGCAAAGGTCGATAAGAACGGTATTGATGCGTTTCTTAGCGTCGAAAATGGCTGCGAGCGCATCGTAATTGGATATTTGAGTGGTAAACTGTTCTCTTTGCAGAGAGAGTTTTTCACTGACAAAACGGTTGGCAAATTCCGCCCAGTCCGTTTTGGGATAAGCGAAATGATGTGCGTTAAAATTTCCTGTGGCGCCGCCGAATTTAGCCGTAATCGGAATATTTTTCAATACTTCGACCTGTTTTTCGAGGCGATATGCAAAAACTTTTATTTCTTTTCCGAGTCGGGTAGGGGAGGCGGGCTGTCCGTGAGTTTTGGCGAGCATCGGAATATTTTTCCAGTCTTCGGCGTATTGGTTCAGCGTCGCGAGGATTTTTTCCACAGCAGGGAAATATGTATCGTCGAGCGCCTCTTTGATGGATAGCGGCACGGCGGTATTGTTTATGTCCTGCGAAGTGAGTCCGAAATGAATAAATTCCAGAAATTTATCAAGCCCTTTTTGTTTGAAAACGCTTTTAAGATAATATTCAACCGCTTTGACGTCGTGATTGGTAGTTTTTTCCGTTTCTTTGATTTGTTCTGCGTCCGAAGGCGTAAAGTTTCGGTAAGCATCTCTCAAAGTTTCAAAGATTTCGGGTCTGTTTATGGAAGAAAGTTGCGGCAGCGGTATTTCACATAAGGATATAAAATATTCGACTTCAATTCTTAATCGATATTTCATCAGAGCATATTCCGAGAA
>JAISTS010000030.1 GCA_031272455.1 Tannerella sp. | reverse complement strand
TCTTCGAGCAGGTTTACTTCGCGAATGTCGCCATACTGCGTATCAAGGCGCAGGGTCTTGATTTCGTAGGGTTTAATCTTACCGCTCCAGCTGTAGTCAACCGACGGGAAACGGAGTTTGAAATCTGCTTCCTTGCCGATGGTCTCGACGAGGCGTATGATGCCATAGTTGCCGTCTTCCGAGATTTTGAGAGCGGAAAGTACGATGTTTTTGGCGTCAACTTCCATAAACGAGCCTGATTTTGCCATACTGCCGCCGTGAATTCCTTGGTAGGCGACTATCGGACGGGCGATAAACTCTTCGGCGACGCGCGGTGCGTTGATCGAGCGCCAGCAGTGGGTGTGAGGCACAACCATCAGCCGCATCGTCTGTATGCCCTGATCCATCCAGTAGCAATAGCCGTCGGGATCGAGCTTCGACATCGGCGTCGGTCCGTGATGAGCGTAGGGAGCCGAGCGCGTTACGGTGATGCGCATATCGCTGCCGTTAACGCTGTAGCCGTATTTGGCGTCGTTGAACACCGTTACACCGTAGCCTTTGTTCTCGCCCGTAACGTCTATCCAGCGCTGTCCGGGGTCTTCTTCGCCTATGTTCTTGCGAACGATATTGCCGTAGGGCGTTTCGTAGGTTGCTTCGGGCGTTTCGACATTGACGGGGAACGAGAATTTGAGCATCTTCAGCCGCTCATTCCAGTTGAGCGTAACGTCGGCTTCGAGCCTGCGCGAGCCTGCGCTCAGCATCCAGACGGTTGACATATTGGAATCACCATATTTGGTGATCACGTTGATGGCGGCGCGGAGCGGTCCGTTCTCGATGACTGTCAGCTGGGCGTTGCCGAACGAGCCGATTTCGCCTTTTGTCTGATAGTTATAATCGCCGGTCGTGTTCTTGGTGAAGTCAACGACTTCGTGGCTCCACGTGTCGCTCGGATCGTCAATGATGACGCCTTTGCAGCCCGTAGCGCCGCCCTTGAACACTTCGCGCGAATTTTCCTTGTCGTAAATCCCGATTTCGCCATTGGCGGAGATGGTTACGCGGAGGTATTCGTTTTCGAGCGTATTGCCCGATGCGCTTACTTTGGATGCGGGGGTTGTTTCGCCTTTGCGGATGCGGAACTGCTGATAGCCCATCGGCGGCAGTGTTGCTCCAAACAGTATGCGGCGGCGTCCCGTGATCGAGTGCGATTGCACATATTGCGCCAGCAGCTCCTTGCCACTCGCGTCCGTAACGATCGGCTGCGGCTTGTTGCTGATGTCATAATCTATATTGGCTTTCACTTCCCATGCGTGGGGATTGAAGGCGACAAGATATTCGGAATCAGGATCTTCGGAAGCGATATTCCATTCGAGCTTCTGGGCGGCGATGGCAGCTGCCGTATGCGCAATGTTGAGGGCATAGTTATGTCCTTCGCGGGCGTCCTGCGAGTGCGCCATCAGCGAACTGCCGGCAAGGCTGTCGTGGAACTGCAGGAACAGCACCTGTTTCCATGCCTTGGTGAAGTCGTCTTTCGGATAGGCGGCGCCCCAGATCGAACTTCCTATGGCGCAGATTTTTTCAGCTGCGACGAGCGCTGCTTCCGACAGGCGGTTGTTTTTCTTTATCTCGCTTTCGGCGCTGTAACAGCCTACGGCGTGATGCTGCAGATCGTCTTTGACGGTCGGCAGGTTCATATTCTTCGCTCTTGCATTGGCAAAATACTGGTCTAAGGTACCGAATTTCACTGTCGGAGCGCCTTTTTCTTTCTGCAGCTCGGCGATAGATTGCAGGTTGCGTTTCGTCGGACCGCCGCCGTGGTCGCCTGCGCCAAAAAATGCCATATATTCGGTCATCGGCTGTCCTTTGCACTGGCGCATAATGCTTTCCATACGGTTGTGCAGGTCGTTGCTTTCGTTGTAGCTGTCCTGTATGCGATAGGTCAGCACTTTGGTACCGTCCGGAGCTTCCCACCAGAAGAGGTCTGAGGGAATGGTTTTTTCGTGCGACTGCGGACGCATAAAGAGGTAGTCGGGCATCCCCTGTTTGGTGATGATTTGCGGCAGGGTGCTGGGATGACCGAACGAGTCGGGGTTAGTCGCCACTTTCGCCCGCCGTCCGAGCAGTTTTTGCAGGGTGCGCTGTCCGTACAGCCCCTGACGTACCATAGCCTCGCCCGACGGTATGTTCATATCGGGTTCGACCCACCATCCGCCAACGACATTCCAGTTGCCCGCCTCGATGCGCTGACGTATCTCCGCCAGCATAGCGGGGTCGTTTTCGGATACCCATTCGTAGAACTGCGCCGAACTTGCCATAAAGACCATATCGGGCGTCTCGCGCATACGGTCGAGCACCGAGCGGAACGTGCTGTGTACCACCGACACTCCTTCTGTCCAGGGCCAGAGCCATACCGGATCGATATGTCCGTGCCCAACCATATAAAACGTGAATTTCGTGGCGTCTTTAGCCCATCCGGCAGCCTGCGGATTGGCAAGAACACTCGTTAAGGGAGTAAGCGCCATTGCTGCCGTCCCCGCCGCTGCGCGGCTGATAAATTCCCTTCGGGAAATAGATTTTTTACTGTTCATAATGTTATAAAGGTCTAATAATTAATGTTGTTTGTTTTTATTTTTTGTCAGCAATGATAAAGGTTTCTCCCTTCAGCGGCTCGGAACGGTTGCCGTAGGAATCGGTTGCCACGGCTTCGACCGTCAGCGTTCTGCCTTTGGGGACGTTGGGGATGCGATATGTTATCTCGTCGGGCATCTCGCTGTTGAGGTAAAACAGCGAAAAGAAGTTGTAGGAATACGCCACAGTGTCGTTTTCAATAAAATCTATGTCATATTTAAATACCACATCATTATCCGAAGCCTGCGGAACGGTGATCACATACTCGTCGCCGTCGATATGTCCCTTGACAGCGGCTCCTGCGTGAAATGCCGGAGCAGGCAGTCCGTCGCGGTTGCGATAGGCAAAACGGCTGCCGTCGTGCGGCGCTTCGATAGTCCAGCGGGGCAAAATCTCTTCATCGCGGAAGGTGTCCCAGCGCTCTATCTCGATGCTGTTGTCCGACATTACATTGACTATCACGCCTTCGGTTACGTTGCCGTTTTCTTCGGGATGAATGCCTTTGCTGATTTCGCCGGGCGCCACTTCACTGTAATACACGCTGCCATCGTTGACAGAGGTGAATTTATCCTGATGGATAGAACGCGGATCGCCGAGCGGATAGTGCGAATGTCCGCCGAAAACTACAGCCTGCGAATATTGGTTATATATCGGCAGGAAAATGTCAGTCCCCCACCCTTCCGACTGCAACGAGCCGTAGCAGGTATTCATCGGCGGGACGTGCGAAAAAGCGAAAATCGGCTTGCCGAGATATTTTTTCGCTGCATCTGCCATCGTCTCCGCCAGCCACTGCTTCACGTCGTCGTTAAACTCATTCGCACGGCTGCCGCCCTCGCTGAACGCTATGAACGGAAAGCCTTTGATGTCAACATAATGACGCAGGGGCTGCCCTGTCTTTTCGGTGAAATACTGTATGCCGCCGCTCGTCGTCTTATCGTGGTTGTTGCCCATCATCATATAGACTGCCACGCCTTCGGGAACGATCGTGCGGTCGCTGAAAATCTCAGCCAATTTATCGTACTGTTCGGGTTTGCCGTTATCTGTCAGGTCGCCGACTACAAAGATGGCATCAATGCGAGGCTCTTTGCTGCAAAGCACACGCAGCGATTTTGTTGTCTTATCGACGGTCGTAGGTCCGCCTATATGCGTGTCCGAAATCACCGCAAAACGCACCACCGTCCGCCGTCCGCACGACGCCGTCAACAGAGATAACATCACCAAAACGAATGAAACAAATACTGTCTTATGCCTCATCTTTCGCATTTATCGGTTTAATCAGCCATACCATATATAGCCAAATAATGGCAACTATCAGCATTGCAGCCCATTGCGTACCGAAAATATCGGATATCACGCCGAGCAGCGTAGCTATTACTCCACCCGAAACGCCGACTATCAGCAGCGACGATATCTCATTTGCTTTCGCAGGCAACTGTTTCAAAGCCTGTGCAAAAATGATGGCGAACATATTTGAATAACCGAGCGCGATAATCACCGTAGCCGTCAATATGCTCCATTGCGCCGTACTTATCAGCATCAGCGCCAGACCCGCCGTTACCATCAAAGCGCTGATGTTATAGAACAGCTTTTCGGATACTTTCATAAGCAAAATACCGCCGACAAATGCACCCAAAGCCTTGACAATGAAATAAAAATAACTTTTCAGGGTATCCGCCTGCGAGATGCTCGTGATGACATCGGGACATCTTTCCTGCAAATATTTGGGCAGGGTCGCGTTCAGACCTACATCCACGCCTACCAACACCAAAATGCCGATAAAGAACCACAGTATCTTACGGTTTTTCAGGATGGCAAAGGTCGCGGCAAACGAGATGCTGCTCTTTTCGCCCTCTTCGTTGATGCGTGTCAGCCAGAGCCAAACGGCTGCTATCAAGGTTATTACCGCAAATATCGGAAATACATACGTCCATCCGAATATCGAGGCGGCAAGCCAGGCGGCAATGTTAGGTCCGAGCCACGAACAGAGCGACTTGACGAACTGCCCCAGCGTGAACGTTCCAGTACGGCGCTCTTCCGATACCACGTTGGTTACTAACGGATTGAGCGCTACCTGAATGATCGTGTTGCCGATGCCGATAAACATAAATGCTATGAAAATGACGGCAAAATCGAAGCTGCCCTGCCCGTTCTTATAGCCCACAAACGGCAATACCAGACCTATCAGCGTTACGACAAAACTGATAAGCACGGCATTTTTACGCCCGAAACGGTTCATCAGGAAGCCCGTCGGCACCGAAAGGATAAGAAACCACAGGAAACACGAGAGCGACAGCAGATTGGCTGTCGTGTCGTTGAGCGACAAATCGGCTTTCACGTAATTGATCGCGGTACCAATCAGGTCAACGATACCCATGATGAAAAATCCGAACATCACTGGCAGTATTTTCGCGAGAGAATTTTTTTGATTCATGATCGTATAAATTAAAGTTTTAAAGGTTTAGCAATTTTTCCGTCATCTCTATTATTATATGTACGGCAAGGATGTGCATTTCCTGAATACGGTCGGAATAGCCCTCGTGCTCAACGGCAATGAGTGCGTCCGACAGTTCAGAGAGGCGATTTGCGCCCTTGCGCGTCATTCCAACGACTTTCAGCCCTTTGGCGCGTGCGCGTTCGGCTGCGCGAACGACGTTTTCGGAGTTGCCGCTCGTACTGAAACCGATAAATACATCTCCTGCCACACCCATCGCTTCGATATAGTTGGCGAAAATGTCATCGTAGCCGTAATCGTTTGCTACACAAGTGATATGCGCGGGGTCGTTAATAGCAACTGCCGGCAGCGGACGACGGTTGTTGCGAAAGCGTCCGGTCAGCTCTTCGGCAAAATGAGTAGCGTCGCAAAGCGAACCGCCGTTGCCGCAGGTTATCACTTTGCCGCCGCCGTTCAGGGCATCGGCTATCATCTGCGCCGCCTGCCCGATAGCTTTCGCCGTAGCAGGGTCGGCAACAAAACGCTCCATAGTCCTGTATGCCTCGTCGAGGCTGTGTTTTATTAGGTTATCCATTTCTTTTATAAGTGTCATAATAGTTTCAACGCCGCAAAGATAAACATACTTTTTGAGCCGTCCAAATAGGGCGAAACGAAAAAACATCGCCGAACGAGAAAAAACATCATTCAGCAAGTTCGCCGCATTTCAACTATTTGCACAAATCTGCAGCGCAATGACGGCGCAGGCTTCGGCATCGGCGAGGGCGTGATGATGACTTTTGAGGTCGAAGCCGCAGCGAGAGGCGACGGTCTGCAGCTGGTGGTTTGGGAGGCTCTTACCGAAGGTTTTGCGTGCGGCGCGCAGGGTGCAACTGAACGTATAATCGGGATAATCCATCTGGTAGCAACGGTGAACGGCACGCAGGCAGCCTTCGTCGAAGCGACTGTTGTGCGCCACGAGCGGCAGATCGGCGATTTTGGGTGCAATATCTTTCCAGACCTGCGGAAAGACTTGAGCATCAGCAGTATCGGCTTGCGTCAGCCCGTGTACGCGAGTGTTCCAGTAAGCGTACCAGTCCGGTTCGGGACGGATAAGGCTGTAAATCTTTTCGGTGATTACGCCATTGCGCACAATCACTATCCCAACACTGCAAACGCTTGACGGATACCAGTTTGCCGTTTCAAAATCTATGGCTGCGAAGTCTGTCATTTCTGTTAAAAAACCTTTATAAATCACACTGCGAAAGTAGTCAAATGCGCCGCGAAAGCGAAGCAAAAAGTAAAAAAAATTAACTTTTTAAGTATTTTTCACATTTAATTTGAATCGCGAACAGATTTTTTTTGTAAACTTGCACCCAAATTTTTGTTTTGAAAAACGGTAATTAACTAAATCAATAAATATGACAAAAAACATTAAGAATTTACTAATTATGTCGGGCTGTATGCTCTTTGGCGCTTGTTTCAAGGCGTTTGCAAGCGAGGCAGACCTGGCTATTCCCGACCTTCACGTCGGGACTTTTCACATTTTCGGGAGTGAGATTTCTTCGTGGAACTTTTTGTTCTACGGAGCAGTAGTAATTGCAGGCACGCTGGGATTCAGCCTTTTGCTGTTCAGCCAGATCAAGCGGCTGACGGCACACAAGTCGATGACGGCGGTTGCGGCGACGATTTATTCCACTTGCCGCACCTATCTGTTGCAGCAGGGCAAGTTCCTGTTGATGCTGTTCGGACTGATTGCCGTCGTGCTGTGTATCTATTTCTTCGGGCTGATAGGTCAGTCGGTCGGAGTGGTGCTTCAAGTGCTGTTTTACGCCGTTGTAGGTATGGCAGGCTCGTATTCGGTGGCATGGTACGGTATCCGTATCAACACTTACGCCAATGCACGGACAGCTTTTGCAGCGCTGAAAGGGCGACCGCTCGATGTGGTCAATATCCCCTTGAAATCGGGTATGAGCGTCGGGCTGTTCCTCATCTCGCTCGAACTGGTGATGATGGTGATCATCCTGCTGTTTGTACCGCGCGAGATCGTCGGGATCTGCTTCCTCGGTTTCGCTATCGGCGAATCGCTTGGTGCGAGCGCCCTGCGTATTGCCGGAGGTATATTCACGAAGATTGCCGACATCGGATCCGATTTGATGAAGATCGTCTTTAACGTTAAGGAAGACGACCCGCGTAACCCCGGCGTCATAGCCGACTGCACGGGCGACAATGCCGGCGACAGCGTCGGACCAACGGCTGACGGCTTCGAGACTTACGGTGTAACAGGCGTGGCGCTGATCACGTTCATCACGCTGGCAGTGCCCGATGTCGATATGCAGGCAAAACTGATTGTCTGGATATTCGGTATGCGCTTCCTGATGGACTTCCTGTCGGGCTGCTCATTCTTCATCAATCAGGCTATCTCAAAGAAACTCTACGGCAAGAAGACCGATTTCGACTTTGAATCGCCACTGATGCGCCTGATAACCATTGCGGCGGTGCTCTGCATCTCGGCAAGCTTCTTTATGAGCTATCTCTTGCTCGGCGACCTGCCCGATACCACATTATGGTGGAAATTAGCCGTGATCATCGGTTGCGGCACGCTCGCAGCGCTGCTGATACCCGAATTTACCAAATACTTCACAAGCTCGAAATCGCGTCATGTGAAAGAAATCGTAACCGCATCGCGCGAAGGCGGACCCTCGCTCAACATCCTTTCGGGCATCGTAGCAGGCTACTTCGGCGCGTTCTGGACAGGACTGCTGATCGCAGGGCTGATGACGGTAGCATACTTCACCGCCCAACTCGGACTGACCGACGTGCTCGGCGTGCATGCGTCGATATTCGCCTTCGGACTCGTCGCCTTCGGATTCCTCTGCATGGGACCGGTAACGATTGCCGTTGACAGCTATGGACCCGTAACCGACAACGCCCAGTCCGTCTTTGAGCTGTCGCAGATCGAACAGATTGAAGGCATCGACAAGGAAATTGAACGCGATTTCGGCTTCAAACCCGATTTTGAACGCGGCAAACACTTCCTCGAAGCCAACGACTCGGCAGGCAACACCTTCAAAGCTACGGCGAAACCCGTCCTCATAGGCACGGCGGTGGTCGGAGCCACGACGATGATCTTCTCCATCATCCTGCTGCTCGAAAAGGTCGGATTGCTGCACCTCTCGCTCACCGACGCGCCCGTCATCCTCGGACTGATATGCGGCGGCGCGGTCATCTTCTGGTTCAGCGGCGCATCCATACAAGCCGTTACGACAGGCGCATACCGCACGGTAGAATTTATCAAGAAAACATTCAAGCTCGACAACAAAGAGGCGCACGCAGACGACTCGATCAAGGTAGTCCAGATCTGTACGCAATATGCACAAAAAGGGATGTGGAACATCTTCCTCGCGCTCATCTCGCTGACGCTGGCTTTCGCCTTCATCGACCCCAACTTCTTCGTGGCATACCTCGTCTCGATAGCCGTCTTCGGACTCTTTCAGGCGATATATATGGCTAATGCCGGCGGCTCGTGGGACAACGGCAAGAAGATCGTCGAAGTAGAACTGCAAGAGAAAGGCACCGAGCTGCACGCGGCAGCCGTCATCGGCGATACCGTCGGCGACCCCTTTAAAGACACGTCATCTGTTTCGCTCAACCCCATCATCAAGTTCTCGACGCTCTTCGGACTGCTCGCCACCGAGATCTGCATCGAGATGAAACTGGGCACAAGCGACTTTTCGGGATACATCGCGGCGGTGTTCCTCGTCGTCGCCCTGATATTCGTCTGGCGTTCGTTCTACAAAATGCGCATCCCGCTAAATCAGTAAACAGTGATAGCGATATAATAATGACGGCGGACAGGAATAGCATCCTGCCCGCCGTTTTCGTTTGGGACTATAACTTCGGTGAGTCCTGTTCTACTTCTTCCACAGCCGGTTCATATCTTCAAGCGTCTTGCCCTTGGTTTCGGGTACCATCTTCCAGACGAAGACAGCCGAAAGCAGCGACATCAGCCCGTAGAAGCCGTAAGTCAGTCCGCCGCTGTAGTTCATCATTCCCGGATAGGTGGACGAGATGAAATAGTTGGCTGC
>JAISTS010000109.1 GCA_031272455.1 Tannerella sp. | reverse complement strand
TTGAAGAAAAACCCGAAAACGCATTCACTCCTGCGATGGATACAAAGAAAATCGTTGGTGACCCGAAACTTGCATCTCCACTCGAAAGCGCTGTTACTACACCCGTCTGGAACCGTTCTTCCAAAACGTTTGCCGGTGGCGCCAAAACGATAGAAGATGCACGTATTAAGCTGATAAACAGCTATGGACGCTTTACTTCAACTACTTCCGCAGCGATTGATGCCGCCGACCCTTCGCAAATGCCGGAGAATGACATACTGTGCAAGCCCCGCGACAAAACGCCGGACATTGGGGCGTATGAATATTGACTACAACGGCTCAAATCTCCGCAATTCACGCCTTAGCGCCATAGCATGTCCGCCGGTAACTCAAAGATGGAAATGACCGCAAGCGAGTTGTTGAAAAATCTTTGACAAGATTAATAGTAAAGTCGTCAATGCATTGACGGAATTAACAGAACGTATGCAATGTCAGTCAATACCTTCCATTTGCGTCAAAACGGTCTGTTCCGATGCTCGCATAGCTTCGAGGGTCATATTCAGCAGTTTATCTATATCCCATCCGAGCATTTCGGCGCCTTTGCTGATGATGTCGCGCGAACAGCCTGCGGCGAATGCTTTGTTGTTGAATTTCTTTTTCAGGCTTTTCAGTTCCATATCCGCTATGCTGCCTGACGGACGCATTTTAGCGTTGGCGAACACTATGCCTGTCAGCTCGTCAGCCCCGTAAAGCACTTTTTCCATTTCGTGTTCGGGTTTGATGTCCACCGTGATACCGTAGCCGTGCGAGCAGACGGCGCGGATCAAGTCGTCGTCGCAGCCTTCCGAGCGCAGTATTTCAGCCGCTTTGATACAGTGTTGATCGGGATACATCTCAAAATCAATGTCGTGCAGCAGTCCGACGTTGCCCCAGAACGCCGGGTCGTAGCCCAATTCCGTAGCAAACCATTTCATAACTTCCTCAACAGCAAGCGCATGCTGTATATGATAGCGTTCCTTATTATACTTCAAAAGGAGTTCAAATGCTTTTTGTCTTTCCATAATCAGATATTTTTGTCGGATGAATGATTTTGTTCAAATATTGTCAGGCGTTCGTCGAGCAGTTCATACTGGTGCGGCTTTATAAAAGATGTACACGCGCGAAGTCCTTCCTGTCGGCTGCCTGTTGTCGAGAGCGATATGGCACTGATACCGTAATAGATAAGCGTTTCCATCAGTTGGCTTCCGGTCATTCCGGGGTAGGCGATTGTGAAGTAGAAACCGTCGGCGACCGGTTCGTCGAGGTCGAGGTCGTAAACGATGCGGAAGCCGTGTCGCAGGAATATTTCTTTGAGGCGTGCTGCGCGGCGTCCGTATTCTTTGATTTCGGTTACGAAGTCGAAACGTCCGTCGGATGCGGCTTTGAACATTGACGCCAGCGCGAATTGCGCCGAATGGCTTGTGCCTGACGATAGGGCGTAGAGGACGCGATGGATATAAACCGTGCCGAAGGTGCCGCCGCCGTAGCGTTCGGTCAGTGCGGGATAGGCGCGTTTGTACAGTTTGTCGGATATGGCGGATATTCCGATGCGCTCGCCGGCATAGCTAAACGCCTTTGAGCCTGATATTTGCAGTACGTACCAGTCGGTATAGTTGGCGACGCTCGACTGATAGGGCGCTTGGAAGGGGCGACCGAGAGGCTTGCGAAAATCCATTGCGAAATACGCAAGGTCTTCGATGACTGGAGTGTCGTAGCGCATAGACAATTCGCCGATATAGCGTAACTCGCTGTCGGTCAGGCATACCCATGAGGGATTGTTCGGATTGGAATAGACTATCGCTGCGATATTGCCTTTCGCAAGAAACGATTCGAGGGTATCGCGCAGTTTTTCGCCGCGGCAGTCGTACATATCGAACGACTCATAGCGATAGCCCATAACCGTAATTTGCTGTTTTTGAACGGGAAATCCCGGATCGACAAACAGGATAGTATCGCGGTTGCTATTGCATTGGCAGCAGGTCAGGAATGAAGCATAAGTGCCTTGCATTGAGCCTGTTACTGGCACACATCCTTCGGGCGACACGTCGATATTGATGAACGCTTTCAGGAAGCGCGAGGCTTCGTTCTTCAGTTCCGCAGTGCCGTTGATATTGGGATAAACGGCTGCTATTCCGCTGTTTAGCGCTGCTATTTGGGCATCGACGCCAATTTTGGCGGGCGGCAGACCGGGTACGCCCATTTCCATGTGGATAAACTCGGTGCTCGTCTCAGCCTCAAGCTGCGAGGCTATGGCAACTACTTCGCGTATGGTCGCTTTGCCGAAATCGGGCAGGTTATAGCTTGCGATGACACGTTTAACGGTTTGATAGTCAATAGGTGTTTGTATCATTTTTAATCTTGTTGTCTATTGTAAAAGTGGGGCAAAGGTAAAAATTTTTTACAAATTTTGGCTTTAAAGTTCGTATGTAATTGCGAAAAAAAGTAATTTTGCGACTTTATTAACACAAAAAAACAATGATAAATCTACAGAAAGCGCTGATATTGATGTTTTTAATGCTTCTTTGTGCTATTTCGGGCATAGCGCAGCGGAAAGGGTACACTTACGATTTTTACGGCTTTGTTCGTGGCGAGAGCTATGTCAATTCGCGGCAGAATACTGACGCTGTTGACGGTCTGTTTTACCTTTTGCCCAACGATATTCGCCTTGATGCGGCAGGTAAAGATCTGAATGCCACTCCGAGCGGCAGTTATTACACTTTCACGACCCGTTTGGGTATGAATATCAAGGGTCCCGACATTGGCAAAGCCCGGTCGTCGGCGCGAATTGAGACCGATTTTGGCGGTACGACGGGGCTGTATTTCGTCCTTCGTTTGCGTCAGGCATACGTCAAACTCGACTGGGAAAGCGGTTCGTCGGTATTGCTGGGGCAGACTTGGCATCCGTTTTTTGGCGATGTGGCGCCCAATGTGCTCAATCTGGCGACCGGAGCGCCGTTTCAGCCGTTCAACCGCAGCCCGATGTTGCAGTATCAGTTTGCGAAAAATGGCTGGAAATTTCGTTCAAGTGCAGTTTATCAGCTTGTATATCTGTCGATTGGACCGAGCGGCAAAACCGAAGATTACATGAAAAACGGTATCCTTCCCGAATTGTGCATCGGGCTTGACTATTCTCGTGGCGGATTTATTGCCGGAGCCGGAGCAGCGTTGCTATCGCTCAAGCCGCGTTTGCAGTCGGTTGTCGATGGCAGTACTTACCTTGTAAATGAGCGCGTTAACTCGTTGTCGTACGAAGCTCACGCGCAGTATAAACAGGGCTTGTTGACGCTTGCCGGAAAAACAATTCTGGCATCGAATATGAATCATACCGCCTTGCTCGGCGGATATGGAGTGAGCGCTGTTGACAATGCGACCGGCGAACAGGAATATACACCATTCAGACACTCAACATCTTGGATTAATGTAACTTACGGCGATAAATGGCTGGGCGGACTGTACGGCGGATTTACTAAAAATCTCGGCACAGGTCGCGCATTAGTTGATGCATCAAAGATTTACGGTATGGGTATGAATATCGACAAGCTGCTGATGCTCAGCGCTCAATTCGGATACAACCTGCCGCACTGGAAACTTGGCGCGGAGTATCAAGTCTCGACAGCAGCGTATGGCAGCATAAACCTTGCTGATGGAAAAGTGATTGATACTCACGACGTTACCAATCACCGTATTTTAGCCGTCTTTATGTACTATTTTTAGTTGCACATATTAAACATTTTCCGGTATTTCGTAGCCTTTGCGATAGATGCCGCGGGCAATGATATTTGCTTCGTCGCAGTTTGTAAACTTTTCGCTTGTTGCATCGAAGAGTAACTGCTTGTTTCCCACGCGATAAGCCGTATTACCGAGATGCACGAGCACGGCGCTGCGATGACATTCTTCGGGGTCGCTGTTAGGTTTGGTGCGATTGCGCAGACAGTCTATGAAGTTGATTTGGTGCTCGTTATCGGGATGAATACCGCCTTCCTGAGCTACGATTTCGTTGTCGGGACCCATCACTTGCCATCCGCCGCCATGCCGTCCGAGATACATAAGTCCCTCGCTGCCATATATTTCCGTGCGTGTCGAGTTGTTACGCCAGTTAGGCCAGCGCGTCGGATCCATACGTATGTCGCCGGGTGTTTTAGTCATATAGTTTGTCGAATAGCCGCTGTCGCACGAGAGCGTAAATTCTCCGAAATCGTAAACAATAGACTGAAATTCAGGCGTTTCGCAGGTGCCGCCAAAGACGTGGTTGCCGCCCCAGCCGTAAACCGAGCGCGGATGTCCGGGGTCGCCGATGACAAAACGCGCCAGATCCATCACGTGCGAGGCGTCGTCAGCCAGTCCGCCGCCGCTGTAAGCCCAATAACTTAGCCATCCGCCGCGTCCGTGCTCATCGACAATCGAGGGGCTGAAACCGCGCATCGGAGCCGGTCCGAGCCATTTATCCCAGTCGAGCCATGCGGGAACGGGCGTTTCGGGCGCTTCTGTCCATTTACTGCCGCCGAGCATATTATAGCATTTTACGGTTACGATTTTGCCTAGCTTGCCGCTACGCAGATATTCACGTGCCGAACGGGCGTAGGCGGCGCTGCGGTTTTGGAAGCCGACCTGCACGATACGGTTGTATTTCGTGGCTGCTTCGACCATTTTCCTGCCTTCCCAGATATTGATCGACGGGTCTTTTTCGACGTAAACATCTTTTCCGGCTTGGCAGGCGCGGATGGTCGCCAGCATGTGCCAGTGTTCGGGCGTTGCAATCCACACGGCGTCAACTTCCTTATCGTCAAATATTTTGTTCATTTCATTTGTTGCGCCGGGGCGATAGCCGAGTTCTTTTTCGACCGATGCGACGGCATTGGCAAGTTTTGTCTTGTTGACATCGCATACCGTTTTGACTATCACGTTTTTATTTATTTTGCAGCAATTGAGGATACAACTCATTCCGCGTCCGCCGCAGCCGACGAGCGCAAGTGTTATCCTGTCATTTGCGCCGATGACGGGCGCACCTGAAATGCCGGTGATTCCCATTGCCATTCCGGCTGTTGCTGCCATACTTTTCTTTATAAATTCGCGTCTGTACATAGTTTATTCAATTAAAATTAAGAATTAAGAATTAAAAAATCATTTTGCTAAGAGATAATCTACCGCATTGAACATCAGGTTGCGGAAACTTTCCGATTTCCAGTCGTTCCAGTGTCCGAGGGATGTGTAAAAGACATTTCCGTTGAGCCAAGCTACGGGTTCGTCGTTGACGCCCGGATTGCTGCCGAGAAGCAGCACTTGAGCTTTTGTAGTACGCAACGGTCGATTCTGATACAGCCAGTTAGGGCTGTTGTAGGGGGTTACGCCTTTCAGGATGGGATGGTTTTCCATTCCGGGGGTCAGTTTGACGTCGGTGCCGGTTTGGAGGTGTCCGTAGTGTCCTTGATAGTTACCTCCAAGAACGTCCCTGTCGAAATCAGGCCATTGCGCTAAAAGTTCGTCAGTCTGCTCTGTGGCTGCTACTATGCCTCCGCCGGAACGGGGAACATTTCCTTTTGCATCAAAAGAATGTGAAGCAGTGCGTATGCCTATAACGGGACGACCGCTTGATACGTAAGCTTTTATCTGTGCCATTTTTTCTGATTCAAGAGCACGGCGGCGGATAAAGAAAACTGCAAGGTTGGCGTCGTTGAGAATCTGCAGATTTTCGATGTTATGTCGCGTAGGCGGGGCTGTAAGTGCTGTGCCGCCAACAGGCATACCGTAAGCGGTATATTCGGCTTTTGTTTCAGCCGAAGCATCGGGTTTGGCGTCGTTCATTATTGGTATGCCAAGTGCAAAATCGCAATGTATGTTTTTGAGTGTCAATTCGTGAGCGAATTCCGGCAGACGCTGGTTGGCGCGATACTCGCTTTCCGCTGTGATAAAAGCTACGCGGGGACGTTTATCTCCGGCAAATTTAAACTGCTTTTTGCCGGTAAAATCGGTCGAAACGATTGTGGGACAGATGTATGTCTCAATGTATTCAACCATCAGGTCGAGACCGGAAAAGTGGTCAACGTATGGCTTCATGGCATGGTTATACATCAGGTCTGTCATATCACGCATCAGCACTACATTGAAGCCCATTTTTTTCATTGCTCTGAGAGCAAACGGGCGTGCGATAACGCACATATTGGTATGTACTCCCATTAGAATGACGTTCTTAACGCCTTTTTTCTTGAAATAAGCGCCTATCTGAACTCCGTCATCGCTGATAATATCTTTATCTTCGTCTATTTCAAGCGTTTCAATCTGCCTTTTCCATGCTGTGTGCGGTTTAGCGTCGCCGTTCTCGCATCCTTCATCAGACTGGTCAACAGGCCACTCGGCGCCTTCTTCCGACGGCAATTTGTCTCCATTAGCAAGTGCAGCAAGCTTCTTGTCGCTGTATTTTAATGCTTCCTTGCGAGCCTTGTGTTCTTTGTAGAAATCCATGCAACTGCTCGGTGCATGTACTATTTTTACGCCTTTGGAACGGGCTTCTTTAAGAACTTCGTTCATTGCAGGCGCTATTTCGGCTACACGCGCCGTGGCATCCGGACACCAGTGTTTATCCCACATGTCGCAGATAATGATAGCAGTTTCGTTAGGGTTCCATGTCTGAATCGTGGATGTAAGGATTTTTGCGCCTTTTTCCACATCGTCA
>JAISTS010000097.1 GCA_031272455.1 Tannerella sp. | reverse complement strand
TACGCCGCAACCGGCAGCCTGTTCACCAAACGCACGGTAGGTACGGGAACAACGGCAATCGCACTTCCCGCCGGAGTTTACTTTGTCAGCTTTGGCGATGGAGTGAGGACGAAAGTGGTGGTTAACTAAGTTGTCAGTAGAGACGCGGCATGCCGCGTCTTTACATTAGCAAGTTAGACTGAAATCAGCTGCGTAAATGTTTTCTGTCCTTTGAGATAATAGCTTAGCAGCATATTGCGCTGTAACATTTCGGGAATAGGGTCAACGACGGTCATTGCAATGTTTTTGCGTCGCGTTTCGCGGTACGAGGTTTTCAGCTTGTGGAACGCCATACGCGCACGGAAGACAGCCTTTGCATTGGCGAACTTACACGTCAGCAGAAAGTGCACTAACGCCAGATTGTCGAGCAGGAAACGGCACCACATCACATAGCGTAAACGTCTGTCGGGCAGATTTTTATAAATCATCAGCAGGTTGTTGCGGAAATTCAGGAAAGTTTTTCGCGGACTTTCGACGCGCAATGTGGCGGCGCCGATATGATAGACCGTTGAGGTGGGTGCGTAGCGAAAACGCTGTCCGCGCGAGCGCAGCCGCCAGCAGAGGTCGATCTCTTCCTGATGGGCGAAAAAAGTCTTGTCGAACCCGCCCGCTTCGACGAACGACGAACGGCGCATAATGCAGCAGGCGCCGCTTGCCCAGAAAATATCCGTCGCCTCGCTGTACTGCCCTTTGTCTTCCTCCACGCAGTCGAGCACGCGCCCGCGGCAAAACGGATAGCCGTAGCAGTCGATCCATCCGCCTGCAGCGCCCGCATATTCAAAACGGCTTCTGTCGTTATAGCTGAGGATACGCGGCTGCACAGCGGCGACGTCAGGCTCAGTGTCGAGGATGCTTACCGGCTCGTCGAGCCAGCCCGGACTTACTTCGACATCGCTGTTGAGCAGCACTATGTAAGGCGCAGATACATAATCCATTACACGATTGTATCCCTCAGCGAAGCCGTAATTTTCGGGCATCACAATCAGGCGGACATCGGGATAGTTGGCGCGAAGAAAGTCAAGCGAATCGTCGGACGAGGCATTATCAGCCACGACAATTTCAGCCATATCGTCGGGAGTGTTGGCGAGCGCTACAGGTAAGAATTTCTCTAACAGCGACTTGCCATTCCAGTTTAGAATCACAACCGACACTTTTTTGTCTTCCGACTTCGTTTTGTCCATCATCTTTTTATTTGCGGCAAAGATACGCCAAATTCCCGAATTACGAATACGCATCGCGTCGGCTTTAAAATTTTGTGCGAAAAATATTACGTTTTCCGGACAATTTTTATTACTTTTGTTTCGGAAAAATCAGATTTACATTTTAATAAATATTTGAATATGAGCGCAAAAAACTTTTTACCCCTTTCGCAGCGCCGTCTGATGGCGTTTGCTGCCGGATTGTTTTTGTATGCCGGACTTGCGTCGGCGCAGACTTCGTTCGACGACTTTTTCGAGCACAAGAGCCTCCGTTTCGATTTCGCCCTGATGGGAAATGCCGAGATGCAATCGGCTGCCCTGCAACAACTTAGGGAAGAGCCTGTCTGGGGCGGTCCGCTGAAAAATCTTATTGACCGTTTCGATTACGGCGGCTATTATATTAATGTATATGACAAGGCGACGAACAAGCTGATTTATTCGCGCGGCTTCAACACGCTGTTTGAGGAATGGCGGACGACCGATCAGGCACGTACCGAAACGCAGTCGTGGACAAACAGCGTTTCAATTCCTTATCCCAAGCAACCTGTTGTGCTTGAGCTGCTTGCACGAGATCGCAAAACCAATCTTTTCGGTCCGCTGATGAAGCTCGATGTTGACCCGCAAAGCATTTTTATAGACCGCGGTCCGCTGAAAAATCTTGAAATAGAGCGTGTTCAGTATTCGGGCGACCCATCGGGCAAAGTCGATTTGGTTTTCGTTCCCGAAGGCTACACTGCCGCCGAGATGGATAAATTCAGCGCCGACGCCGCCCGTTTCACCGAAGCTCTTTTTGCCACCGCGCCATATACCGAGCATCGTAACGACTTCAATATCTGGGCTGTACATCTGCCGTCTGAGCAGTCGGGCGTTGATGTTTCGGGCAAGGGTGTGTTTGTCAATACGGCTCTCAATTCCGGATTTTACACTTTCGGGCTGGAGCGTTATCTGACTACGCCGGATATGAAAGCTATCCGCGACGCGGTGTGGAATGTGCCGTGCGACGCTGTGTTTCTGCTCGTTAACTCGGAGATTTACGGCGGCGGCGGGATGTACAATTTTTATGCCGTCGGGACAGCCGACAACCCGCGCACAATCCGCGTTTTTGTACACGAACTCGGGCACAGTTTTGCCGGTCTTGCCGACGAATACTTTGAGTCGGAAGTGGCTTATAATGACTTCTATAGCTTGGATGTAGAGCCTTGGGAACCCAATATCACGACCTTGGTCAATTTCGATGCCAAATGGAAAGATATGCTGACGGCTGACACGCCCGTTCCGACCCCGCTTGAAGAGCCTTACGCCGACAAGCTCGGTGTGTTTGAGGGCGGAGGCTACGTCTCGAAAGGCATTTATCGTCCGGTTGACCACTGTACTATGCGCGATATGGCGCCGTTTTGTCCGGTCTGCCGTCGCGCTATAGTCCAAATGATTGATTTTGTGGCAGATAGGTGAAAAACCGGCTAATGTTAATTATTTTTCGTTTTTTTTAATTATAATTACCTTTTTCGTAACCGAAAATTACTTAATTTTACTCAAAAGATTACGATTTTTTAAACAGTAAAATTTCGGCTTCGAGAATAACTCCGTGATTTTATTTGTCTGTATCGGCAATAAAAAATCCCACCTTCAAGCGGCGATATTTTCACCGAAAGTTTTTGCTCTTACGGTTAATATTATTTAATTTTTTATTAAAATATCAAATAAGATATGAAACGAGAAATGGTAAAAACGATAATTCCTGTGATGATGCTGCCCTTGTTGCTGGCGGCGACAGTGAGTCGTGCGCAAGCGCCTGAAATAGAGATGGTTTTTGTGAAGGGCGGCACCTTTATGATGGGCTGTACGGCGGATCAGGGCAAAGACTGCAACAGCAGCGAGCGACCTGTCCATCAGGTTACGTTAAGTGATTACTACATAGGTAAATACGAAGTTACTCAGGCGCAATGGGAAGCCGTTATGGGCGAAAATCCCTCGCATTTCACGGCGCTGATATGGGAAGATATGGAAGCGTTCTTAAGAAGGCTTAACGAGCGCAACCGGACGAGCTATGCCATTCCGTCAAAATCGCAGTGGGAGAAAGCCGCCCTGCCGGTCGAGAGCGTCAGCTGGAAGGCGGCGCAGGAGTTTATCCGACGGCTTAACATCCTGACAGGCAAGAAATATCGTCTGCCAACCGAAGCCGAATGGGAATATGCGGCTCGCGGAGGAGCGGAAAGCAGGCACTATCAGTTCAGCGGCAGCAACAATCCCAACGAGGTGTCGTGGTATGGCAACAATTCCGAAGGACAAACGCATCCCGTCGGTACGAAAAAGGCTAACGAACTGGGAATTTATGATATGACAGGCAATGTGTGGGAATGGTGCAGCGACTGGTTTACGCCTTACGACTACGCTACTCAGACCAACCCTCAGGGCGCCGCGACGGGCACGATACGCACGTTTCGCGGCGGAAGCTGGAACAGCATCGCGCAGCGCATCTCGATACGCGAAGACGACCTGCCCGACAACACCCGCAACAATCTCGGACTGCGCTTGGCAATAAGTTCGCAATAGTAAAAATAATTTAAATACATCATTATGAGCATATTACGTTTATTATTATCAATTTGCGCCACCATCGCCGGAACCTTGCTGCTAAATGCACAAACGCCTGATATAAAGATGGTTTTAGTCAAAGGCGGCACGTTTAATATGGGATGCGACGAGCATAACGGCGACTGCAAAGCCGACGAAAAACCGGTTCATCAGGTAACGCTAAGCGACTTTTATATAGGCAAATACGAGGTTACTCAGTCTGAATGGAACGCTGTGATGGGCACCAATCCATCGAATTATACGGTTGCGCCCTCAACATGGCGTAATATGAAAATACTTATGGATGGGGTTAACGAGTTGAATAAGACGCACTATGCCATTCCGACACAGGAAGAATGGAGACGAGCCAGCGTGATCGACAATCTGCCCGTCGAGCAGGTCAGCTGGGACGACATTCAGGTGTTTATCCATCGTCTGAACGAAAAAACGGGGATGAACTACCGCCTGCCAACCGAAGCCGAA
The DNA here is from genome assembly GCA_031272455.1 of Tannerella sp. GTDB lineage: Bacteria > Bacteroidota > Bacteroidia > Bacteroidales > Tannerellaceae > Tannerella. The sequence goes on along the minus strand of JAISTS010000097.1, from coordinate 2,091 downwards.
TGGGAATATGCAGCACGGGGCGGACAGGCGAGCAAAGGATATAAATACAGCGGGGGCAACACGGTGGGCGAAGTGGCGTGGTACGGCAACAATTCGGGCAGCAAAACGCACATGGTAGGGACGAAACGACCTAACGAGCTTGGCATCCACGATATGAGCGGCAACGTCAGCGAATTTACGGGCGACTGGTACTACAACTACACCTCAACGCCGCGCACCAACCCGAAAAACAATATCACCGGAGTGGATGTGATTGTACGTGGCGGGGCTTGGAACACGGGGGCGAGCATTGTGCGGATTCCTGTACGGCTGCGCGTGCCGCCCAATATCCGCGAGCCGCATCTCGGTTTTCGTCTGGCTCGCAGTGTGAAATAAATCAGCGTCTTACGGCAAGCGCGATTACATATTTTGCTCTTTCAGGATGACGTCGTGAGCGCCGCCTTCGACTATGCTTGTTGACGAGACGAGCGTAATCTTCGCGTTCTGCTGCAAGTCTTTGATGGTTGTCGCGCCACAACTGCACATCGTCGCTTTGAGTTTGCCGAGCGTAATTGCCAGATTATCTTTCATCTTGCCGGCATAAGGCACATAGCTGTCAACGCCTTCTTCAAATTTCAGCGTTTCGGTGCCGCCCGAATCGTAGCGCTGCCAGTTTTGTGCGCGATTAGAGCCTTCGCCCCAGTATTCTTTTACGTAATTGTTGCCTACGCGGAGCGTTTTTGTTGGCGATTCGTCGAAACGGGCAAAATAACGTCCCATCATCAGAAAATCGGCTCCCATAGCTAAAGCAAGCGCCATGTGATAGTCGTGAACTAATCCGCCATCGCTGCATATAGGAACATAAACGCCTGATTTTGAAGCATATTCATCACGTGCCCGCACAACGTCAATTAGTGATGTGGCTTGTCCGCGCCCTATGCCTTTTTGTTCGCGGGTGATGCAGATAGACCCGCCGCCTATGCCCACTTTCACGAAATCGGCTCCGGCATCGACAAGAAACCTGAATCCCTCGCTATCAACGACATTGCCTGCGCCGACCTTGACCGCATCGCCATATTTTGCCTTCGTCCAGCGGAGCGTTTCCTTTTGCCATTCGGAATAGCCGTCGGACGAGTCGATACACAGCACATCGGCTCCGGCTTCGATCAGCGCCGGAACACGCTCGCTGTAATCACGGGTGTTAATACCTGCGCCTACAAGCAGTTTTTTTGTCGCATCCGACAGCTCTTCGGGGTTGTTGCGGTGGCTGTCGTAGTCCTTGCGGAAGACGAAATAGGCGAGGCGACGGTCGCTGTCGATGACGGGTAAAGCGTTGAGTTTGTGATCCCAAAGGATATTGTTGGCGTCGTTGAGCGAAACGCCCGACTGCGCGTAAACGAGCTTCGAGAATGGCGTCATAAAATCCTTGACTTTCAGATCCAAAGGATCTTTTTCGATGCGATAGTCGCGGCTGGTAACAATGCCTTCGAGACGACCGTTTGAGGTGCCGTCGTCTGTTACGCCGATAGTCGAATGACCTGTCGCTGCTGCCACCTTAATAACGTCGGCAAGCGTCTGTTCAGGGCGTACATTGGCGTCGCTGACCACAAATCCCGCTTTGAATTTCTTCACCTTGCGCACCATTTCTGCCTGATCGTCAACAGGTTGCGAACAGAAGATAAACGACAGTCCGCCGTTGCGCGCCAGTTCGATAGCCAGCTCGGTGCCCGAAACCGACTGCATAATAGCCGAGACAAACGGGATATTCAACTCGATATCAGGCTTTTGACCAACCGCACACTTGACGAGCGGCGTTTTGAGAATAACGTTCGAGGGTGTACATTCTTTAGTCGTCAGACCGGGAATGAGCAGGTATTCCCCGAATGTTCTGGATACATCGTTCAAGTATTTTGCCATAAAACTGCTTTTTTTTTACGTATCGAAATGAGGCTGCAAAGATACGATTTCTTTTTTGATTTCGCATCAAAAGTTTTTCACTATCTTTGCGGCGCGAAACGAAAAATAAATTTGTTATGTCAGTAGCAATCACATCCGACGACAGTCGGAAAGTAACGACCCATCGGTTGATGGAGATGAAACGGCGCGGCGAAA
>JAISTS010000078.1 GCA_031272455.1 Tannerella sp. | reverse complement strand
AGGTCCGCGATAGAGGCGGTTATCAGTCCACGAGGCGCGATAGTGCGTCAGCAGGAAGGGGTTGTAGTAGTGAAACGAGATGATGATATTCGGGTCGTTATCAGGCACTTGCAGGTCTTTGACGGTGTTGTACGCCTGCCAGCGGTTCGAGCCGATGACAATGGTGCGGCGCGGTTCAAGTTTGCGCACCGCCGCCGCACAGCGGTTGACGATGACGTTCCACTGCTCCGGCGCGTCGGCTACCGGCTCGTTCATCAGTTCGTAAGCCACCATCGTAAGCGGGTACTTGCGCAGTTCGCCGCTGATTTTGCGCCAGCAGTCGTAGAACTGTTCCTGCGCCGACGCCTGCGTGAAGAGCGGCTTCTCTTCGGCGTTGAAGTGATGAGAGCGCAGTATGTGCAGGTCAACGACGGCTTTCAGGCGGAACTCCGCACACCACCGTAGGGCATTGTGTAGCAGCGTGAAAGCCTCTTTCTCCTTATTGCCCTGCTCGTCGAACATCTGCTCTTCATCGACAGGGAAGCGTATATGGTCGAAGCCGAGCGAGGCGATGAACTCCACATCGCGACGGGTGAAATACTGCGCCCGCTGCTCGCCGCGTACCGAACTCTGCGACAGCCAGTGGCTGATGTTCACTCCCCGCTTGAGTTCGAAGCCGTTTGGCTTGGGCGTCGCGGCGGGTTCAGGGGATGACGAAAAAGCGCTTGAAACGCTTAAAATCCCTGTAAATATGACCGAAAGTAAAAAGATCCTGTTTTTCATTATTGATTTTTTGTGGCAAAGTTAACGAAAAAGTTTTATTTTCGCTTTGAAACTAAAAAAAAGTGCTTACCTTTGCAAACAAATAAATAAATGCTCAATATAACGGCAGATCAAAGATGGGCAAAAAAGCATTGTCATTCAGGCGATTACTAAAGAGCTTCGGATATGCGCTTCGGGGCATACGGATGTTGATTTCCGAGGAACAGAACGCGCGAGTACATCTATTTATATTCTGCTGCGTCGTGATAGCGGGATTAGCGTTGCATCTGTCGCCAACGGAATGGATTGTCGTAGTGATAGTTAGCGGGAACGTGTTTGCCGCCGAAGCTGTCAATTCGTCCATCGAAGAGCTGTCGGACGCCGTTTCGCCCGAACGCAATCCGAAAATAAAACTCGTCAAAGACCTTGCTGCCGGAGCGGTGTTGCTGACAGCTATTGCAGCGGCTATCACCGGTCTTATCATCTTCGTACCGAAAATTGTGGCTTTATTCTGATGGGCGGTGCGCTTGTTTCTATCCATCGTGCTATGCCGAGAAATGAGGCTTTGGGGTTTGCCGAGCCTGTTTCGTGGGATATCCTGAAGGGCGAACACTGGGCTGTTGTCGGGCGTAACGGCAGCGGCAAAAACTTGCTTGCCGACATATTGCAGGGGCGTTATTCGTTGAGAGAAGGCGCTGTCAGTCACACATTTAAACGGCGCACTTACGAGAGCATCAAGTCCATTTCGTTCAACGACATACATTCCATTGCCGACACGCGCAACAGCTATTATCAGCAGCGATGGCACGCGACCGAGACGGACGACCTGCCCACCGTCGACGAACTGCTGTCGGGCATCAGGCTGAAGGGCGATTATGGCAAACTGTTCGATCTGTTCGGCGTCAGAAAGCATCTGAAATCGAAGATCGTGCACCTTTCGAGCGGCGAGCTGCGCAAATTTCTTATCTTGCGCACGGTGCTGTCGAACCCCGACATTCTCATTATCGACAACCCGTTTATCGGACTTGACGCCCCGTCGCGCCTCACGCTTACGGAATTGCTAAACGAAATAGCTGAATCAAAGCGTTTTGGCATCGTATTGCTTACGCCAAATCCTACCGACATTCCGACGGTGATTACGAATGTTATGCCGGTGGACGGAATGTTGCATAATGCACATACAATCAGTGCGAAAGAACCAACCGACCTTCCGACTGATAATGGCAGAACAAGCGAGCACAATATCACTTTCAGGATGGATAACGTAACTGTCAGCTACGGCGGACGGACGATTCTCGACAGCGTCAACTGGGAAGTGCGGAACGGCGAGAAATGGGCTTTGCTCGGCAGGAACGGCAGCGGAAAGACCCTGCTCTTAAGTATGATTTATGCCGACAACCCACAGGCTTATGCGCAGAAAATCACCATCTTCGACCGTCAGCGCGGCAGCGGCGAAAGCATCTGGGACATCAAACGGCGCATCGGCTACGTCTCGCCCGAAATGCACCTGTATTACCGCGAAAACGTAGCAACAAAGACGGTTGTCAGTTCGGGATTTTTCGACACGACAGGGCTGTATCGAAAGTGCAGTCCTCAACAGGCAACGATTGCTGCCAAATGGATGCAAATATTTGGTATCGAACATCTTGCCGAGCGGCAATTTCTCACGTTATCGTCCGGCGAACAGCGACTTGCGCTACTTGCCCGCGCCTTCGTGAAAGACCCCGACCTGCTTATCCTCGACGAGCCGCTGCACGGACTTGACCCTGATAACAAGCAACTTACAACCCGCATAATAGAAACGTTTTGCCGGCGCGCGGGCAAGTCGTTAGTTTATGTTACGCACTACCTCGACGAGCTGCCTGCTTGCATTGACAGGCGATTCAGCATCGGCGACATCGAATAGCATTACGCATTGCGAATGACGCAGAGTGCAATAAGGCTAATAATGCAGGAAGCCGAACAGGCACTGTCCGGCTTCCCATCTAAAACAAAACTAAAATGAACGCATTTTATACGTTATAATAATGTTCCCAGCCTGAGCGCGGCGGAGCGCCTGCAAGCATAGCATTAGCAAACGGACTGTTTGTAATCTGCTTTTTGACAGTGTCAAACTCAAGTTTGATGTTAAGCCTTTGCGCCATCACGCCAAGACAGAACACCTGACTGAGCGGTCCTGCAACCTCAAACGGCGAGCGGGTTTTCTCCTTACCGAGGCACGAGAGCAGGAAGTTGGCGTAGTGGTTCGACGGCGATTGCGGCACTTCAGGCAGTTTCGACTCCATCTCTTTCGCCTTTGCAGCAGGAATGATATGCAGCGGAGCGCCGTGCGATTCGCCTTGGAATGTCAGTTCCTTACTGTAAATAACCTTGCCCGGATTGCGGTTCGACGATTTATATTTCTCTCCGGCTACAGTAGGAATGTCGGCTTCACCTCCAAAATTACCGAAGCCTTCGGGCAGGGGCGGGATGTTATCCAAGCCGTCGTACCAGTCAATGTCGAGCGCGGGCATCTTGCCACGAGCCGCAAAGCGGAACTTCAGCGTAGTGGACATTGGATAGAAATAGTCGTTGTGCTCTTTCAGCCATACGGGAGTGATCTCATAAGGCAGACCGAGTTCGAGGAACTGATGCACAGTGTCGATAAGATGAGCGCCCCAGTCGCCCAGCGCACCCATGCCGAGGTCGTACCAGCAGCGCCAGTTGCCACGGTGATAACGGTCGCTGTATTCGTGATACTGCACAGCCATATTCCACGTATCCCAATCAATGCCGTCGGGCATCTGGTCGGGCGTCGGATATTTGTAGATACGCGAATCCCAGTTATGCCATCTGCGGGCCTGGTTCATAAACGCCGTAACAGACGTTACATCTTTGATGATGCCGGCGTCTTTCCAAGCCTTAAACTGGAAATAGTTGGCTTCGGAATGTCCCTGATTGCCCATCTGGGTAACGATTTTCGGGTTATCCTTAGCGGCTTTAATCATCAGTTCGCCTTCGAGGAAGGTGCGGCACATCGGTTTCTCGACATAGATATGCTTGCCTTCGCGAATGGCGTGAATGGCTACCGGAAAATGCGCAAAGTCGGGTATTCCCGCACATACGGCTTCAAATTCATTACCCGCCTTGTCAAACATCTGACGGAAATCCTTAAACAGCTTGGCTTTAGGGAACATCGCCATAATCTCCTGCGTATGCTTGGCGCCCAAGTCGATGTCGCACAGGGCTACCACATTAGCCAGCCCCGTTTTGTTAAATTCCTTGATAATCTCGGCGCCGCGAAAACCAATGCCTACGCATGCCAGATTAACTTTTCCATTTGCACCGACAATGTTTTTGTAACTTGCCGCGTTCAGGCTGAAATCGCCCAGCGCCAGTCCGGCAGATGCCATCGTGGCAGTTTTTAAAAAATTCCTTCGTGTTACCATAGTTTAAAAAAATATTAAAATGTTAGATAATTATTTGTTTTTCTATAAATTCTATTTCTTCGGCGTTCAAACCGAAAATCTCGTAAACTATCTGATTTATACGGTGGTCAAGCTCGGCACATTCTTCGGGATTGGCATCCGACGTGCGTTTGTTGACCAGCGCTATCAGGTCTGACTCGATCTTGATATTGGGCGTCGGGATCTTAAGCGCTTCGAGGGTCAAGATGCTTATCTGTATATTGCCGGTATTATCGACTCGCGGCGAGTCCTTTAGCATAAAACGCCCGATTTTGGAGTTGAGGATGCCAAGCAGGTATTTCAGATGCTGCCCGATGATGAAACAGGTCGGTTCGAGCGTGGCACATCCTCCGTAGTCGAAACAGAAGTCGGGCGAGGGCGATTCCTTGCGCCAGATAATTTTCTGTTGCGTGAAATCGTCCCATTCGTCGTTCATACTGAGCTGTTGAAGGGCATACCATTCAAACGTAACGCCAACTTCAGCCGAATCGCGGGCGATGAGCCGGTCTTTGAACCTCAGCAGATACTCGAAAATGACGGGATATTGCTGCGCAAACCGTTCTTCGGCGCGTTCGGAGGCACGTGTGATCGACTGGTCGAACAGCAGCGGGAAATGCCATGGAATGCAGAGCAGCCACTGTTCGAATTTGCGGGGACTATAGCGGGCGATGCAATCGACAGACAGCAAAGGCTTTATGATGTCGAAATTCTTGTAATCGGCGTGCACAAACTGGTCTTTGGTCTTGTCGTCTATAATAAATGCCGCGTCTAATCCTGTTTTTATGCCCGGATGCATACGTATGTCCCAAGTACGAAGCGGCACACCTGCAAGACTGATTTTGTTTTTTATGCTTTTTTCCGTTTCGGAAATAATGCCGAAACCGGCGTTGGCGGTCTGTCCGCTTCCGCTGACTTGCGAGATGACGGCGTTGCGGTCGATATAATCATCGAGCGTAATCATACGCGGGTCAAACCGGCTGTCTATCTTGCACACCATCAGCCTGTACTGGTTATGCGATTTTTGAAGCGTCAGTACGCCCTTGCCGCCAAGCGAAGCGTCAATACGGTTCGATGTGTCAAATTCGAGCATCAGCAGCGGATTGGATTCTTCCATCATAAACTGGCGCAGATTACCTGCCGGAATTGCGTGCATCCAGCTGCTTGAGGCTATGTACGACATGAAATAATTCGGCTTGAGCAGCTTGTCGCCAAGCTCATAGAACAGGCTCGACACTTCGCCGGTCTGCTTAAACGCCTTGTAATTAAGCTGTTTATAGACAATAGACGATGTCAGTTGTTCGCCCTGCGTGTCGGGCGGATTGCCGATGATAGCATCGAAACCTATGAAATCGCCCGTCTCGCTCAGCATATCGGGAAACTCGTAACGCCATTCTACCGCCCGTTTGTAAATGGGATTGGAATTGATTTCAGCCGCTTTCTGCTTGTATTTGTCAACCATATTGCGGGCTTCGATGATACGTGCCGAGATAGCTTTTTCGGCTTCGGCATCGGGAGTGAAGAGGTTGGGCGACTTTAGCATTTCCAGCTCGTGCTGCCAGCGGCGCAGGTCGTCGTTATGCTTGTCGTCCCACACGATCTCGTGCTGTATCTTGTTTTTTATCAGCGCAATAATACGTTTCAGGTCTTCCTTTTCCTGTCGCGTACGGGCTTTACGGCAGTCTTTCACAAGATTTTTGTAGTCGCCGACGCTGTAACCTATCTGCTTGAACGCCGAGCGAAGGTCTTCGTTGATGGCAAAACGGCTTATCAGAGCATCGCCGCAACAGATGTTACTGTCAACATAAGCGCCTGTAAACGACAGTTTTCCATGTCGGCAGGTGTGCTTAAGCAGCTCGCTCCAGAAGCGCAAACGGCAGACCATCACGCTGATGGGGTCGTATTCGGCTCCGTATAGACATTTTCCGATGATTATCTTCTTCTCTTTCAGGAAAGTATCGTGTATGCGCTTGGTTTCGGGATTCGACGGCTCGAAAGCAAACTGCCCGAACTGACGCTTGTCGAAAGCCGCCAGATTGCGCCCTGCAACAACCACTTTGTAGCCGAAAAGCGGGTTGTCGTCACAGTCGGTAAGTATCCCCAGCTGCGATTTGACGGCGATAATCTCATTTGTCAGCGCTGTAAGAAAGCGTCCCGAACCCATAGCAGGGTCGCAGAAACGCAACGTATTGAACGTCTCGTTTGCCTCAACAATATTGTCGCCAATCTTGTTTTGCAAATCGGTCATATTGGTGCACACGCAGCCGATAGTCTCGTTAAATCGCTGCAAAACAACACGATTGACCACATCGCGGCAGATAAACGACACGACATAGAGTGGCAACGCCTTCGTCCCGTCCAATTTGTCGATGACAAAGTTCAGAGCGTCAAGCGTTTTTTCGGGCGTCGCCTTCAATCCGGCGTGCAACTGCTCCATCGCCGCCGTTACTTCCTCAAAGCCGACAGCCCAGCCGCGCCCCTTGACGGGAGTAAGCAAATACTCGTCGCCATCGCGGATTTCCTTCAGTCCAAGCTGCTGCGTAAACAACTGAAAATAAGGATTGTCCATCCACGAAGACTTGTCCTGTGTCGTCTCCTCAAAACAGGAAATATCGAACAGTCCGGGCGACATTATTTCGTTTAAAGATACCATCTAAAACTGTTACATCAGAAAATAATCGACAAATGTAGCAAATTTTTTCTGATTTATGCGTTTCTTTACGGAAATAATTTTAGCGGTGTGCTGATAATTTTTACAAATAACTCGTACCGACCGCCTGTTCGACCTCTATCCTAAACAGCTGATAAAGCAGTTTTTTGTCTAAAATCATGGGCAAAAACACGGCTTTTGGGGCAGAAATCCTCCCCAACGTATTTTTTTGCATATTTTTCACGCTTTTTCTTACGTCGAACTCACGGTAGAACACGATATAATACATTGGTCGCATGCTTGCGTGAACGGATAAGCATAAGATCAAATTTTTGTTCTATATCCATTTTATTTCAGTTTATTGATTATTATATTATTTTTCCTATTTAACAATAACATTATCAGCCCCAACGAAAAGAACAGCGTTAAACTTAACAAGCCCACTTTCTGACTTTGAAAAGCCGTTGATACAACACCAAACAATAACGGTCCGAAAATTGACGAGGTTCGACTTGCCATTGAATTAAAACCGAAAATTTCAGTTGCGTCATTACGCTTTTCTAAATAAGATGATATAATGGCTCGCGCCAATGCTGGAGTTGTCCCAATTACAAGTCCTACAAAAAAGGACAAAACATAAAATTGAATTTTTGTTGAAAGCACGACAAAGGCAATGCCCAATAAAATCCAAATAATGACGGTGGTAACAAATGTTCTCATATAACCGAGCTTTTCGCTTAATTGACAAAAGAAAATAGTTGCAGGAACACCAATTAACTGAACAACTAAAAACGAAATAAGAATTTCACTCGTATTCATTCCTAAAGTTTCAGAGGCAAATAATGAAGTAAAATAAACTAATGTAGATAAGCCGTCATTAATAAGGTAAAAAGCAATAAGAAAAATAAAAATATGCTTGTTATACTTCCAATTCTTCAACGAGGCAACAACTTTCTTATATGGGTTTTCTGTAACTCTATCTGCTTGCTTGTTATCGCTTATACCGCTCTTTATAAACAAAAAACTGGGCAAAGTGAATATCAGATAAAAAAATGCTACTACCAAAAAGCCTAATTGATACGCAGAGTAGTCGGCAGGTAATGTTTTTCCTTTTGTTAGCAAGAAAATCGGTATCATACAAAGGATACCGCCCAAGTAACCTGTACCCCAACCGATACCTGAAAGTGCTGCAACACCTTTCCCTTTTTTTTGGCTTGGCAAAAAGGCATCGTAAGAAAATTGCGACAGGTTGAAAAACATTAAGCAAAGTGAGAATAGAAAAATATTCACTTTGTTGAACGAAGGACTGATTATACCCAATGCAAAATTGAGCAGAATCGTAGAAAGCGTTACAAAAATGAAAAACTTTCTGTTGTTGTGTTTGTTGTCGATATATGCGCCAATAAAAGGCGAAATCAGTCCAACAATTAAAACTGGCAGTGAAACGATTAAACTCCAAGCAAAATCGCCTGAAGAAACGTCGGCTGCCAACATCGCTTTGAAATAAAGCGGAAACAGTACGGTGGGAATTATTAAATGAAATGCAGAATTTGCAAAATCATAAGACACCCACGCTAATTGAGATTTATTTAGTTTCATTTGTTATTATTTTTTATCCATTTCGTTTTTGTTTATCTTACTTAATATGACTCTCACAAGAGATAATTTACTTTCATACCTGTCTAATTCCATTAAACAAATTAATGATATTTGAATTAAAATGAATATCAAATCAAGTATTTTATGGCGATTATATGTAGTCGGGCAGAAAAGATCTATCACAAACAAAGCTAAGATAAATATGACACATTCAATATAAGTAAAAATTATTCCGAGCCCCCTTTCATCCTTTCCTAAATCGAAACAAACAGCAACGGCAGATGGAATAAAGATAAAATAAAAGGACATTGCACTATTAAATAATCCACCTGTGTAAAACACTATAACAGAAACACATATTAATGAAATCAGTCCTGACCCGTATAACCACTTTTTATTTTGTAGCAAAATGGCGAAGAATGTCCCCACAATAGAACTTAATAAAAAAGCGATCATTGACCAAGTTAGTACAGCGGAATCAGATGGAACAATATCAATCATCTCTAACTTGTCAAAAATATACATTATACCTAATGGAAGAATATCTCCCAACAGAACCGCATAAATCAAAAATTTTAAAGCGTGCTTTTCATCCAATTTTTTTTCCATAAAGCATTAATTAAATTAGTTATTTTATTGATTTTTATATTTTTAGCATTTGTGATTGAATTCAACATTTCATATACATTTGCCTGTTTTTTGCGTTGATATTTTTCAATTTCAAATATTGTTTTTTCAATCAAATTTGTATCAAGTTTTTTTTCAAAGCAAAAGTATATATTTGAGGTATCAATATTCTTGGTGTTCTGCTTTTGATATTGTTTCAAATCGCAAATATCATCGCCTATTTGATAAGCATAAGCAAATAATGCAGCAAATTCAGATATCTGTTTATAGATTGATTCGCAATAATTATAAGGCATTAAACCAAATAATAAAGATAATTTCAATAATGTGCCGGTCTTACCTTCTGATATTTTTTCGTAGATATCAAAGGACATTTCCTTGTTAGATTCCAAATCTAATTGTTGCCCATTTCCAAAATCTGCAATGCTTTGTAAAATTATTTTGGAATAATTGTAATAGTTATGTATTTGACATTGCCAATTATAATATGCCAAAGAAATATGCGACATAAAATACGCTGCATTAATGGCAAGAGGAATACCTATCTTTTTCCAAAGTGCTAATCTTCCACAACGCATTATGCCATCATCTTGAATGTCATCAATAATTAGCGAAGCATTATGAATTAATTCTAATACAACAGAGAGCGGAACAATATCTTGTACTTTAAAACCATTTTCCTCTGCCATTATCAAACACAAATATGCACGAAGTCTCTTACTGTGCTCAAGCGTCGGCTTTACATCTTCGTCCAAACATAAATGGTACAAAATATTACTTTTTAATCCCGAATTGCTAACGTATTCATTGACTAAACGCTTTAACTCTGCATCCACTTGTTTTCGGTAATCCGATGCGAACAATTCATTTAGAATGTCTGTTTTAGTATTTTCCATTTTTTTAATTATTGTCTATTGGTTCTTTTTTCTTTTTCCTCATCCCCTGTTCCTGCGCGAGAATGGTTTTGTAGCGTTCGGAGAGGGTGTTAAATTCTGTAAGAAAGCTCTGGTAAGGGGCTTCGCCATTGACCAGTATCAGTGCGTCGAGCATATTGAGCAGGGCGCGGAAAGCGGCGTCAACTGCGGCACGTGAGGTTTTCATCTTCACGGCGGGACGTTGGGCGGTTTCGCTGTTGCGGTCGAGGATAAGCGCTTTGAAAACGCTGTTTTCGTTGGCAAGCTGCGTGATCCAGTCTTCAAGCCCAAGCAATTCTATAGACTTGGTATGCCGCGTTTCTACCTCGCGGAGGAGGTCGTCGATGGCGGCGGTTTCCTCGTCGAGCGGTCGGATGGCGATGTTGCCATAAGCTGTGAGCATGTTTTGCAGTTGCATAGCTGCGCTGCGTTTGACAGAGTCGAAGTGCTTGGTCGCACCCTTGACGGAATCGGCAAAGCCGCGATAAACACTGTCGCGCACAGTGTCCTGTTCGGCAATCTGCGCTGTCAGTTCACTGCGCCTGACCACGTCGAGCGCGAGAATCTCGTCGTTATAAGCCGTCTGATAAGCGGCAAACTGCGACTCAATGCCCGGAAGATCGGGATGTGAGCCAAAAATTGCCATCACTGCGTCGTGATAGGCAGCGTGCGTTTCGTTTCGCAGGCTTTCGTAGAGAAATCTTGTGATCATGATTTTGAAATTTTATAGTGATTAAATACGTTTGATTTTCGCATCGAGGCGTCGGGCACAGTTTCAAGGCAATTTGAAAACGTGAACGACTGCGCGACGCAACTTTCAAGCTGTCTTGAAAATGCCAACGAGCGCTCCGGACTACTTTCAAGCGTTTTTGAAAGCGTCGCCGAGCAGTCGGGCTTACTCCCAAGCCGACTTGACTGTCGCAATATATATAATGTACGCGAAATTGACCGAGTCGAAACGTCAGGCAGCGATCGCCGAATTGCCATATAAACGGTTGATATACAACTGTTTATTTTTTTTTGGGGGGGGGGGGGGTAAATATCTTATTATCAGACAGATAGCCAACAAGTCGCTCTTTAATCGAATAGTCAGGCATCTTTCTGTGCGAGATATAACTAAGCTCAACTATCTGCCGATCAGGGCGCAAACGCATTAGGGCGCTGAGAAAACTCATCGCCAAATCCGGGTTCTTGCCGAAAATTTGCTTGAAAACCGGGTATTTCTGCAGGTCTAAATAGCGTGTCATATTCGCTGAATTAACGGCGCAAAGATAATAATTATTTTTACATTTGCAGGTATAATGGACAAAAGTGATGCTATTTTTTTTGATCTTTAGTTCACTAAATTGATTAAATGCAGCATCCAAAAGCTGTCTAACTCGTTGATTTACTTAAACAGCTTATTAAAATTGATGACCGGTGAGATGCCGTAAACTGTTTTCCATTTGCCTGTAACTGGGTTTATTTGTCTGCCGACTATGCCTTGAACGCCGATTGCGTCGTTGAACATTGCTGTGCCGCTCACGCCGAATGCCGATGATGGGACGAAGGGATCCATCACCATTGAGCCGTGCATTGCATTATAGCGCGAAAACGCCGAATACTGACCCCATGCGCCGATTGTCAGCCAGTTGGCGGGGCTGTAGTCAACCGACATTGTGGCAACGGCATCGTTATATACGCCTTGCAAAGTCCTGTATTGCAGCGCATAAGCGCCTGTCGTAAGGATGAATCGGTCGTTAAGCTGAAAAAGCATATTCCCGCCTGCGTCGCGCCGCAGCATTATTCCGGGCACAAGGTTTTGGCTGCTGTAGAGCGTATAAGCCCGTTCGCTGTCGATTGTGCCGAAGTAGGAATTGTAATATTCGGCATAGCGAATTTCGTTAAGTATATTACTGCTAATCAGTTCGTTCCATCGCAGGTTGATAAGGTCTTGGCTGTAATCCGTCGGGATGTCAAACGCCGGTTTTACGTCGCTGACGGGTTTCTCGACCGTTATTTCCGACTGTGCCGAGGCTGTTAAAACGCTGAATACAAGCGCGGCGATGCACACTGCCATTGTTGGTAGCGTGCGCCTGCAGTGGTATATCAGTTTTGCTTTCATAGTTATCAAGCTATTTACTTATAATCAACGCTAAAGCAGCTTCGATTATTGTATCTTTGCCTTTCGTCATATCTGACATCAGCATAGATACCTGAATATCAGGCTCAATGCCGTCTTCGGTACAAATTTTTTCGGCATCATACATCGGCGAGGCGGAAAAGCGTACGCGCCAGCCGTTTGGCAGTTCGGAGTTAAACGGCAATCCGCCGCCGCCGCCTGTCCGGTCGCCCATAATCGTAACATGCTGAAGATAACGCATTTTATTAACAAAATCGTTGGTTGCGCTATAGCTGTGGCGGTTGGTCAGGACGACAACGGGACGCTGCCAAGTAACATATTCAGATGGCTCAAGCTCAATAGGATACAGTTCGGAGAAATCGTTATGACCCGGACCTGTCTTATGCTGGATATAGCCTGCCGTGATTTTCTCTTTGAGGAAGCGCGACGCAAGCCGGTCGGAATAGGTCAGAGCGCCGCCGCCATTCTCGCGAACGTCGATTATCAGCCCTTTACATTCCTTGAAATGCAGCAGGATTTCGTTCAGTTGCACCTCGCTGACGCCGCTTGAAAAACTGCCGTAGTACATATAACCCACTTTGTCGTTTTCCATCCGCATATATTTCACTCCGCCTGCAATCTTGTATCCTTTAAGCAGATAGCTCTTGTGGATATCGTCGTTGAAATTGCGCGGATAGTCTTCGTACCAGTCCCAATAGCGCGCCACATCGAACGACGACATCAAATTGGTGTGTCCATCCTTTAGCTCGGCAAGCATATCGCCCAGTAAATCAAACAGTTCGTACTGATTCATCGTGTCGGTCAACTGGCTGTTGTATTTTGTGTAAATTTCGTTCCAGTCAATATTTTTGTAATCGAAAAAACAGTAATGTTCGTCGATAATACGCCACAAAGCATCAAAATTTGTTCGCGGATTCATTGTGTAAACATCTGCTTTTTCGCAACTTACAAGCAACGAAACAAGCGCTATCGGCAAAATATTTTTTATATATCGTATCATCTTAATAATATGAACTTTGATATAAATTTTTATTTTTCAATCGTTTGCCGCTGAAAGTTACAAATTCTTTCGCAAAACCTATCATAAAACTGTGCGACACGTGGTGCATTTGGATATTGTTTATGTCCGTGTAATACAGTTTGTTAAGATAGCCTGTCCGGATGGTGAAATTGCCAAGCGGAAAATCGACTGTCAGGAAGTTGCGCAGTGCAAATTTGTTGTGGAACGAGGTGAAATGCACAATGCCATCGTAGTTGCCCAGTCCAAAAATTTCGTAGTACGACTGCCCGTATTTCGGCGCAAAAGCAGCGCCAATGAATGGCAGATCAGCCTGATAGCGAACAGTCAATGGAAACTCTTTTATTTTAAAATTGTATATTCCCGCGACCGAAATACTGATATCGACATCGGCGTTCAGGACGAAGGGATTATTGCTGCCCTGAGTGTTGTAGATAAAACCGAGCAGTCCGTTCAACGAACTGCCTGCCAGCAATTTAAATCGTTCCGAAGGTTGATAGCGATAGTGATAGCCGTAAGAATATTCGACAAATCCTGACAGGGCGCCGATAGTTTTTGCGGGGTTTTGCGTCGATGACACGTCAACGTAAAAAATCTGTTGCGACGACAGGCGGCGGTCGAGTAGCAGAGTGTTACGCATCCGCTCGTTCAATATCCGCAAACCGATGCCTGTGTATTTAATTTCAGACATATAGGTGTTTCGGATATTGTAATGCCCAACGCCTATCAGCGTACCTTCGTTGATCGACAGCGGGCGTTCTTCAGCTTCTGTCTGCGCTCCGATATGCAGAGTTGTAAAACATAAAACACTAATTATAAGATATTTAACTTTCATAATTCTTTATCAAACAAGTTCATTTGCACTGAAGATGTCTCGTCGGGAGTGTCATCTTCTTCTGTCTCAACCGTTTGCGAAACGCTGTCGGCATCAGTTTTTTCATCCGGATAGCGCAGCGGCTCAAGTTCGTTGACGGTGCCGATTTCGTAGGTCGTAACACGTTTGCCTTTGGCTCTGAAGCTTTTAACGGCGATAAACTGTTCGGCGTCGATGACGAGCGGCTCGCGGAAGCTGTCGTGCCCGCCAAAAACGATCTCGATACGCGGAAACGCCTCATCGGTAAGCAGATAGAGCGTACTTTTGGAGTTCTCGCCAAGGAAATTTTGTTTCTTACTGCCGGCTTCGAGCGTGAAGCGTTTAAGATACGGATATTTCTGGTCGGCATCGTAAAGCACTGCTGTCCACGTCTTTCCGATGTCAAATTTTTCTATCGCGAGGATATTGTCGTCGTAGTGGTTGGTGAGGTCGAAGTTCGTTGTATAAAATTCGCCGTTTTGCAGAATGACGAGTATCAGGTCGTCGCTCTGGAACTCGCCGAGCAGTTCGCCGCGACTGTCGTAGTTAAGCCGCAGCACGTCGTAATCGAACCAGACCATCCGTCCGCCGAGCGTTGACGAGCCTTTCTGCTTGAGCGTGATTTTATGTATCTCTGCTTTAGTCAGGATGTTACCCATCGACGAACGCCCTTTGATAAGTATGTCGCTGAAATCTTTTTCAAAGACGAGCGTTTTGAGCCGCAGTTTTGGTTTGAGTATGACTTTGACCGTTTCAGCTTCGCCGTTGGGGTTGGCGCTGAAATAGAGGATGCGCGATGAGGGCGTCCCTTTCGTGAGCACATATTCCTTATCGCGCGTAATGCCCGTTACGGCAAAGCGTTTGATGAAGTTGTGTCCGTCTTTGCCGTCGCGGTAAATCACGTTGTAAATCGTGCGGTTATCGTTGCGTTTGAACACGTTGACGTAAATCACGTGTTTGCCGACAAAGACTTTCTCGCTGACGCGGATAACTTTGTAGGTGCCGTCGCGATAGAAGAGTATAATGTCGTCAATATCAGAACAGTTGCACACAAATTCGTCCTTTTTCAGCCCTGTCCCGATAAAGCCTTCTTCTTTATTAATGTACAGTTTTTCGTTAGCTTCGACCACTTTGCTGGCTTCAATCGTGTCGAAATTTCGGATTTCGGTCTTGCGAGGAAAGGCGGCGCCGAATTTTTCCTTCAGCATACGAAACCAGTCGATCGTGTATTCAACGATATTGTCAAGATGGTGTTGCACTTCGGCTATATCCTTCTTTATCTGCGCTATAAGTTCTTCGTTCTTGACGGAGTTGAACTTCAGGATACGCGCCATTTTTATTTCCATCAGACGCATAATATCATCGTTCGTTACCGGACGTATCAGCTTGGGTTCAAATGGTTTAAGTCGCAGAGCCACGTGCGCCACCGCTTTGTCCATATTTTTGGCATCCTCAAATTCTTTGTCCTTATAAATCCGTTCTTCGATAAAAATCTGCTCAAGGGAGGCGAAAAACAGCGCTTCTTCCTGTTCCGACTTCCTGATTTCCAGCTCGGTACGCAGCAGATGCAGCGTCTGATCGGTCGAATGACGCAGTACACTGCTGACATTCAGGAAGTAAGGCTTGTTATTGTCGATCACGCAGCAGTTGGGCGAGATGCTGATTTCGCAGTCGGTGAAGGCATAGAGCGCGTCTATCGTCTTGTCGGACGAGACGCCCGGAGCCAGATGCACCAGAATTTCAACGTCTTGCGCCGTGTTGTCGTCAACTTTGCGAATTTTGATTTTGCCCCTGTCGTTAGCTTTCAGCACCGATTCTATCAGCGTTGAGGTCGTTTTTCCGAAGGGTATATCATTTATTACAAGCGTTTTATTGTCAAGTTTACTGATTTTCGCCCGCACTTTGACGGAGCCTCCACGCTCACCGTCGTTATAGCGCGACACGTCGATATAGCCACCGGTCTGAAAATCAGGATAAAGTGTAAATTCTTCACCACGCAGATAAGCTATCGACGCATCAATCAGTTCATTGAAATTATGCGGAAGGATTTTTGACGAAAGCCCTACGGCGATGCCTTCGACGCCCTGAGCCAGCAAGAGCGGAAACTTAACCGGCAGACTGACAGGCTCTTTATTGCGTCCATCGTACGACTGTTTCCAAACCGTTGTTTTAGGATTGAACACTGTTTCGAGAGCGAATTTCGACAGTCGAGCCTCGATATAACGCGGCGCTGCTGCCTCGTCGCCCGTCAGGATATTTCCCCAATTGCCCTGACAGTCAACAAGTAAGTCCTTCTGCCCAAGCTGCACCAAAGCGTCGCCGATAGATGCGTCGCCGTGCGGGTGAAACTGCATAGTATGACCGATGATGTTAGCTACCTTGTTGTAGCGTCCATCATCTAATCGCTTCATTGAGTGCAAAATACGTCGCTGAACAGGCTTCAGTCCGTCGTTGATATGCGGCACGGCGCGTTCCAAAATCACGTACGAGGCATAATCGAGAAACCAGCTCTGATACATTCCGGGCAGGTGATGAATCATATCACCACCTGCAACCGGAACTTTATATCCCGAACGCGCAGACGCATCAGTATCAGCATATTCCGAAGAAGTGTCGCTATTTGCTGCATCTTCGGTATTGTCGTCCGTGTCGTCCTGCTGCTCTTTTTCCTCCGACTCGCTGAAATCTTCAGGCGTAAATATTTCGTCGTTGTCCTTTTCTTTCGTATCTTCTTTAATCATAATCTATTACGTGCAAACACAACGTCTGCGACGGCAAATTTAAGGAAAAAAATTGACAATGACGCCTCATTTCTCAATTTTTATATCCCAAATTCCAGCGTTGCGTTCCAAACCGGCGAGTGCGGACAGATAGTTGTATAGCGTCTCGACATAGTTGGCGCGGACATCGTCGTGGGTGCGCTGGGCGTCAAGGACTTCAAGCAGCGAGGTCTCGCCACGGCGGTAGCTGTATGTCTTGCCGTCGAGCACTTCCTGCGCCTTTTGCAGCAGTCCGGTGTCGTAGTTGCGCACCTGTCGCAGCAGGGCGTCGTACTGTGCATAGCTCTGCATCACGCTGTTACGGATTTCGAGTTCCGCCTGACGGTAGTTGAGTTCTGCCTGACGGACGCGAAATTCGGCGGCTTTGACGGCTCCGCGGTTGGTGTTCGAGAATTTCAGCGGGATTGCTACGCCGAGCGTCAGTCCGTTGAACTGCGGCGCCGGCGCTATCTCGTTGCGCACCTCGGTATTATAGTTATAGCCCAGTGCAAGGTCGAACTCCATATTGCGCTCGCGGCGGGTAACTTTGAGTTCCTTTGCCGCTACATCAACATTTTTAAGGGCGGCAGCGAGGTCGGCGCGGTTGTCCAATGCCGTCTGTATCAGCTCGTCAAGTGCAAAAATCCGCGCTTCGGCACGCAGGCTGTCGGTCGGCACGATGATGACGTCGTCGTCGCCTGTCCAAAGCGCCAGTTCGAGGCAGGCGTTGTCGGCATCAGCCTGTGCTTGAAGCAGTTCGTTGTAGATCATCCCGGCTTCGAGATGACCCTGTGTAGCGTCCACCTGCGTTATCTCACCGAGGCTGTAACGTATGC
The DNA here is from genome assembly GCA_031272455.1 of Tannerella sp. Lineage (GTDB taxonomy): Bacteria > Bacteroidota > Bacteroidia > Bacteroidales > Tannerellaceae > Tannerella. The sequence goes on along the minus strand of JAISTS010000078.1, from coordinate 653 downwards.
TGTCGCTCTCGGCAAGGCGGCGGATATTGTCATAAGTTATCTCCTTGATATGATATAACTCGCATAATTTCTGCGCGTTGATATATGCCAGCGTGGCTTCGAGGCGCAGGTTATGGAAATAATCTTCAAGGAGAGCCTCGTTGAGTTCTTTTTCGCTTCGGGCAAGATCAATATTCGCGCTGCGCTTGCCGAGCGAGAACGTTTTGCTCAACTCAACGGAGACAGAGCGTCCCATCAACATACGGCGGTCGTCGTTGTCGGCATATTCGACGCTCAACGACGGGTCGTTAAACACGTGTGCGGCTTTGAGTTCCGCCTCGGCAACGTTGATGTTGAGCCGTTCGGCGGCATAACCGAGGTTATTTTCTTTTACTCTGTTCATAAATTCGTCATAACCGATCGGTTGACGGTTTTGAGCTTGCATTTCAGAAATGCAAATCGCACATAATATGACAATTATATATTTATTCATCGTTTTCTGTTTTATCTTTTAAATACCGTTTTTCTATTGTATAATACAGCGCGGGCAGGACGTAGAGCGTGATGACGGTGCCGCAGAGGAGACCATAGACGATGACGGTGGCTAAGGGGCGCTGTACGTCGCTGCCTATGCCGGCGCTGAGCGAGGCGGGCAGCAAGCCGAGGATGGCGAC
>JAISTS010000035.1 GCA_031272455.1 Tannerella sp. | reverse complement strand
GGAATATTTTTACGCGGCTCCTCAAAAGCGCGATACAGCCATTCCAAACGCATTTTTCGCATCAGCAACGGAGCGCGTTTGACATTCCCGACACCCGAATAAAAATTGAAAATAGCGCCAAAACCAAACATCACACCACGGTTGAGATGTAGCAGCAGCAAACTCATAAACTTTTCCTGTTTCGGAGCGCCCAGCGACACCCATACGATGTCGGGATTCGCAGCATTGATTTTAGCAGCAATACCCTCATAATCAAAATCATCGACAGCGCGAAACGGCAGCTCTTCAAAGTCCATACCGGCTATTGCGGGATCGATGCCCGACAACTGTTCGCGCAAGCCGTCAAGCACCGTCTGCGTATTACCCAGAAAATACTGCCTGTAACGGCGCATACGCACATATTTGATAAACAGGTCGGCGCCGATATACGGTTTGAATGGCTTGTGATGAATTTTTCCCAACATCCACGCAATATTTGAGCCGTCGCAAATGTTAACTATCGCATTATTAATTACTTCCATAAAATCGGAATGAGTGTTGGCATACGTCAGGTTGTTGCTCTCGATGGAGCAGACATAACCCTTCGCGCCATTCTCGATTGCCGTCTGAATGATAGCGTCAACGCGCTCAGCATCAAATTCAAGCCGTATATTGAAATACTCCTTCATCACGCTTTCTGTTTCTCAATTTCCTGTTTAACCCATTGATATTGACGTTTCAAGCCTTCGTTGAGACTTACGTGCGGCTCCCAGCCGAGTATGCGCCTGGCTTTGGAGTAATCGGCGCTTCGCGCCTTGTCGCCTTCGGGCATCGTCGTATCATACACAATATCAATCTGTTTGCCCGATATTTTGACTACCGTTTCCGCTATTTCGCGAATCGAAGTGCATACCGGCGGACCAATCTGGACGACGCCCTGCCCCATCCCTTTGTTCAGCGCTAACCAAAGCGCCTCAACAACGTCGTCAACATGGATAAAAGCACGCCCCTGCAATCCGCTGCCCCAGACTTTAAACGGCTCGTCGGGAAAACGGACGGCTTTGCGGATCAGCGCCGGAATGACCTGACTGCGCTCGCCAAAGTCGCACGGAGCGCCGTAAACATTATGGAACATAAGTATAGATGCCGGGATACCGGTCTCTTTTTCAAGCAATTCGGTTTCGTATTGACCCATCAGTTTGCTCCACCCGTAAGCCGATTCGGGCATAGCGGGATATAGCTCTTCTTCGCGTAATGGGATGACATCCAACGAGTTCTGGCGCGTCAACGGGAAACTGCAAACCGTGCCTGCATAAAGGAAGCCTTGCAGATTGTCTTTTGCCTTGCGCGCAGAAGTGATTACATTGGAGTTTATCAGCAGGTTTTGGCGAAACAAAAGCCCTTGATTATTAAATACATAATCTATTCCGGCAACCACGTCGGCAAGATGCACAATGCCGTCAACCATCAATGCCAAATCGTCGCACGAATCGGCAATCGACAAATCGCGGTTGAAGAAATGTGTTTCTAACGGAATCATCGGTTTACCGTTTACGTCGTTGAGGTATTCAAGTTTTCCGCGCCAAAGATTATCGACAACGAAGACCTCTTTGCCCTCATTTACAAGTCGTTTCACGAAGTTGGAGCCTATCATACCCGCTCCGCCGGTAACAAGAATTTTATTCATATATTGTCAGTTAATTGTTGTTTTTGTGAATTAAGATTGGAAAATATATAACCGAGAAACATCATCATAAAAATACCACGATTACCGGTAAATGTTGCATCTGCCACGTTTTCAATCAAAAAGAAACCGATAATACTCAGTACAACTGCAAATGTGTGAACATTTTTATTTCCGCTTATTAATTTAATGGATTTTCGGATTATATAAAGCCAAAACAGCATATACAAAACAACCCCAACCACACCAAATTGTGCTAAAGACGGGTAGTAGGTGTCTGTTATAAATTTGGGGTTTGATTTGGTCAATCCCCATACCGAGCTGATGCCGTATTCCTCATAAATATCTGAATAATAGACTCCTGAAAAATGCGTACCAAAGCTTGCAAATCCACTTCCAAACGGGAAATAATCCTGAAATATGGAAAACGACGTAACGTACAGAGCCATACGCGCTATATAATCGAGTTCGACCTCACCCGTAACGCCCTGCATAAAATAAAACTGTATCTTATCTCGCGCCACAAACAGAATAGCGGCACAGAGTATAATAGCCGACAATATGGTTTTAAAGTTGAATTTCAACCGTTCGAGACTGTTAAAGTATAAAACACAGGCAACCGAAAAAACAAAAAAGCCGTAAAATTTAGACCTTCCCGAACATAATCCCATCGCAAGCAAGATAATGAAAACCAGCTTATTGAGCTTTGTTCCCTCGCTGGTAAAGAAATAAATTAATGCCGACGCAGTTATGGCAGCGGCGTAGTTTGTAGGAAGTCCTATTAAATATTTAAAATTCATTTCATTCATAGCTCCTGCAATTCCAACGGGTATCAGTAAAAACCAGCATACTAACACAATCTGATTCAGCAGTTTCTTTTGCCGTTTGCTGATAACCGGACGCATCTGATATACACAAAAAAATGCTAAATAAGGTTTTATTTGAATGAGGAAATCTTTCAAAATGGCAATTGTGCTATTGCTTTGTATATTAATGGAATAGATAAGATAAAAAATGAAAATTCCGATTATGAGCAGAAATACTTTGTTGATTCCCCAATCGCTCTGCCGGAACATATAATACAGAAACAAAATAAAAATGACAACAGTATATATTTCGTCAGTTATATCGAAACCCGGAAGATGATAGAGCAACATCCCTACGATATAAGCCAGCGTAAACACATAGAAAAATGCTTCGTTAATAAATTTCTGCATAATCAGTCTTTCTTATTCTTAAGAGAATAACGTTGCCTGTGCCGTGTTATTGTTTTTTTATTTTTCACGCACAAAAATATTTATCGGCGTCCCACTAAAGTCCCAGTTTTCGCGGATTTTGTTTTCGAGGAAGCGTTTGTAAGGCTCTTTGACCCATTGCGGCAAATTGCAAAAGAACGCAAACGAGGGGACGCTGCCTGCCGGAAGTTGGGTTATGTATTTGATTTTAATGTATTTACCTTTCCAAGCGGGCGGCGGCGTCTGTTCGATTATGGGCAGCATTATGTCGTTAAGCTGTGCCGTCGGGATGCGTTTGCGGCGGTTGTCGTAAACCTCTTTTGCGCTTTCGAGGGCTTTGAGTATGCGTTGTTTGGTGAGGGCAGAGATAAACAGCAGCGGGAAATCGGTAAACGGGGCAAGGCGTTCGCGGATGGCGGCGGTATAGGTTTTTATGACCGCCTGCTCTTTGTTTTCGACTAAATCCCACTTGTTTACGCAGACAACGAGACCTTTACGGTTTTTTCGGATGACGGAAAATATGTTCATATCCTGCGCTTCGATGCCGCGCGTGGCGTCGAGCATCAACAGGCAGACATCGGAGTTCTCGATAGAACGTATTGAACGGATAACAGAGTAATACTCAAGGTCTTCGTTCACCTTATTTTTTTTACGTATGCCGGCAGTGTCGATGAGGTAGAAGTCAAGCCCGAACTTATTGTAGCGTGTCAGTATGGCGTCGCGCGTCGTGCCTGCAACATCGGTTACGATATGCCGTTCTTCGCCAATGAAAGCGTTGATCAGCGACGATTTACCGACATTCGGACGTCCTACGACGGCGATGCGGGGCAGCTCGTCCTGCGCTTCCACTTGTTGCGCTTCCGGCAGTACGGATACGATTTTGTCAAGCAAATCTCCTGTGTATGAACCGTTTATAGCGGAAACGCAATACGGATCGCCAAGACCAAGGCTGTAAAATTCGGCTGCTGCAGCGTGCTGTTCATAGTTATCTGCTTTATTGGCAACTACGATGACAGGCTTGTCGGTGCGACGCAGAATGTCGGCAACTCCGTCGTCGAGGTCGGTCAGCCCCGACAAAACATCGACCACAAAAAGTATGACATCAGCCTCTTCGAGAGCTATATTTACCTGTTTATTAATTTCTTCCTCAAAAATGTCTTCGGAACGTACGACCCAGCCTCCGGTGTCTATGATCGAAAATTCGCGTCCGCACCACTCGGCAATTCCGTAATGACGGTCGCGCGTTGTACCGGCTTCTTCGTTGACGATGGCGTCGCGCGTCTGCGTCAGACGGTTGAACAGGGTGGATTTGCCGACGTTGGGACGACCTACTATTGCTACAATATTGCTCATTTGTTATGGTTTCAAAAATTGACTGCAAAGGTACGACTTTTTTTTGCAAAAAACAAATATTCAGAGCGTTTCAGTCTTTTATTGCCTTGACAACGACCCAGTTATTGCGTTCGGCTATTGTTTCGGGGCGGAGGTGTTGTTGGCGACAGGCGCTTTCGATTGCCGGAGCGTCGTCGGAGTAAAATCCGCTCATAAACAGCGTACCGTGAAGTTTCAATGCAGGTGAATAGAGGTGCAGGTCGCGCAGCAGGATATTTCGGTTGATGTTGGCAAAGATATAGTCGTAAGTCGCCGTCGGCTCAATCGCCATTGCGTCGCCGTGAATAACCGAAACCCGTGTTGCATCGTTTAATTTGCAGTTTTCGAGCGCGTTACGGTATGCCCATTCGTCGTTGTCGATAGCAGTAATCTTGGCGGCGCCCATTTTGGCAGCAAGGATGGCGAGGACTGCCGTTCCGCATCCCATATCAAGCAATGATCTGTCTTTTAGCGGTAACGACAGCATTTCGCGAAGCATAAGATATGTCGTTTCGTGATTTCCCGTTCCGAATGCCATCTTTGGATTGACAATGATTTCATAATCGTAACCGCTTTCTGCCAGGTGGAATGGCGCCCGCAACAGGCATCTCGTTTCGATACGTACAGGCTGGAAATAGTTCTGTTCCCAGACTTCATTCCAGTCGCGATCTTTGATAAGTTGCTGTGTATAACTGATTTGCACCGTTCCGAGTGGAAAATCCGCTATAAGCGCATCGACAGCTTCGGTAATCAGCTGTGGAGCAGGGATATACGCCCGCAAACCGGTCTCGTCGGGCAAAAAACTCTCGAAACCGATGTCTGCCAATTCTGCCGCCAGGATGTCGTTAACAAGCTCAACGTCGGATGCAGCATCACATCTAAAATACAATTCGCAGTAATCCATAATGTTATGCGTAATCGAACCCAACGGACTGTAATTCAGCGGCATAGTGCTTTACGCCTGATTCGATCCGCTTCAGTGTCTGTCGCTTTGGGCGTTTCAGCCCTGCAACATATTGGCGCATTTGTCCTTCGTTAATTCCGGCGATTCGTGCCAGACTGCTTTGATTGATGTATGCGCTATATGCTTCGACATCTCAATGATTTCCTTGACTTTAAAGACCCGTTGCATGTTCGATAATCCATTATATCAACGCTGCAAAGGTAGCAGTTTTCGTTACTCCAGCCAAATTTTAAGGTTATAATTTTGCAAAAATGGTAATCGACCGCGAAAAAATGCCTATTTTTGCCAAAATAAATGCCGAATGAAACTGACTTACGTTCTTAACAGCGGTTTTGTGCTTGAAGCTGCGACGGCGACCATCGTTTTCGACTTTTTCAGGGATACGGACGACGGTTTTGTCAGCCGCCGGTTGACGTCGTTCGCCGGTCGGCTCTATGTGCTGGCTTCGCACTGGCATCCCGACCATTTCCGGCGCGATGTGTTGCAATGGCGGCGGCAGCGCAGCGATATCAGCTATATTTTTTCGCGCGACATTAAGCGTCTGGCGCAGACGGACGACGTTCATTATATCGAGAAAGGGCAGACGTGGACTGATGATACGCTGTGTATCAAGGCGTTCGGATCGACCGATGTGGGCGTATCGTTTCTTGTTGAGATTGAGGGAAAGCGGATTTTTCACGCGGGCGACCTTAACAACTGGCACTGGAAAGACGAATCGACGGAAGCGGAAGTGCGCGAAAGTGAAGACTGGTTTCTGCGCGAGGTGGACGACCTGCGGCGCGAGACCGGCAAAGTTGATGTCGCCATATTTCCCGTTGACCCGCGTCAGGGTACAGACTATATGCTTGGCGCTGAGCAGTTTGTCGAGCGCATTAAGTGCGGACTGTTCGTCCCTGCGCATTTTGGCGACAACTATGCCGCTGCGCAGGCGTTCCGCCCTTTCGCCGAACACGCCGGATGCCGCTTCGCCAATATTACGGCTCAGGGAGCGGAGTTCGAGATTTAGCGCAAATTTACAGCATATTGAAAAATGACACATAATTATCACACTGCATTAAAAATTGCCCTCCACAATATATGGAAGCACAGAATGCAGTCTATTACAGGCATTTCAATCTGGCTGTAAGTCGAAAAAAAATAGACTTACAGCCAAAATTATTTACCTCGATTTGGCTGTAAGTCGAATTTTTCATATATTTGCAGCCAATTTCAAATAGAATCGAAGAGATGAAACTGATAGGAAGAAAAGCTGAAATAGCTGATTTAGATGAGATTATTGAGTCTAAGCAGGCTGAATTTGTAATTGTTTACGGACGGCGCAGGGTCGGCAAGACCTTTCTTGTCCGCGAGTATTTCGGGCAAAAATTTGCATTTTACCATACAGGCATGGCAAATACCGATATGGAAGGACAGTTGAAAGTATTCAACAGCTCGCTGCATAAATACGGCGAAATGCCTTATCCACAGGTAAAAACGTGGTTTGAAGCGTTTGAGCAATTAACGCATCTGTTGGCGCACCACAGGCGACAGGCAGGCAAAAAGGTGGTTTTTATCGACGAAATGCCTTGGATGGATACTCAAAATTCGGGTTTTATTCAGGGTTTGGAGTGGTTTTGGAACTCGTGGGCGTCGGCTCAACACGATATTTTGCTAATCGTCTGCGGTTCGGCTACTTCGTGGATTATCAATAACTTAATCAATAATCACGGTGGTTTGCATAATCGTGTTACGCGGCAAATCTACCTTCGCCCATTTACTCTTGCCGAGTGCGAGGCTTATTTCAAGCTTAAAAATATTGAAATAACTCGGCACGAGATTGTCGAAAACTATATGATTTTTGGTGGCATCCCGTATTATCTTTCATTGATGAAAAAGCAGTTCAGTATGGCTCAAAATATTGATAATATATGTTTTAAGGAAAAAGGCGAACTGACTGACGAGTTTGCAAATCTTTATGCTTCGCTGTTTCGGCACAGCGAAAAGCACGTCCAAATCGTCGAAGCCCTGAGCCGGAAAACGCGGGGATTGACCCGCGACGAGATCATAGAATTTACCAAACTGCCTAACGGCGGTGGTTTGACCCGGATTTTGAAAGAGTTGGATCTTTCGGGTTTTATACGCAAATATCGCGGTTACGGGAAGAAAAAACGCGATGCACTCTATCAGTTGACCGATTTCTTCACATTGTTTTACTTCAATTTTATGTACGACAGCAGGAATGACGATGAGCATTATTGGACAAACCTGATTGAGAATGCTCGCCATCGCGCTTGGAGCGGTTATGCTTTTGAGCAGGTATGTATGGCGCATATCAGGCAAATCAAACAGAAACTGGGCATTGCAGGCGTTTTGACAAATGTGTCGTCGTGGCGAAGCAAAGAAACGGATCCGGGAGCGCAGGTCGATTTGGTAATAGAGCGTAACGACCGCGTAATCAACCTTTGCGAAATGAAATTTTCAAATAAGGAGTTCGTTATTGACGCGAAATACGATACCATCCTTCGCCATAAACGTGCAACTTTCCGCGAAGAACTGAAAACTCAACGAGCAGTCCATCTGACGATGATTACTACCTTTGGCGTGAAACATAACGCCTACTGGGGAAATATTCAATCAGAAGTCGTGATAGACGACTTGTTCGCATAGTAAATGTCAGCCAATCCCGCCATTTCGTAAGGCAAAAACCGCGTTTTGTACAATAAATGCTGTATGGCGATTTTGTATTTTAAACATATTTTTTATCTTTGCGTCTAAACAGTACCGGTCGGAAATCAACAATCTTCGGCGGGGACAAACTTAATAATCCGTTTAAGGAGCGGATGTAAAGCAATTTAGGTATGAATCGGTTTTTAGGCATTTTTTCAGTGGCGCTTGCTCTTGCGTTGAGTTTTTCGGCATGCAGCAACGACGACAACACTATTGCCGTATTAGACAATACGGTATGGGTTTACAACAATGGTGGCGTAACCATCAATCTCAACTTCACGGGGAACAACTCGTACACGCTTGGAAATGCAGTCTGGGTTAGCGGTTCGAGCGCAGCAGCGGCAGCAATCGCGACAAGCTCTGCTTCTTCTGCGGCGGCGGCAGCAGCCGGTGGCGGTGGCGGCGGCGGCGGTGGAGCCGCAGCGGCGTCAAGCAGTAGCGGTAGCTCGGCAGCGGCAGCAGCCGGCGGCGGCGGAGGAGGCGGTGGCGGAGGAGCAGCCGCAGCAGCATCGTCTTCAAGCTCTTCCGGCTCGTATTTGGTTAACGGCTCGTCGATTATCTTGGTAGTCAACGGTCATCAATACGTCGGTCAATACAAGGGCAATACGATCGTTTTCGTTATTACCTACGACGACGGGACTACGACTACATACGTATTTACGAAGCAGTAGGACGGGCGATTTCAATTAGCGTTACCGTCTGACAGCTACGGTTTATCTTGGCGTTTCGACTTGTTTGTGTCGGCACAGTTTTTATTTTGCCGAAAAAATCTTACCTTTGCAGTTCGATTTTCAAAACGAACAATGGAACTTAACGCCAAGATTTGACCATTTAACTTATGCGAACAAGAGCGCTTCAATATCTGTATCTTCAAAAGCCTGTCAGCACGATAGTCTTTCTGTGCCTGTTGTCGGTATTGCCATGGGCGGCGACCAACAGTTTCTCGACTAAAGGTGAGCCTCGCGAGGCTGCCGTAGCTGTTTCGATGCTTGAGTCGGGCGACTGGACGCTGCCGAAAGTTTATGCCGACGAGTTCGCTTACAAGCCACCTATGATGCACTGGCTCGAAACCATCGCGTCGTTGCCCGGCGGTGAAGTTACGGAATTCTCTTCGCGCCTGCCGTCGGCTATCGCTTTCACAGTGTTATTAGCGTGCGTACTGCTGTTTTTCGGCAAACGGGTACGTTTTCAGGAAGCGTTTATAGCGACATTGCTGCTGCTGACCTGCGTTGAGATACATCGAGCGGGGTTGGCGGCACGGGTTGATATGCTGCTTACGGCGTTCACGGTTACGGGGCTGTTCGCAATGTACCGATGGGAAGACAACCTCGAACTGAAAGGGCTGCCCATCACCATTCCCATACTGCTCGGTGGCGCCATTCTGACAAAGGGACCGGTGGGCTTGGTTGTGCCGCTGTTTGTTTTCGCCGTTTACATAGCGATGCTGCGACGTTACCGATGGACAAAGATTGTCAAGTCGCTGGTATATGTTGCTGTTTCTTCGGCGCTTATCCCGTCGGTGTGGTATATCGAGGCGTGGCGTATGGGCGGCGGCGAGTTCGCCGATGTCGTGCTTGCCGAGAATTTCGGACGCTTTTTCCACCTGCAAACGCCCGGCATCAATTATGAGCTTGGGCACGAGAATGGGGCGTGGTACAATTTCCTGACTTTGGCAGCGGGTTTCGTCCCATGGACGCTGTTGCTCGTTATTTCATTTTTCGGATTGAAGTATAAAAAGCCTGCAGGACGGTTCGCAGAATGGATTGCCGATATATGGCGCGGCATATTGTCGTTGGATAAAATCCGTCTGTTCAGCCTCGTGGCTTCGGTTTGTATCGTGTTTTTCTACTGTCTTCCCAGCAGCAAACGAAGCGTCTATCTGATGCCTGCATACCCGTTTATCGCGCTTTTTATTGCGCAATATTTACTGATTTTCATTGAGCGTCATTCGCGCGTGATGCGAATATTTTCCGTAGTGATGGCAACGATTGCGGCTGTTGTCGTAGCGGCTTCCGTATTGCAGATGACCGGAGCGCTTGACCTCAACATCCTGTCAGCCCAATACCTCTCAAAACCATCACAGCTGATGACGGTGCAGGCGGTAGCGAAGTCGTTATCGCCATCAGCAATAGTGCTGTCGGTGCTCGCTCTTGTGGCGGCTATGCTGATAACTGTCTGTTACCAGATCTGGCGCAAGAGCAATATCAAGATGCTCTATTCGACCATATTCCTGATGTTCGCGCTTAACCTGTTTATCGACGGCGTCGTGATGCGTGGCGTTCACAGCGAAGGCTCGGCTAAACCGTTTGCCACCGAGCTTCGTCGCGATTTTCCGATTGACAGAGATAATATCTTCGTAGTCAACAATCTGCGAAAATATGCCAATCTCTACGGACTGAATTTCTATCTTGGCAATTGCTTCCACAACATCGACATCGAGCAGCCTGCGTCGGGCTATTTCCTCGCTGCCGAAAAAGATATTGACGCAATAGCAGCCGAGCGTGCACACTACGTTTTTACCGTCGTGCGCACGTCAGAACGCTATTTTCCTGAAACACACGGACGTATCGTCCTCTGCCGTTTCCAACTTCGATAAATGACCCTCCCGCTTATTGCGGAAATTGCCATGGCGAGCGGTATTCGGGACGGAAATATTTTGCTGCTTCGGCGCGGTCGAAAGTATGCGTCTGCGCGTTGTAAGTCAGCGAGCCACCTCCAAGGCGCATAGCAATATTACCCAGATGAGCATACGTCGCACAGAGAGCGCCGTTTTCTATCGTGCAGGCAGTATTGGTGTTGCGCGACTTCACACATTCGTAGAAATTGGCAGTGTGCAGCCGATGAGCCTCATCATTATTTCCTTTGACAGTGATTTCGAGCGCTTTGCCTTTTTCGGGATATACCGTCCAGCTGTCGCGGTCGGCTACGAGCAGTCCGTTTTCGCCCTGATAGAGGAAACCGTACTCTTTGCCGTAGGGGGCGGTAGTAACGCCTCCGCTGTTTTCCCACGTCATAATGAAATCGTCGAACTGGTAGGTTACCGACAGCGTGTCGAACGTATCGTTAGGTCTGTCGGGGAAGAGCAGTTTGCCTCCGCCGGAGAGTGTTCTCAGTGGCGGCGTCTTGATGTCTTTAGCCCACAGTCCCATATCGAGCAGGTGCACTCCCCAGTCGGTTATCAACCCTCCGCCGAAGCTGAAGTGGTTGCGCCAACTGCGCAGGTTGGCATTGTAGGGGCGATAAGCTGCCGGTCCGAGCCAGAAATCCCAGTCGATATCGTCGGGCGCAGGCGTGTCGGCAACGGGCGGCTGACATACTATGTAGGTGAAGTTCGCCCACACGTGTATCCGTCCGATGCGTCCAAGTTTGCCCGACCGCAGATATTCTATCATTTCGTGGAAATGACGGCTGCTGCGTTGCTGTTGTCCGACCTGCACTACGCGGTTGTATTTCTTAGCCACGGCAACCATCGCTTCGACTTCGCCGATGCTGTTGCCGGCGGGTTTCTCGCAATAGATATCTTTGCCCGCCATACAAGCGTCAGCGAATATGCGGCAGTGCCAGTGGTCGGGCGTGGCTATCACCACGGCGTCCACATCCTTACGGTCGAGCACTTTACGATAGTCGCTGTACGTGTCGGGACGTTTGTCCTGCATCTTAGTTATCTCGGCTACAGCAGCTTCGAGCGGACCTTTGCATACGTCGCACACTGCCACGCAGCGTACGCCCGGATTGCGCATAATATCCATCGCGTCTCCCCTACCCATACCGCCGCACCCAATGAGTGCGATGTTGAGCGTATCGCTGGCGGGAGCTATAGCTGCCGCCTTGCCAATTATCGGCAGAGCCATCCCAGCCGCAAGGGCTGAGGACGACTTAATAAAATTTCGTCTATTCATGTTCATTTGTTTAGATACTGCTTTTTTTCAGATAGCGCCGCCGATGAGGAATACAACTGCCAGCGCTACGATGGCGTAAAGCTCCGGAAATACGGCAAGTATCAGGGTGTTGGTGAATACGTTATGTCCCTGTCCGATGGCTGCAATGCCGTTGGCGCAGACGCTTCCCTGCCGAAGGGCGGAGAAGAGACCGACCAGACCGAGCACCAATCCGCTGCCGAAGACGGCGGCTGACTGGAATGCAGTTATCTCCGGCGTCAGTACGCCGAACATCGTCTGAAACATAAAATAACCTGCAAAGCCGTACAAGCCCTGCGTGCCCGGCATCGCCGTCAGAACGAGGAAGTTACCGAAGGCGCTACTGTTCTTTTTCAAGGCGCCTACCGCTGCATTGCCTGCAATGGTAACGCCATACGCGCTTCCGACTCCCGATAATACAAGCATAATTGCTATGCCTACATACGCTAATAATAAATTTGGTTCCATAGTGTTGAATATTACTTAATTAATTACTATTTATTCCATTTAAAAGGGTTATATGCTTTTCCTCCGCCTTCGTAGGCAGAGTTTTTATAAAATTCGACAAACGTAAGGCGCAATGGATGCACAAAAGCGCCCAATACGTTCATAAACAGGTTGATGGCATGTCCGATAACGAATATCAGCGCCATCACGATGGGTCCGGCTATGATGTTGTCGGGACTCATGTTCGTTGCAAGGCTGTTGAATACGCCTGCGAGGATACCGCCCGACAGTCCGAGCGCGAACAGTCGGACATACGAGAGGACATCGCCCAGCAATCCGGTTGCCATGTTATAGGTGTCCCACAATCCCAACCCGATGTTCAGTAACGGGTTTTTCCCCGGTGAATTGAGCAGGAAGATAAGTATGCCTGCGATGGCGAGGATGATGTAATGTATCGTTCCAAACATCGGCAGGACAGACGGGAACAAATATGCTACGCCGACACTTACTATCGCAATTATCCATCCGATGGTTGACAGTCCATACATAAATCCGAACTGTATCATGCGGTTAGCCGCTTTGAGGCACATTCCGAAGATGATCTGTATGATGCCGAGGATAAGGGCGAGGGCGAACATTTTGTTGTTGTCCATAAAGATTTTTTCTTTCAGACGGTCGAGCGCGGGGA
>JAISTS010000027.1 GCA_031272455.1 Tannerella sp. | reverse complement strand
ACGCACGTCCCAAACCCGTGGCTAACGCCTTTCCCCAGTCCCACAAAGTTCGGTATCGACACATTGCTCTTGAATTTCACGTCGAACGATGCAAAGTTAATCATTTTTAATCGAATTTCGCCACGTTCTTCAAAATTCAAGATACTGACTTTCACTTCCTTGTCGAAATGTATGCCAAGCCCTTTGGCAAACGAGAGGATGTTGCCGACAAGGATTTTTTCCAAAAACTCGCAACGACTTTTCAGGTCTTCGATTTCGCTGAAACGATGATGATTTTCCTGATTCAGCGGTAGCCATTTGCGCAGTTGATAACAGAACGGAAGTCCCGCATCTGCGGGGTTCAGGGGGCTGCTTTCCCAAACCTGCACCAGTGTGCGGTCAGCCTTTACCGAATCAAGCGTGAGTTCAATTTCCCTGTCGCCAATACGCATTGAGGTGTTTGTGTTGCTGAAAAATTCACCTATGCTTTCCGTACCCTCGCCAACGCAGACGATGGCAGCTCGTCCATTGATGCGCTTGTACTGAATAAGCGGATAAGCATAGCGAAAACCGTCGTCAGTATGGTTATGGAACAGCACATTACCGGATGCCAGTACTGTAACTACCGCACCGCGAAATTTTGCTACATCATTGAACGATATCTCATTAGCAAAACGAACCAACAAAACAGGTATTCTATTTTCCATACAAAATCAAATATCGCTGCAAATATAAGTATATTTTCGTTAAAAAAAATGTTCATTAGAAAATTTTTCTCCGAAATTCAGCACAAACAACAGCCGTAGCGACTGCCACGTTAAGCGAGTTTGCTGTTACGCGGTCGGCGGGGTAGCTGGGGATGCGCAGACGTTGATTTATTTGTGCTTCGAGGGCGGGACGTATGCCGTTACCTTCGTTACCCATCACGATAATGCCGTGGTGCTCAAGTGTTTGTTCGTAAATATTCGAGCCGTCAATAAATGTCCCGTAAACAGGCAGGCGGCTGTTTTGTGCGATGAAATCGGTCAAATCAGTATAATGTACGCGCACACGTGCAAGCGAACCCATCGTAGCCTGCGTCGTTTTAGGCGCAAAGACATCTGCCGAATCCGTGCTGCACACGATATCTTCGATGCCAAACCAGTCGGCTATGCGGACTATTGTGCCCATATTTCCGGGGTTTTGTATGCCGTCGAGCGCCAAAACGAGCTGTTTGTCGGGCTTGACTTCGCTTATGTCGTACGTTGGAATACGAAACAGCGCTATCACGTCTTGTGGCGTTGTCAGAAAACTCACTTTGCGTATCTCATCGTCTTCATCCACAAGCAGTTCGCGAGCCGGAATGTTGCCCTGTGTCGCCATCCACGACGTTTTCGCAAGCATCCATTCGCACTCGAAGACGCCCATCAGTTCCGAGACGAGCCGACCGCCTTCAGCTACGAAAATGCCGTGTTTATCGCGGAATTTTTTCATTTCCAGCGAGCGTATAAGGCTGATTTTTGATTTGCTGACCATATCTTTACCAAGTCTGTCAATAAATTTTTACGCCTCAAAATTACATTAAAATAATTTATTTGGCGTATTTTTGTCAGCTTAAAAAACAGCAAAAGTGAGAAAAACGCTCGAAAAAATCGCTTTCGCTCTGCTGGTTATCTGCGTAATGTCTTGCAGTACAACCAAATATGTTGGCGAAAACGAATATTTGCTTGATAAAGTGAAGATTACCGCCGACGACAAGCGGGTCAGGACGGGCGATCTTCAGCCGTATCTCAGGCAAGCGCCTAATTATAAGGTGTTTGGCGTCCTGAAATGGCCTCTCTATGTCTATAACTGGTCGGGCAGGAGCGAGAAAGGTTGGTTCAACAAGCAGTTACGGCGTATCGGCGAGCCGCCCGTCGTGATGGATTCGTTGCTGACGCTGCAATCGACCCGCGAATTTCGGCAATATATGGTCAACAAAGGCTATCTTGACGCCGCCACAGAAGCCGAAGTCGATACCTCGCGCCGCAAGAAAGCGACTGTTACATACCGCATTACAGCCGGACAGCCGACTGTCGTCAGCGACTACCGCATAACGACCGACGACAGGAATATCGACAGCATTGTACATCTTGCTCCGCCACGTCTTTCGCGCCTGAAATCGCTGTTACGTCCTGCTACAGACGAATATACGGCGCTTGTGCAGCCCGGCAATCTGTTCGACCGCGATGTGCTCAACAAAGAACGCCAGCGCATCGCCACTATGCTCCAAAATCGCGGCTATTTCGCATTTAATCCCAATTTTATTCGCTTCTTAGCCGATTCGACCGCGAAAAACAAGCTCGTTGACCTCAACCTCCACATCAACCCCAATTTCACGATTAATTCGGATGGCGAGACTTCAGAAGTCGCTCACAGAGTATATTTCATAAATCGTGTCAATATCGTAACCGACTACGACCCGTTGAATTCGTCGGAAATTCTGTTTGAGTCCGATTCCATCGTGCGAAACAATATCGGCATCTTTTATCGCGGCAAGGGGCGGTCGCTGCGTCCGGGCGTGTTGCTGAATAAAAATCATATCACTCCGGGCGGCTTATACAGCGAAGCCGATGTGAAACGCACATATTCAGCTTTTTCCGCGATGCGTGCCTTGCGCTATGTCAATATCCGGCACGATGAGTTCGAGGAAAACGACACGATGAAAATCAATACGACCATCCTCACTTCGCCTGCAAAAACTCACGGTTTCGGCGTTGAAATCGAGGGAACGAACTCGGCGGGCGACCTTGGTTTCGCTTCGAGCCTCAATTATCAGCATCGCAACCTTTTCAGAGGTTCGGAACTGTTCTCGGCAAAACTGCGAGGCGCCTACGAAGCCCTGTCGGGACAAAACGACGCCGGAATAGGCAGTTACTGGGAGTTTGCCGCCGAAACATCCATCCTTTTCCCGACGTTGCTTATCCCGTTCACAAGCAACGATTTCCGCAAGCGGCAGAACGCAACTACCGAACTCGAAATCGTTTATAATCAGCAGCGCCGACCCGAATACAGCCGCGCCATCCTGTCGGGAGGCTGGAGCTATATCTGGCAAAATCAGACCAATCAGCTGGCGCGACACACACTCAAACTGTTGGATATCAATTATATATATCTGCCGCATATCGATCAGGCTTTCAAGGATTCGCTGCCGTTGCTCACGACGCTTTACAATTATAACGACCAATTCATCGTGGGTGCGGGCTATGTTTATTCGTTCAATAATTTCGATCCCTTGAAGCGCGGACGCAACACTTATTCACTCAGAATCGCGGTGGAATCGTCGGGAAATGTGCTTTACGGCTTGTCGAGCATCTTTGGCGCAAAAAAGGACGAAAACAACCGCTACAAGCTTCTCGGCATCAATTATTCGCAGTTTGTCAAGGGCGATGTCGATTTTGCACGCAGTTTTATCATCGACGAGCGCAATTCGGTTGCTTTCCATATCGGCGGTGGAATCGGCTATCCCTACGGCAACGCGAAAGAACTGCCGTTCGAGAGGCGCTATTTCGGCGGCGGGGCAAACAACAATCGCGGCTGGTCGGTGCGCTCGCTCGGTCCCGGCAGTATGTCAACCCGCAATATGTCGTTCGTCAATCAGGTGGGCGATATACGGATGGACGCTAGCCTCGAATACCGCAGCAAGCTGTTCTGGAAGTTTGAACTGGCTACCTTCGTTGATGGCGGAAATATCTGGACTATACGCAGTTACGACTATCAGCCCAAAGGTAATTTCGATTTTACGCGCTTCTATCGCGAGATTGCGCTGTCGTACGGCTTGGGTTTGCGGCTCGATTTCGACTATTTCCTGCTGCGTTTCGATGCCGGTTTGAAAGCCTATAATCCACAAGTTTCTGACAGTCAGCGATGGGCAATCCTGCATCCGAATTTCCATAACAATTTTGCATGGCATTTTGCCGTCGGCTATCCCTTCTGAAACGAAAAATCCTATCTTGTTAACAATTAGCGCCATACGAAAAAATTAACATATATTAAGATTTGAGACCCTGAATTTGATGCATTTTTAACATTTAAATTTCTTTTTTCTTATTGACGAATGACTATCTTTGCGGCGAAGTATTATTTAGAATCTAAGTTTATGAAACGTAATAATGTTTATAAAGTGCTGATTAACGGGCTATTATCCGGTGCGTTAGTTGTCTTTATGTCTTCCTGCGAAATCCAGTCGGAAGGTTCTTTTATCGGCGACGACGGCTCAGTAGTTACGTACAGCAATGGCGATTTCGTCGCCGGTTTGCAGACTCTCGGTCTCAAAGGCTATTCCGTCGGCAATCAATACACGGAAATAACCTACGACGCTACAGCTAAAAAGCCGAAAATCAAGAGTTTCCGCAAAGGAGAGCTGACTACGGTCAACAGCAGTACGACGACGAAATGGTCAACGAGCAACCCGACCCTCAAGTACGGAGGCAACGGAACGTGCTATGTTTCATATACTTACAATGGACTGACAACCGAAGTCATTACCAACGACAACTATTTTGCAGAATGGGTTTTCATCAAAAGCGGAGATTTCGTGGTTTCGCAGGCTCGCTACACCTACGATGCTACGGGACGTCTGATAGCCGTCTATCTCGAACGCTCCAAACAGCCTGCCGCCGACGTTATGTACCACTATCCCAATACGCTCGATTCGTCTGACAATGAGATAACTGTTACCGAAAGGGTGTATGGTCAGGAGACCCAGTACTACAAGATCAAACTCGCCAAAAGCAAACACGGCACCAATGTCGGCGAATATATCGAAAATAAAGGCTATGTGTGTGACATTCTGCGCTTTGCCAATGCGCCTCTAACTAACGAATACGTCATCAATCCCGACCTCTATTATATGGGACTTTACGGCGTACCGTTCAAATATCTGCCCGATGAAACCATCGAAAACGGCACATATTCAGACCGGAAAGAAATAGCGATAGTGCGCGTAGGTGATAATGGCTATTACTATTGATCGTGAAATCGTTAAACTGTTTAATCGTTTAATTGTTAAATTGTTAAAGCTATCAGTTTAGCTGTTAACCGTCTTTGCCAAATCGAAGCCTGCTTTCAGGGCTTTCAAATTCATTTCGACGATTTCATCGCCTTTCCGTCCGAAAATTGAGCGTATGCCATCCGCGATTTTATCGTAAGCTATACCGAGGAACGGCGTCGAAGCGCCCAGCATCACGATATTTGCCGTCCGCGACGAACCCACCGTCTTGGCAATTGCTTCGACATCGAGCGTTACCTTGTGCGGCAACTTCTCAATTTCAGCCATAACAGACTCAATATCAGGATAATTCGGAATATTGATAAACGCCTGAGTGTTCGTTACGAGCCAGCCGTCGGCTTTGAGATAGGGCAGGTAGCGCAGGCTTTCCATCGGCTCAAGCGAGATAATCAGGTCGGCTTGACCGAGCGGGATAAGGTCGGATGCTATCGGCTTGTCCGACAGGCGCAGGTTCGACTGCACATCACCACCTCGTTGGCTCATCCCGTGCACTTCCGACTGTTTCATATACAATCCGGCTTTGATCGCCGCCTCACCGATAACGGCTGCTATCGACAGGATGCCCTGTCCGCCTACTCCCGATAAAATAATATCTGTTTTCATTTTCAATTTACTGACTTTTAGGTTTTTAACTTTTCTGATTTCTCACTTTACGTGCATGCGTCTGTATGCACTCGCGACGCGGTATAATTACCGAAACGCCCTGATATTCAATCTCTTCGCGAATCATCCGTTTCATCTCTTCGTAATTCTTTTTCAGCGGAACAACTACTCGGATATGCTCAGGCGCCACTCCGATGCCTTGGCAGATAGCTTCGATCCTGCCCGTGCCTGCCGAATCCTGTCCGCCGGTCATCGCCGTGGTTTCGTTGTCGGATATTATTATTGTAATGCGCGTGTTTTCGTTCACGCAGTCGAGCAGCCCCGTCATTCCCGAATGGGTAAATGTAGAGTCGCCGATAACTGAGACAGCCGGAAACAGCCCGGCGTCGGCAGCACCCTTCGCCATCGTGATGGATGCCCCCATGTCGATGCATGAATCTATTGCGCGGAAGGGAGGCAGAGCGCCAAGCGTGTAACAACCGATATCGCTGAATATCTTGGCGTCGGGATAATCTTTAATCACCTCATTAAGAGCCTCATACAGGTCGCGATGTCCGCATCCCTGACACAGGGCGGGCGGTCGTGGTGCGACAAGTTCGGGCGTCCGGTAGGTCGATGTCGTTTGCCGTCCGAGTGCGCGGGCAACGCTGTCGGGCGTCAGTTCGCCGTCACGAGGCAGGGTGCCGTCGAGCCGACCTTTGATCTTCAATCCTTTAGACAGCAAGCCTTTAAGACGCTCCTCGACGTAAGGATAGCCCTCTTCGAGCAGCAGTATTTCATCACATTCGCCGACCAATTTGCGGATTAATTCCACTGGCAAAGGATACTGGCAAATCTTCAGCACCGGATGCTCAAACCCGTCGGGATAATTCTCTGACAGATAGTTGAATGCAATGCCGGTCGCTACGATTCCGAGTTTTTTATTCGCCGCATCGTAATAGTGATTGAATGGCGAAGTTTCCGAAGCCGCTGTCATATCGCACTGTGCGTCAATGAGTTTACGGTAGCGTTGACGTGCTATGGCTGGCAGCAGGATATAGCGTTGCCGTCCGTCGGCAGGGCATTGCAGCGGTCGTTGCGACTGCTTTTGACGTGTAGCCACGCCTGCCCGCGAATGTGCCATACGTGTCGTGATACGCAGCAGGACAGGGTAGCCCAAGCGCTCCGACAGCTCAAAGCCGTCATAAACCATATCATAAGCCTCCTGCTGACTCGACGGCTCAAGCATCGGCAGCAGGGCAAAATGACCGTAATAGCGGTTATCCTGTTCATTTTGAGACGAATGCATTGACGGGTCGTCGGCAGTAATAATTATCATACCGCCGTTGATGCCGCTCATTGCCGCGTTCATAAAACAGTCGGCAGCGACGTTCATCCCCACGTGTTTCATACAGCAGAGCGTCCGCTTGCCGGCATAACTCATACCCAGAGCAGCCTCCATCGCCGTTTTTTCGTTCGTACACCAGCGGCTGCGGATAGCGTTAGCCTGCGCCTCGGCTGAGGTCTGGATATACTCGGTAATCTCCGTCGAAGGCGTTCCCGGGTAGGAATAAACCCCCGACAGCCCTGCGTCAATAGCAGCCTGAGCTATCGCTTCGTCGCCCAAAAATAATCGTTTTTCCATCAGTTTTTCAGTTTAAACGGCTGCAAAGTTAATATTTTTTTTTGAAAAAATGTGCATCGTAACGAAACAATTATTATCTTTGCATTATCATTTTATGGTAATTATTTTATGGTAATTGTATGGAAAAGCTGATAAAATGCTTTCCCTACCATCACCGAATCCCCCGTCGATTCAGCGCATCGCGGTAGCGTTCGGCGTTACGGTTGTGGTCTGCGAGGTTGGTGGCGAAGTTATGGCGACCGGAGAAATCTTCTTTGGCGCACATATATAGGTAGTTATGCTGTTTGAAGTTTAGTACGGCTTCGAGACCGGTGATTGAGGGGATGCGGAGCGGTCCGGGCGGCAGTCCGGTATGCAGGTAAGTGTTATAGGGCGAGTCGGTTTCGAGATGCTCGTTGAGGATACGTTGCAGGCTGAAATCGCCGACGGCAAACTTGACAGTCGGGTCGGCTTGCAGCGGGATATTACGGCGCAGGCGGTTGATGTAAAGTCCTGCTATAGTGGGATATTCGTCGGTTGCTGCCGATTCTTCCTCGATGATGGAGGCGAGGATTGACACTTCGACGGGCGTCAGTCCGATTTTCTGCGCCTGCACCTGTCGTGTGTCGTTCCAGAACGCCGCATATTCGCGTTTCATCCGCTGCATCAGGGTTTCAGCCGAGACGTTCCAGTACATTTCGTAGGTATTCGGGATAAATATCGCTATGATGGTTTGCGGGGTGAAACCCATTGACGTGCAATAGTTTGTATCGCTGATCAGCGAGTAAACGTCGTCGCCGTCGAGCATCAGCTGTTCGCCCAGACGGTTGGCGAGGTCGCGCGGCAGGCGTATATTATTAAATGTAATGCGGACGGGCGACTGGGTGCCGCGTCGCAGCATCTTCAGCGCGTCGAGATTGCTCATTCCCGGCTCTATCGAATAATGTCCCGTTTTTATGTTGTTGGGATATTTCAGGATGTTGGCAATCAGCATAAACGAGCGGATATTTAGGCAGTTGGCGGAGTCTTTCAGTTCGGTGCAGAGTTTGTTAAAATTCGTTTCGGGACGGATATAGAGGTCGTAGTTCTCTGTCGGCTTGAAATTTGGCGCGACGAGGACATAAACTCCTGCCAGTGATACTAACAGACAGATTAACACCGGAATAGCTATCAAGACGAATAGCGATGAACGGCGCATTTTGCTTCTTCCCTTATTCATAGCGGTCGATAAATATATTTCAAAAACGGCGCAAAATTACAAAAAAAATCTTATTTTACGTTATTTTTTCAAAACGGTCATTTTTTTTTATCAAAAAGATGTGTTTTTCCGAAAAAATATATAACTTTGCGGTGTCGGTAAAAAAGACAAAAATAAATTTTGGACAATTTGTCAAATACTTTAAAAAATTTTCTCTCGATGGAAAGTCCTTAATGGACAATCCATCACTCTCTCAGGCAGGGGTTCGACGCGATGTCGGAGTCCTGTCAATTTTTTATGAACGAATAAATTATTACCTTTGCGGGCATGAAAGATATGAACACCGAATACGGGTATATTGATCAGCTTAACGAGCAGCAGCAGGAAGCCGTTTTGTACGATGGCGGACCTTCGCTTGTTGTCGCCGGTGCGGGGTCGGGCAAGACGCGCGTGCTGACGTATAAGATTGCGTATCTGATAGATAGGGGAGTGAAGCCATATCATATCTTGGCGTTGACATTCACCAACAAAGCCGCCCGCGAGATGAAAAGCCGTATTGGCGCCGTAACGGGCGATGACGTCGCCGCGCAGCTTTGGATGGGCACTTTCCATTCGATTTTTTACCGTATCCTGCGTTACGAAGCCGAAGTTATAAGTTATCCTCACGATTTCACGATATACGATGCTTCCGACTCCAAGAGCCTGATTAAGAGCATTATAAAAGAGATGCAGCTCGATGATAAAGTCTATCGTGCGACGATGATTCAAAGTCGTATCTCTAATGCGAAAAATGCGCTCGTTACGCCCGAAGCCTACGAAGGCATCAAGGACTGGATGGAAGCCGACCGCAAGGCGAAAATCCCGTTTTTGGTTGAGATTTACCGACGTTATCGGGCGCGATGTT
This sequence comes from Tannerella sp., assembly GCA_031272455.1. GTDB lineage: Bacteria > Bacteroidota > Bacteroidia > Bacteroidales > Tannerellaceae > Tannerella. The sequence goes on along the minus strand of JAISTS010000027.1, from coordinate 3,931 downwards.
ACCGTGCCGGAGCGATGGATTTTGACGATTTGCTGATGCAGACCAACATACTGTTTCGCGATCACACGGAGATATTGGATAAATACCGTTCGCGGTTTCATTATGTGCTTGTGGACGAATATCAGGATACGAATTTCGCTCAACATCTGATAGTTACGCGATTGTGTGAGCAGCATCGGCGTATTTTCGTAGTCGGCGACGACGCGCAAAGCATATACTCATTTCGCGGTGCGAATATCGACAATATGTTGAGATTCAAAGAGATATATCCCGAATGTCGTATCTTCAAACTTGAACAGAATTATCGCTCGACGCAAAACATAGTAGATGCAGCCAACAGCCTGATACACAAGAATAAAGGTCAGATCCACAAGACTGTTTTTTCGCGCAACGAGGCGGGTGGCAAAATCGTCGTCCGGACGGCATATTCCGACATTGAAGAGGGGCATATCATAGCTGCGATGATTAAGGATATGCACCGCGAGGGCGACAGTCCTTACGCAGGTTTTGCCGTGCTTTATCGCACCAATGCGCAGTCGCGACTTATCGAAGACGCCTTGAGAACGAGCAACATAGCTTATCGCGTTTATGGCGGGCAGTCGTTTTACCAGCGCAAGGAGATAAAGGATCTGATAGCATATTTTCGCGTGGTTGTCAATCCTCACGACGAGGAGGCTGTCAAGCGGATTATCAATTTTCCGGCTCGCGGCATAGGCGACACGACGGTGGGTAAAATCCTGTCTGCCGCCACAGCAAACGACGTAAGTCTCTGGGATATAATAAGTTCGCCGAAGAAGTACGGTTTGCCAATCAATGCCGGTACGATGAATAAACTGCTCGATTTCAGCCGAATGATCACTGATCTGATAGATGAAAAAGACCGCTTGCCCGCGCCCGAAATGGCAGAGCTGATTTTGACGCGCAGCGGGTTGAAAGCCGAATATTTTGGCGACAGGACGGTGGAGGGCATCTCGCGTCAGGAGAACATCGCCGAGGCGCTGAAAGCCATTACCGAATTTAGCGCCCGTATTATGGAAGAACGCGGCGTGGATGCCACCTTAGCTGATTTTCTTGTTGAAGTATCGCTGATAACCGATCAGGACAATGATGCCGACGAATTTGCCGATAAGGTAACGCTGATGACGGCGCACTCGGCTAAGGGACTGGAATTTGACAATATTTTCATTGCCGGAATGGAAGAAAATCTGTTTCCGTCGATTATGGCAGATACCGAGCGCGAGATGGAAGAAGAGCGGCGACTGTTTTACGTCGCTATCACACGGGCGCGAAAAAACTGCGTCATCACTCACGCCAATTCGCGTTTTCATCACGGACAAATGGTGTTTCCGTCGCCCAGCCGTTTTCTGGAGGATATAGACCCCGATTTTCTTGATTATATAAGCAAAAAGTCGGATAATCAAGCGTTTAATACGGCTGAAATAAACCGTCAGCGAGAGCCATATCAGCGCTATTCTCCGCAAATCACGCGGAGAATAGACGAGCCGCAGGGTTTGAAGAAACTCGAATCGACGGTGGGAAAAGAGACTGTCAAACGCGACTCGATTGACGGGATTTGCCTTGGCGACCGTGTTGCACACAAGATGTTTGGCGAAGGCGAAGTCGTCTCGCTCGAAGGCTATGGCGCCGAAGCGCGGGCAATAATCGAGTTCGACAATATTGGCAAAAAAACTTTGATTTTGCGCTATGCAGTACTAACTAAATGCTAACTGAAATGGCTGATTATAAATCTATTCCATCACCGTGTTACGTAGTCGAAGAGCCTTTGCTGCTCAAAAACCTCGAACTGATAAAGCAGGTGAAAGACCGCGCGGGCGTCGAGATTATCCTTGCGCTGAAGGCTTTCGCGTTGTGGAAACTATTTCCCTTAATCAGACGGTTTATCCCCTGTGCCACAGCAAGTTCGGTCAATGAGGCGAGACTTGTTTTTGAAGAAATGGGCAGCCGAGCACATACCTATTCGCCAGCCTGTACCGACGGCGATTTTGCAGAACTGATAAAATATAGCAGCCATATTACGTTCAACTCGTTGCGTCAATTCAAACATTTTCAGCCTCTTACGACCAACGCAGGACATCCCGTTTCGTGCGGATTGCGCATTAACCCCGAATATTCTGCGGTGAAAACAGCGCTCTACAATCCCTGTTCCATTGGCTCACGGCTTGGCATTACCTGCGATCAGCTCGGCAAAACACTGCCCAAAGGCGTCGAAGGGCTTCATTTTCACACACTTTGCGAATCGACCTCGCACGACCTTGAACTGACATTGGCGGCTGTCGAGAAGCGTTTCGGGCGCTATCTGCCTCATATCAAGTGGCTTAACATGGGCGGCGGACACCTGATGACGCATCGCGAATACGACGTCGAACATCTGATTGCACTCCTGCAAGACTTCCGACGCAAATATCCCAACCTGCAAATCATCCTTGAGCCGGGTAGCGCATTTGCTTGGCAGACAGGATTTTTACTGACAACCATCGTCGATATAACGGACAATAGAGGCATCCGTACAGCAATCATCGACGCCTCGTTTACCTGCCACATGCCCGACTGCCTTGAGATGCCGTACCGCCCGACAATACGCGGCACCTCAGAGCCGACACCCGGCAAACCGACCTATCGCATAGGCGGCTGCAGCTGCCTTGCAGGCGATTTTATGGGCGACTGGTCGTTCGATAAACAGCTAAAAATCGGCGACTTACTGATTTTTGAAGATATGATACACTACACCTTAGTCAAGACAACAATGTTTAACGGCATCCCGCACCCATCAATAGCACTTATGAAAGCCGATGGCAGTGTAGAAATGCTGCGGACATTCACGTTTGAGGATTATCGGAGCAGAATGGATTGACCGCCGAAAAGTCGGAAAACGCCGCTGTCGCAATAAACCAATGCGAAAGATAATACACATAGACATGGACGCCTTTTATGCTGCTGTGGAGCAGCGTGATAATCCGGCGTTACGCGGAAAGCCTGTTGCTGTGGGCTATCCTGAGGCGCGGGGTGTGGTCTCGACTGCCAGCTATGAGGCGCGCAAGTTCGGGATACGTTCGGCTATGCCTTCGCTGACGGCGCGTAGCAAGTGTCCGGAGCTGATTTTCGTGCCGCCGCGCTTCGAGGTCTATCACGAGGTCTCGATGCAGATTCGCGATATCTTCTTGGAATACACCGATTTGGTTGAGCCGCTGTCGTTGGACGAGGCGTTTCTCGACGTAACGGTCAACCGCAAGAACAACCCCTCGGCAAGCCTTATCGCGGAGGAGATACGCCGAAAAATACGCGAACAGACGCATCTGACGGCATCGGCGGGCGTGTCGTTCAACAAGTTTCTCGCCAAAATCGCGTCCGACTACCGCAAGCCCGACGGTATGTTTGTCATCACGCCCGATATGGCGGAGTCGTTTGTCGAGAGCCTGAAAATCGAGCGTTTCTTCGGCGTCGGGAAGGTTACGGCGCAGAAGATGCACGCGAACCGGATTTTCACTGGCAAAGACCTGAAACAGTGGACAGAAGCTCAGCTTGTTCACTTGTTCGGCAAGATGGGGCGAATGTTATATCTCAACGCGCGTGGCATTGACGAGCGTCCTGTCGAGCCAAACCGCATCACAAAATCCGTCAGTTCGGAGACTACTTTCTTGCAGGACAAGGACAACCGCGTCTATCTGACGGTCGAGCTGTATCACTTGGCGCGTGAAGTGTTCGAGCGGATGGACGCGGAACAGTTTTACGGCAAAACGGTAACGATAAAGGTGAAATACGCTGATTTCAGGATTATTACGCGCAGCCGCACTTTTCCGCGCAAGCTGACGCAGCTGAATCAATGCTGGTCAACTGTACGCGAGATGATGAAACAGATTGATCTCGCGGCGCAACCTGTTCGCCTGCTGGGTTTCGGCGTCAGTAATGCGGA
>JAISTS010000012.1 GCA_031272455.1 Tannerella sp. | reverse complement strand
CGATGCGCTCTGGGCGGAGTTTGAGGCGATTAGGGGGGATATTAAACCTAACAGGTTTTCAAAACCTGTCAGGTTTGAAGACGCAAAACCTAACAGGTCTCCAAGACCTGTTAGGTTTAACTTCGCCGCCCTGCAACGCTTCCACGACAAAATTGCCTCGCTTCGCTTCTTCGACCCCGCCTGCGGCTGCGGCAACTTCCTCGTTGTAGCCTACCGCGAACTGCGACTGCTTGAATTAGAGGTCATTACAGCCCTTTACGGCGGCGACGAAACGCTCAAATTCGAGGTAGAACATTACGTCAAAGTCAACGTCAGTCAGTTCTACGGCATTGAGATTGAGGAGTTTCCGTCGCAGATTGCCCAGACTGCGATGTGGCTCACCGACCATCAGATGAACCTCCGTGTACGCGACCGATTCGGACAGTATTTCGCCCGAATACCGCTAACCGCTTCGCCAACAATAGTTTGCGGCAATTCACTGACCATTGATTGGCAAACGCTTCTGAACAAGGAAAATGTTTACACCGTTCGCGCTAAACACGCCGTCCTGTATGTAGCCGAACCTACCGTGCAATACGGGAAGGTCAATGTTGTTGCAGAATCATATTCTATTCAAAAACAGGAAGATATACCGGAAGGTGACGATACTGTCGAACTAGTGAAATTCAACTATATCTTCGGCAACCCACCATTTCTGGGGGCAAGAATTATGAGCAAAGCGCAAAAAGCCGATGTAGAGCGGATTTTCAGCGACACCAAAAACTGCGGCAACCTCGATTACGTTACCTGCTGGTATCGCAAGGCTGCCGAATATATCCAAAACACCCGCATTGAATGTGCTTTCGTTTCGACAAACAGCATCTGTCAGGGCGAACATGTGCCTGTTCTGTGGCAAATGCTTATGAACCGGTTCGGTATCAAAATCAACTTCGCGCATCAGACCTTCAAATGGACAAACGAGGCGCGCGGCAAGGCGGCGGTGCATTGTATCGTTGTGGGTTTCAGCCGTTTCGACAGAAAAGAAAAACGTCTTTATACCTACAAGGATATTCGCGGCAAAGCCGAAAAAGTCGCTGTAAAACAAATCAACCCGTATTTGATTGACGCTGATACGGTTTTTATTGAAAGCCGTAAAAAGCCGCTCTGCGACGTGCCGGAGATGGGGATCGGTAACAAGCCTATTGACGGCGGCAATTACCTTTTTACCCCGGAAGAAAAGGCTGAGTTTGTGAAAATTGAGCCACAATCAGAGCGATGGTTCCGCCCGTGGGTAGGCTCCGAAGAGTTTATCAATGGTTTTTTCCGTTATTGCTTGTGGCTTGGCGACTGTCCGCCCGCCGAACTGCGGCGTATGCCGGAAGCGATGCGGCGCGTTGAGGCAGTGCGCCGTTTCCGCCTTGACAGCAAAAGCCTGCCCACACAGAAAATCGCCGACTTTCCCCGACGATTTCACGTTGAAAATATGCCGCAATCAAATTATATTGTCATACCTGAAACATCGTCAGAAAGGCGAAAATACGTTCCGATAGGTTTTCTGACTCCGGATATTCTGTGCAGTAATGCTATAAGAATCATTCCCAACGCAACCCTTTATCATTTCGGCATCCTAACATCTTCGATGCACAACGTATGGATTAGGTATATCGGTGGTCGATTGAAAAGCGATTACCGCTATTCCAAAGACATCGTTTACAACAACTTCCCTTGGTGCGAGGCGAGCGACGGGCAGCGTCAGGCAATAGAAGAGCGTGCGCAGGCGGTGCTGGACATACGTGCTAAATATATGGAGGGAGATGGTACAAAAAGTGCAACCTTGGCTGACCTATACGACCCGATAACAATGCCGGCAGACCTGCTCAAAGCCCACCAATCCCTCGACCGTGAAGTGGATAAAGCCTACGGGCGTGCATTTGCGGACGACGCCGAGCGCGTGGCGTTTCTGTTTGAGCGGTACAAGGAGTTGACGAAGGATTTGTTTGCAGAAAAAGAGAAAAATAGGAAATAGCGGCAATTTATAAGTTATATGACTTATATTTCATATTGATAAGCGATTAAACTTATATTTTTTAGGAATCATCTCTTTCAAGCATTAATCACTCGGTTTGGATTTTCCGGACTTTACCCTGATTTTTGGTCTGGATTTTTCGTAGTTTGCCGCGATTTTCGGTTTGGATTTTTTGGAAAAAATGATTACCTTTGCTGCTCGAAACAGAACATTATTAATATGAAAACGTATTACAAACGGCACATAGACAGATACTTGCAAGCGTGGAAGATAGACCCTAACCGTAAGCCGCTGCTTGTCAGGGGGGCGCGTCAAGTTGGCAAATCGTCGGCTATACGAAAACTTGGCGAGAGTTTCAAGTATTTTGTGGAGGTAAATATTGAGAAACAGCAGAACATAAAGTCGCTTTTCGGCGACAATCTGAACGTCAAATTACTGTGTTCACAACTGAGCGCTATCTACAACACACCGATAGTGGCGGGCGAAACGTTGCTTTTCTTCGACGAGATTCAGCAGTCGGAACGGGTTATCACCTCGTTGCGGTATTTCCACGAGGACTATCCCGAATTGCATGTCGTAGCCGCTGGTTCGCTGCTGGAGTTCGCGCTGAAAGAACTGCCCTCTTTTGGCGTCGGACGGCTACGCTCACTATACATGTACCCCTTTTCGTTCGACGAGTTTCTTATGGCGCAAGGTTTGGAGATGCAAGTGGAATACAAGCGCCAAAATGCCTCGCCGTCAAGCCCTTTGCCCGAACCGATGCATAGCGAGATGCTTCGTCAACTGCGTACTTTCTATCTGACAGGCGGCATGCCGGAGGCTGTTAGCGTATGGATCGAAACCGCTGATTATAAAGCCGTTGCAACTGTTCATAATGACATCCTTGATACCTATCAGGACGATTTCGGCAAATACAAAACGCGCATATCGCCGCTTGTATTGACGCAAACCTTGAAATCGGCCGCGTTGCAGGCAGGAAACAAGTTTGTATTTGCGGAAGTAGGCGCCGGTATTGAGACCTCTGCCGTCAAAGAGGCGCTTAACCTTCTCTCGCAGGCAGGTCTGCTAATACCCGTAATTCATTCTGCCGCCAATGGATTGCCGCTTGGGGCGGAAGTTAATCCCAAATACCGCAAGTTTCATTTCATAGATACCGGGCTAATGCAGTCGCTGCTTGGTCTGCAACCGACTGATATTCTGCTTGCTAACGAAACAGACTTTGTTAACAGAGGTGGTTTCTCGGAAATCTTCGCCGGACTGGAACTCGTCAAATACGGTAATTACCTGAAAAAGCCCGAACTCTATTACTGGCAGCGTATGGAACGTAATGCGCAGGCGGAAGTTGATTACGTCATAAGTCGCGGGGGCGTCATTACGCCGGTCGAGGTCAAAGCCGGTACGTCAGGTTCGATGCAAAGCATGTATCAGTTCATAGCCCTTCGGAAATGCGACTATGGCATCCGCACCAGCCTCGAACCGTTTGCCGAATACGACCGCGTCAAGGTCTTCCCGCTTTACGCTTTGTCAAATGTTGTGGGTTAAGATGAAAAAGTTAATTGATTACTGGGATGCGGTAAATTAAAAAACATATCCATACGGCTTGTCGTGAAAATCTCGTCCGGGAGAGTCTTTAAACCAGTACCGTTTTTTCTCACCAGCTTTATACAGCCTCATCGCGGAATTAGACAAAGCCGCGAGTTCATCCGAGTTTTTTTCGTTCCGGATAATATCCAACGCCCTGTCATACAGCGCTTGCACATCCTCGTCGCCTGCAGGCTTTTCAAAATCGTGGCAGTATCTGACTGCTTGAACATCCGCTATTTCTGATTTCACCTGCGGACAGCCCGCAACAGGTATCTCGGACAGCCCGATAAACATTTCTTCGGTCTCAATAAGATAGACCTTTACGCTACTGCCATCACCTTTATCGGTGTTATACATATAGCCGATTGTTCTTAGTTTCGGATATTCATTCGCCATAATTCATTTCTTTTCTTCCATAGTGCAAAGATACTGATTATTTCCTGTCATATATACTGTATAGTTGGAAATTATGCGTACCTTTGCAGCCTCAAAAACGAAAAATGTATGTTACGAATAGCTATACAGTCGAAAGGTCGTCTTTACGACGAGACCATAGCCCTGCTCGAAGAGGCGGGCATCAAATTGAGCAAGGCGAAGCGCACGCTGCTGCTTTCGGCGGTTGATTTTCCCGTCGAGGTATTGTTCCTGCGCGACGACGACATCCCCCAGTCGGTAGCCAACGGTGTCGCCGATGCCGGTATAGTTGGCGAAAACGAGTATGTCGAGAAAGGCAGCGAAGCCGCACTCATCAAGCGGCTCGGTTTCAGCCGTTGCCGCCTGTCGCTCGCCATTCCGAAAGACGCCGCTTACGACGGGTTGCAATGGTTCGAGGGCAAAACCGTCGCCACCTCATATCCAGTTATCCTGAAACGTTTTTTCAGCGAGCGCGGCATTCACGCGGCGCTGCACGTGATTTCAGGCTCGGTCGAGATCGCCCCCGGCATCGGGCTTGCCGACGCCATTTTCGATATCGTCAGTTCGGGCAGCACGCTCGTCAGCAATCGGCTCAAAGAGGTCGAAACGGTGATGAAAAGCGAGGCGTTGCTGATTGCCAACAGCGCCCTGGCGGACGAGAAACGCGCCATCCTCGACGAGCTGCTCTTCCGCTTCGCCGCCGTACAGGAAGCCGCCGGCAAGAAATATGTCCTGCTCAACGCCCCGCGCCGGCAGTTGTCCGAAATAACCAAACTCCTGCCCGGGATGAAAAGCCCGACCGTCACGCCGCTTGCCGACGAAGGCTGGGTGTCGGTGCAGTCGGTCATCACCGAAAAGCACTTCTGGGAGATCATCGGCAAGCTCAAATCGCTTGGCGCCGAAGGCATCCTCGTTATCCCTATTGAAAAGATGATTGTCTGAGAGCACACGGCTGTGCGCCCTAATTGGCGGAAAGTGAGGGATTCGAACCCCCGGTACAGTCACCCGTACACCGCATTTCGAGTGCGGCCCGATCGACCACTCTGGCAACTTTCCTTTGAGGCTGCAAAGGTAGCAATTATTTTTATATTACAGCTAAAGGCAGAATAATTTTTTTTATTTTTTCGCAGATCGTTAAAGTGCGACAATCTTGATAACGCTCTATCCCGCAGGCAATTCAATCCGAAAAACTGTCAGTGAGTCGGGTGAGAGGCGGTGGGTGAGTTTGCCGCCGTGGAGGCGTACGATATAGCGCGAGACGCTTAGTCCGACGCCGGAGCCGTCTGTTTTGGTCGTAAAGAAGGGCACGAAGATATGCGGCAGCACGTCGGGCGGTATCGGGTCGCCGGTGTTGGCGAAGTCGATGCTTGCGCCGTCGGTCTCGTCGCCTGCGAGCGTTATGATGATACGGCGGTCGGAGGTCGTTTCGGTGGCTTCGGCGGCGTTTTTGAGCAGATTTATAACGACTTGCATAATGAGATTTTCGTCAGCCTGTGCGACGATATGTTCGTTGGTCGAGAGCGTGATTGTGATGCCGTTGTCGCGCATTTGCCGTTCGTGCAGGCGGATAGCTTTGCGGACGAGGGCGGTCAGGTCGCAGGCTTTCTTTTCGGGTTGCGGCACGGAAGTGAATTTGCGGTACGACTGGACGAAAGCCAGCAGTCCCGATGCTGTGCCGTTGATGGTCTCGAAGGCTTCGAGCGTGTTTTGCCGCAGTGTGGCTGAGTCGGTTGTGCTGTCGCGGTAGAGGGCGAGCATCGTTTCCGAGAGCGAAGTTACGGGCGCGACGGAGTTCATAATCTCGTGCGTCATCACGCGGATAAGCCGTATCCACGATTCCATTTCTTTCATTTCCAGCTCGTTACCGATATTGTTCATTGTCAGCACGCGCATCATCCCGCGTTTGAGCAGTATCTGCGAGACGCGCAGGCTGACGGGGCGTTCTTCTTTTTCGTTCGTGAGTGAGAGTTGTCGGCTGTCGCCCGCCCGCAACCGGCGGAACATTTCGGGATAAGATTCGTCTATCACGCGCAGCTGGTTGACGTGCGTGAATACCGTCAGACCGAGCATTTCTTTCGCTGTGCGGTTGGTGCGGTGCACTATGCCGTTGTCGTCTATAATCACTATTCCCGTCGTGATGCTTTCGAGGATAAGTGCGAGAAACTGTTCGTTTTCGATAATTTCTTTGCGGGCGGTAGCAAGGATATCGCCGATGCGGTTCATCACCTGATTGATTTCGCGTTCGCGAGCCGACAGTTTGTTCGCCGAGAAGCGGTACGAATAATCGCCGTTTTCGAGGGCGTTGAGCAGGAAGATGATGTTTGAGTTATAGCGTGCGTAGCAGCGTCGGAGGTTGGCGAGGCTGATAGCCATCAGGATTATTCCGGCGACGGAAAAAAGGTAATTGCCCGACACGATCAGAACTGTCGTCAACGCCACAGCAACGATGAGCAGCGCTGTGAAAGCATAAAGCGAGTATTGTATAGATTTGAACATAAGCGTTTTAAAGTCCGAATTTCTTCATTTTGCTGTACAGCGTCGGGCGTGTGATGCCAAGTTCGTCGGCTATGGCTGACATATTGGCGCCATGTTTGTAGATAGCGTTCTGTATGAGCATCTTAGCGGCGTCATCTAATGTCATCGTTCCGCCAATATTCACTTGCGGAGCGACTTTGTCGAGCAGGAAATCATCGGCGCGGATGACGTCAGAGTCAGAGAGGATAACTGCCTTTTCGAGAGTATGTTGCAGCTCGCGGATATTGCCGTGCCAGTCGTAAGCCTGCAATTTGGAGATGGCATCAGCCGAGAGCGAAAGTCCGTTTTTGTGATATTTAGCTGCATATTTGCGCAGGAAAAAATCGGCGAGCAGCGGAATATCTTCCCTTCGTTTGCGCAGAGGTGGTATTTCTATCTTGATAGTGTTGATGCGATAGAGCAGGTCTTCGCGAAACTCGCCGCGGGCGACCGAGTCGGCAAGATTGCGGTTTGTGGCGCAGAGCAGGCGTATGTCAACCGGAATGGGTGTATTGCCGCCGACGCGGATGACCTGTCGCGACTGCAAGACATTCAGCAGTTTAGCCTGCAATGGATACGACAGGTTGCCTATCTCGTCGAGGAAGAGCGTGCCGCCGTTGGCAGCCTCGAACTTGCCTGCGCGGTCGGCTTTGGCGTCTGTGAACGAGCCTTTGACGTGTCCGAACAGCTCGCTCTCGAACAGCGTCTCGGCGACGGCGCCCATATCGACCGTTATGCACACCTCGTCGCTGCGTGGCGAGAGGCGGTGTATCTCGCGGGCGACAACCTCTTTGCCTGTGCCGTTCTCGCCAGTAATCAGTATGTTAGCATCGGTGGCAGCGACTTTCTCGACCATCCGCCACAGCTCCTGCATCGCCGGTGATTCGCCGCGACAGATCGCCGTTTCCTGATTGAGCGCTTCGTGCAATACCGACTGCCGTTCGCGCAAGCGTTTCACCTCTTTACGCGACTGATGGAGAGTATATGCCGACTGCAAGGTCGCCACAAGACGCGAATTATCCCAAGGCTTGACGACAAAATCGCTTGCGCCCTGTTTCAACGCCTTGACAGCCAGCTCAATATCAGCATAAGCCGTAAAGAGCACGACGGGCAGGTCGGCATCGAATTTCTTGATTTCCGACAGCCAGTACAGCCCTTCGTTGCCCGAATTTATGCCCGACGAAAAATTCATATCGAGCAGCACCACGTCGGGATTTTCCTCGCGCAGGGCGACCGGAATTTTTTCGGGCAAAGCAAGCAGCGTAACCGTCTCGAAATAGTTTTGCAGCAGGATACGCAACGCCGTCAGTACGTTCCTGTTATCGTCAATTATCAGTATAGAGCCTTCTTTCATTGCTTTCAAATTAAAAAAAATTCATTTTTCGTCAGCCAGTTCGATCACTTCGAGGTCGCGGATATCTTTTCCGTCGATCGTTAAGCGGACGAGCGTACGCACCTGATGGATGCCGCTGCGTCCTGCCGCGCCCGGATTGACGTGCAGCAGATGCAAGTCTTTGTCGTACATCACTTTAAGTATATGCGAATGTCCGCAGACAAACAGGTCGGGCTTGTTTTCTATCAGTTTCTGCCGTATTCCGGGCTTATAATGACCCGGATAGCCGCCGATATGCGTCAGCATCACGCGGCAGTCTTCGACGGTAAAATTCATCACTTCGTCGAGCGTCATATACAAATCCATCCCGTCCATATTGCCAAACACGGCTCGCAGCGGGCGAAATTCTTCCAGTCGGTCGCAAATATATTCATCGCCGATGTCGCCTGCATGCCAAATCTCGTCGCACGGCTCAAAATAAGTCAAGTAGCGGTCGTCCCAACAGCAATGCGTATCCGAAAGAATGCCAATTTTTTTCATATCTTTGTGCGTTTGTTTCTGCAAAAGTAACTATATTTACGGACTTTTTAGAAAGATTATGACAGAAAAAACCGAATATAAATATTTTGGGCGCGATATGAGTTGGCTTTCGTTCAACTATCGGGTGCTGCTCGAAGCTGCCGACGAGACCTTGCCGATCTACGACCGTATCCGTTTCCTCTCAATCTATTCGTCTAATACAGAGGAGTTTTTCGAGATCCGCGTTGCCGAACATCGCGATGCGCTCCACAGCGCCGACATTACCGACAACGAGGCGGCGCGTATCCACAGGATGCTCAACGAAATCACTGCGGAAGTCAACCGTCAGCAGGAAGAGTTTTATAATATATTCTACGACAGCATCTTACCCGCACTGCAACAGTCAGGTATGCGTTTTTACTGCGACCGCCATCCCATTCCCTACGACAGCGAAACGGTGAAAAACTATTTCGACGAATACATATTTCCTTTCCTTGCGCCCGTGTCGCTGCTCGACGGGATACGTGTTTTCCTGCGCGACCGCCGACTTTACCTCGCCATACTTTTGCGCCACCGCGCGACCTCGCAATCGCATTACGTGATGCTGAAACTGCTCTTCGACAAGGCGCCGCGTTTTATCCGTTTCGAGCTGGACGAAAAGCCTGACCTGTATATGTTTATCGAAGATGTTATCCGCTCAAATCTCGCATCGGTTTTCCCCGGATACAAAGTCGAAGCCTGCCACAGCATCAAGATTTCGCGCGATGCCGACATACGTGTCGATGAGATACAGACGGAAAATATACCTGCCGAGATACGCAAGCGTGTCGTCAAGCGCAAAGTGGGCGGCGAGATTATCCGTTTTATGTACGACCGCGATATGCCCGACGCGATGGTTGACTTTTTCTGCCGACGTTTCGACATCGGCGCCGACAAACTCGTCAAAGGTGGATGGCACATGAACTTGCAGGATATCAGCAAGTTGCTTGATACGGAAATTAAACCCGTCGCATTGCTGCCGCAGCCTATGCGCGTGCCGTTTCTCGACGAAGCAGGCTCGGTTGTCAGAGCCGTCGAACGGCGCGATGTCCTGCTGCATTTCCCGTATCAGTCGTTCGATTATCTGATACGTTTTCTCGAAGAAGCAGCCGCAGATCCTGATGTTGAGGAGATTAAGATCACGCAATATCGCGTTGCCGAGAACTCGGCGGTAGTCGGTACGCTTATGGATGCGGCGCGAAAATACGGCAAGCGCGTAACGGTTTTTGTCGAAGTCAAGGCGCGCTTCGACGAAGAGCATAACCTGAACACTGCCGACGCGATGAAAGCCGCCGGTATCCGTATCATTTACAGCATCAAAGGACTGAAAGTGCACGCCAAAGTAGCCGTCATCCTTCGTAATAAGCCCGACAAGCCCGATTTTGCCTACGTCGGCACCGGCAATTTCAACGAAAAAACGGCGACGATCTATTCCGACATCGCGCTGCTGACCTGCAATAAAGCTATCGTAACCGATATCAACAACCTGTTTGCCTTTCTCGAAAAACCGGTTACGCACCCCGACTTCCACTTCCAACATCTGCTCGTTACGCGGTTCAGTATGGTTGACGCGCTCAAAGAGATGATACAGCGCGAAGTCGAGAATGTCAAAGCCGGTCGCAAAGGGCGAATAATACTGAAAATGAATGGCTTGCAGGATGAAACTATGATTGACGAACTCTATCGCGCATCCGAAAACGGCGTCAGTATCGACCTGATTGTGCGCGGGATATGCTGCCTTGTGCCCGGTCAGCCGTACAGCCGCAATATCCGCGTAACGCGCATTGTGGATATGTTTCTCGAACACGCGCGAATTTGGTATTTCTATAACGACGGCGACGAAACGATCTATATCTCGTCAGCCGACTGGATGAAACGCAACCTCAACCGGCGTATCGAAGCGGCGGCGCCGATTCTCGACAGCGAACTGAAAGAGGTCATTATCAACATCCTGCATATACAGCTGTCGGACAATGTGAAAGCCTGCTATATCGACGAAAACCTGCAAAACGTTTTCAAACGCGGTGGCGACAGCTCCATTCGCGCCCAGACTGCGACAGCTGATTATATCAGGGCAAAATTCGGGGCGCCGACGGCGGAAGGTCGCGACTGCGGATCCGCCATTCCTGAGGATAGAGGTTGTTGATGCGGCGTCCGATGTTGCGGGCAAATCCTATCGGCAATCCTTGGTATTCAGCTAAATACAATCCTTGCGGCGTGTCGTTCGCCAAGGCGGGCGCTTCGCGCTGCAAATATCTAACTGCCTCATCCCAAGTCATTTCCATACGCTGAAAAGCATCTTTGCGCAAAGCCGCGCTTAACGCCAAGCCCTGCGACGGAACAAAATCTTTCCCTTTGAGCCGCCCGACAGGAACGCCCGCCGACACCGTGCGCAGCCGCTCAGCAACAGTCCGGAAAATGTCCGCAGCGCAGTCGGGCAGGGCATAAAAATCACCATTTATGGTTACAAATTCAAAATCGCCGCGCAGCAAATTCCGTATTTCCTGCGGCGGTTTGGTTGTCGTTTTCCTGTTTACGGCTACGGATTTCGGCTGTTGACGCCGTCCGTCAGGCTTGCGCACGATGGCAAGAAAAAAACCTTCGCCCCGCGTCCTGTGAGGAAAGAAACGGTACGACGGCAGATCCTCGCCGACGGCGATATTCCAATCTGCGTCAACCGTCAACGGCAGGACTTCGGCGCCCAGCGTCTCGACTAAATGCCTGATATTGTCTTCATTCTCTTCGCGATTGAACGTGCAGGTGCTATACACAAACAGCCCGCCCGGACGCAACGCATCCCAAACGTCGTGCGCAATCCGGCGTTGTCGCTCGGCGCACAGCCGCACATTGGCGACGCTCCATTCGTCGCGACTGGCAGCGTCCTTGCGAAACATCCCCTCGCCCGAACACGGCATATCAGCCACAACGAGGTCGAACAGATGCGTCAGCCTGCCGATGTCGGCGGGGTCGTTCTGCGTAACAATAGCGTTCACAGCGCCCCATTTTGCGATATTTTCCGTAAGGATGGCGCAACGGTTGCGTATAAGTTCATTGGCGACAACGACACTGCCTTCGGGCAGCAGGCTCAGCAGGTGCGTCGATTTGCCACCCGGCGCCGCGCAGAGGTCGAGCGCCACGGCGGGCGACGTAATGTATTGTCCGACAGCCTGTTCGATAAACATCGACGACGCCTCCTGCACATAATACGCGCCGGCGTGAAGGCAGGGATCGAAGGTGAACGCCGGGCGCCCGTCGAGGTAGTACCCCGTCGCGCACCACGGCACGCCATCCGACGACGGCTTAACCTGCGTTTTTGATGTATTGACGCGCACACTGACCGGCGGCGCCTCATCCAAAGCCCGCTCCAACAGCGGATAATCCGCCATCCAACTGTGCGTACGTTCTTTAAATTCGGGTGGGAACATTCTATGTTTGCCGATTATTCGCTGCAAATATACGCATAATTTTAGAAAGTCCCCCGAAATCCCCGCCATAAAAACATCGAAGCCCCGCTGCAACAGAGCTTCATCTTATCAACATCAACAATGCTTAATTTGGAATGTTATTTGACAACAATTTTCTGACCGTATTGCCCGTCCTGACGACATACACTCCGGTGGGCAGTTCGACGGTTGATGTGCCTGCGGGCAGTATCTATGCTGCTGCCCGTGTTGCTGATCGCAGGTCGGCAGTAACTAATGACAGTCCCTGGCTGATGGCAGTTGCGGCTATTATCGCGTCAGGCAGTTTAATTTTATGTTGTTGCCTTATCTCTATTGCTTTCTGTTTCACGCTGAAATCTATCTCAAAGATGCGTGAATCTTTAAGAAGCCGAGTAATAATGCTTTTTTCGGTATGGTCAATACGATACTTACCCAGTAACTCCATCTCTGTAATCACTGACAAGGCAAATACGTCAGTTTGCGAAAAGTAACGCACAGCGGGGTTGCCTTGCATAATGTAGATTAGCACCTTAGTGTCGAGCAAATATTCAATCCCACTCATTGCGCAACTGTTTTTGTATCTGTAAGCCGTCGCCTATATCGGGCAGTATGCCGAAATATTTCGCCATACGCGCTTTGCTGACCGCTTTGCGTTTAGTGCGTACTTTGTCGAGCCACAGATGCAGGTCTTTTTCAGTAGTCGTTTTGTCTATTGTGAGTATCATAAGCTTTGTTTATTTAGGATAATCAGGGCAAAGATAGATAATGTTTTTTTATTTTTAGTGATTTTTTTGAAAAATATTTTTTCAGATGCTGACGCAATCGGCATACAGCGTTTCGGGAGCTATGTCAATTTCGTTGTCCCATGCAATACTGCTGGCACATACTCGCACCGCATTAAATTTCATCGGATCGCGCAATTCACGGAATACTCCTTCGTCGAGATAGGGTTTCATATCGAACAGACCCTGTTTGCCGTCGGCAAACGTTACATACAGGAAGTAATCTTCCTGCGGTTCAACCGATTTTACTTTCCAGCGCAGTTCTGTTTTCATCTTAGCGGGTCAATTTTTAAAGGCATTTCACCGTTTTTCGCCAGTTTCCAGTCGGCTTCCAGGTCTTCTTTGTGTATCTCAATCCACGCATGAATCAATCGCAGATGACGTTTCGGCATATATATTTTTTTTAATTCGTTTCGCAAAAGTATAAATAATTTTTGAATCCGCAAAAAAAACCGCTAAATTTGCACGCAAAAAATAATTGCAATTATGAATACTAAAATTTTTTCATTCGTGCTGCCGACGAAGATTGTGTTTGGGGCGGGATGTCGCAGGCAGCTGGCGTCGGCGCTTGGCGAACTTGGCGTTGGGCGACCGCTCGTCGTTACCGACCGTGGCGTGCTCAAAGCCGGTATTCTTGACCGCATACTGACCGAATTGCCGTCCGAAATGGCGCGTTTTGCCGCAGATGGCATCTTTTCCGGTGTCGAGCCGAACCCGAAAGACCGCGATGTGGCGGCGGCGGCAGAGGCTTACCGCAGTGTCGGGGCTGACTGTCTGCTTGCTGTCGGCGGTGGCAGTCCTATCGACTGTGCCAAGGCTGCGGGTGTGCTTATCGCCCTTAATGCCACCGATATACACGCGGTTAAAGGCAGGGCGGGCAACGCAGCAGTAGCCGGTCCGCCGCTCATCTGCATCCCTACGACGGCGGGAACAGGCAGCGAAATCACCTTTTCGTCCGTCATCACCGACACCAAATATCACATCAAGATGACTGTCAAGAACGCCTCGACTGCGGCAAAAGTGGCGCTCTGCGACCCCGAACTGACGTTGAGCGTACCGCCGGCGACGACCGCTGCCACCGGTATGGACGCCCTCACGCACGCCATCGAAGCCTTTACTGCGAAATGCTCCGAGCCGATAGCCGACGCTTTGGCGCTCTATGCGATGGAGCTGATCTATCCCAACCTCGAACGGGCTGTGCGCGACGGCGCCGACCTCGAAGCCCGCACCGCTATGCTGATGGGCAGCCTGCTGGCGGGTATGGCGTTTAGCCACTCCGACGTCGCTTCCGTGCATTGCATCGCCGAAGCGCTGGGCGGGATGTACGACCTGCCGCACGGGGTGTGCAACGCGGTGATTTTGCCCTATATGATGGAATATAATCTCGACTGGTGCGTTGAACGCTATGCCCGCGTAGCCGATGCGTTCGGTCTGACGGGATACGGACAGGACGCCGCTCAACGGGCGCGTCAAGCTGTCGATGCAGTGCGCGAACTGGCTGTGCGCATCGGGCTGCCCGCCTTTTCGGAGCTGGGTGTTCGTATGGACGATTTTCGGGCGCTCGCGGTAAACTCATATCGCAATAACTCGACGCTTAGCAACCCTCGACCGATGCAAAAACGTGATTATCTGAATATGCTGTGTATTATGCAGGGATAGATGATGGAAACAGCGCTTTATCTTATCCCTGTAACGCTGGGGGCGACGGAACACAGCCGCGTCCTGCCCGACTTCAACCGCGAAGTTGTTGGCAGCCTGCGCTATTTCATCGTTGAGAATGTCCGCACGGCTCGCCGTTTCCTTAAACGCGCTGATCCGACTATTGTCATCGACGCGCTGACGTTTTTCGAGCTGAACAAGCACACCTCGCCCGAAGCGCTGTCGGGCTATCTCGAACCGCTATCGCGCGGCGAGTCCATCGGCGTCGTTTCAGAAGCGGGCTGTCCTGCCGTAGCCGATCCGGGCGCCGACGTGGTGGCTATCGCGCAGCGATCGGGCTATCGCGTCGTGCCGCTTGTCGGACCCTCGTCCATCCTTTTAGCGCTGATGGCTTCGGGCTTCAACGGACAGAATTTTGCCTTCCGCGGCTATCTGCCTGTCGAAATGCGGGCGCGGGCTGAACGGCTGAAAACGCTCGAATCGCGTATCTATTCGGACGACGAGACGCAGATTTTCATCGAAACGCCCTACCGGAATAATAAACTGCTGGCTGACTGCGTTCATATATGCAGACCGGCGACTAAGCTGTGCATAGCTGTCAACATCACTTGCGAGGATGAAGAGATACGCACACGCAGCATCGGCGAATGGCGCGGCAAGCTGCCCGACATCGACCGTCGAACGGCTATATTTTTGATTTACAAATAATAACGAATATGGAACAGTATCAGGCGCACCCGACAGCAGTCATTGACGAGGGCTGCACGATAGGCGAAGGCACACGGATTTGGCATTTCACGCATCTTATGGGCGGCTGCACCGTCGGACGGGGCTGCACCATCGGGCAGAATGTCTTCATTGCCAAAGGAGTAACGCTCGGCAACTGGGTGAAAGTGCAAAACAACGTTTCGGTTTACGAAGGCGTAACGTGCGACGATTTTGTGTTTCTCGGTCCGAGTTGCGTCTTTACCAACGTGATTAATCCGCGCAGCGCCATCGAGCGCAAACACGCTTTCCGCCCGACACATATAGGACGCGGCGCAAGCGTAGGCGCTAACGCGACAGTTTTATGCGGCGTCAGCATCGGCGAATATGCGATGATTGGCGCCGGAGCCGTCGTAACGAAAGATGTGCCGCCCTACGCGCTCGTCGTCGGAAATCCCGCTCGGCAGACGGGCTGGGTCAGCGAATACGGCTGCACGCTCAACTTCTCTGCGACGGGCGTAGCCGTCTGCCCCGACAGCGACGCCGTCTATCACCTTCGCGAGGGGAAGGTGGAGAAGGCGAACTAATACGCTTTCAAGCTCATATCAAGGCTCTTGACAGAATGTGTCAACGCGCCTACGGAAATAAAATCGACCCCACATTCGGCATAGCTGCGCAGAGTATCGAAGGTGATTCCACCCGACGACTCCGTTTCGCAGCGTCCGGCTATCCGTTTTACTGCTTCGCGAGTGTCGGCGATATTGAAATTATCGAGCATAATGCGGTCAACGCCCCCGACCCGCAGCGCTTCTTCAAGCTCATCAAAATTGCGTACCTCGACTTCTATTTTTAGATTTTTACCGTTATTTTTTAGATAATCGTTAGCGCGACTAATAGCTTGTTCTATGCCTCCGGCAAAGTCTATATGATTGTCTTTCAGCAGGATCATATCGAACAGTCCGATACGGTGGTTAGCGCCGCCGCCAATTTTGACGGCTTCTTTTTCGAGGATACGCATACCGGGAGTGGTTTTGCGCGTGTCGAGCACCTGCGTTTTCGTGCCTTTAAGGGCGTTGACGTAACGGCGTGTCGTTGTGGCAATTCCGCTCATCCGCTGCATCACGTTGAGCACGAGCCGCTCGGTTTGCAGCAGCGACTGCACTTTGCCTTCGACCGTGAACGCGATATCGCCATATTTCACTTCAGCGCCATCTTTTATAAGCACATTTATCGCCATTTCGGGGTCGAAAAAGTGGAAAATACGCTCTGCCACAGCGACGCCGGCAAGCACTCCTTCTTCTTTGATTATCAAGCGGCTGCGCCCTGTTGCCGTCGGCGGTATGCAGCACAATGTTGTATGGTCGCCGTCGCCTACATCCTCGGCAAAAGCGAGAGCAATCAGTTCGTCTATAAGTTCGTCTGTTGTTTTCATTCGCAAAATATTTGATTGTGCAAAATTACGTTATTTTTCGTAGAATTTAAACCTTGTCTGCAAAATAAAGTCTATCTTTGCAGCGATATGTATAGAAACGATGAAGATTGTGCTATTGGTTGTCGGCAAGACTGACGCCGGTCCGTGGGACGATGCCTTCAAGACGTACAGCGACAGGCTGGCGCATTATGTGCAGTTTGAGACAGAGGTCATTCCCGACGTAAAGAAGGGAAAAAACCTGTCTGTAGCTCAGCAGAAAGAGCGCGAAGGCGAAAGTATCATCAGCGCTATGCAGGCGGGCGACTGCTGCATACTGCTCGACGAGCGAGGAAAATCGTTCACTTCAGCCGGTTTCGCTGCTTACATTGCAAAAAAGATGACTTCGGCTCCGCGTCGCATTGTTTTTGTTATCGGCGGTCCTTACGGATTCAGTCGGGCAGTGTATGATGCTGTGCCTGAGCGCATTTCGCTGAGCGAGATGACATTTTCGCATCAGATGATACGTCCGATTTTTGCCGAACAGCTCTACCGCGCAATGACAATTCTTCGTAACGAACCGTATCATCATGAGTGATAATAAATTAAACTGAAAAAGAAATGAGAACAGGAAAATTGTTTTGGCTTATTTGCGCCTCTTTGACGCTATTTGCAGCGTGCGACGAAGAATATAATCGCGTCGATCCCGAACCCGACCCCGAAAATCCGACAACTCCTGTCGCGACCATCTCGGATACAACACTGAAAGTGAATGCTTTCGTCAACGATTTCACTCAACTCTATTATCTGTGGAGCGACGAGATTGACTGGACAAAGACGACGCCCGACAAAGAGCCGGACTCATACGCCTTTTTCGACAAACTGAAATACAAAGATGACCAGTGGTCTATGCTGACCGACGACCTTGGCGGGCTGGAAGACGAGTTTGCAGGCACGGTTACATCGTTCGGTTATGCGCTGATATTCGGGCGTTTCTCCGATTCCGACGATCTGTTTGCTGTTGTGCTTTTTGTCTATCCGGGTACGCCTGCCGACCGCGCAGGTTTGAAACGCGGCGATTTCATTGTGGGTATGAATGGAGGCAGCATCACCATTGACAACCGTATGGAGTTGTACGACGCAAAAAGCATTATGCTGACGCGCGGACAGCTGACCGAGTTTGGATTAGCAGCCGACCCGACGCTAATAGTTCTCAATGCCGAAACGATGTACGAAGACCCGATACTGAAAGATACCGTTATCGTGAAAGGCGCCAATCGCATAGGCTACCTCTCGTATGCCGATTATACCGAGAAATCGGAAGTCGCTCTGCAACAGGTATTCAGCAAATTCAAATCGCAAGGCGTTACCGATGTCGTGCTCGACCTGCGCTACAATGGCGGCGGTTATGTGCGCACTATGTCGGTGCTTGTCAGCATCCTTGCGCCCCAATCGGCTGTCAAAAGCAAGAGCATCTATCTGCGTCAGATTTGGAACCAGCTGCTGAACGCATACTGGAAGAGCGAAGGCGACGACCTTGCCGAACATTTCACCGACACGCTCTCGGTCAATATGAATCTCAGCCGCCTCTACGTCCTCACGTCCGAATATTCGGCGTCGGCGTCGGAATCAACCATCGTCGGGCTGCGTCCCTACCTCAATCTCGTTCAGATTGGCGACACGACGCACGGCAAATATTGCGCCGGCTCGCTCTTTGAAGCTATGGTTCAAGACCGAAGAGGCGATTGGGTCGAAGACGCAACTATCTCAAACTGGGGGATGTATCTTATGATTTATCGAGTGTCGAATGTCAACTCCGACAATTCGTTTAATGGCGGACTGGCGCCCGATATCTATGCCGAAGAAGACTATTTCCCGCTGATGCCCTGGGGCGACGAACGCGACCCGCTGCTCGGCAAAGCTATCGAGGATATCACCGGAGTTGCTATTACCGAAACACGCTCAGCCACGCCTAAAGCCCGTTTTGATATACGCAAAGACCTGACCGTGCAGCGCTTTAAATTCGGGAAGATGATAGCGCCGCTGCGCACCAAGTAAAAGCGCTAATTGATGACGAAACACGAAGTGGTCAAATTTTTTGACCACCTCACCAAAATCAAACTCTTATTTCAGGGTAAAGAAAAAGGTCCTGCATCAAAACCGATGCAAGACCTTTTCAGAATAATCATTTGAAACAATTTGGTTATCTTGAGCCGCCTGCCCACCAGACGGGTTCGCTGTAGATAAATGAGCCATCGCCCTGGGCGGCGCTAACATTCGGGTTGTTGTTGGTGTCGCCGTTGCCATAGCCTAAGCGCAAGGGAAAATGTCCTTTGGGATAGGTGGCTGATGCAGCGTTATTGGGGTTGACCAACTCGATGTAATCTTCGTTGAGATATTTCAGACGTCGGATGTCGGCATAAGCTTCTACTCCTTCGCCGCTGGCGCCAAAGAAAGCAAGATATTTCTCGATCATCACCTGTTTGACTGCATTAGCCGACAGCAAGGGTTTGACGTTTTTGTCGAAATGTTCCTCGCCTGCTGCGGCAGACAGGGTCAGTTCGCCCGACACTTTGTTTTTGAATGTCGAGTTGATAGCCGCTTGAATAGTGTTGGCTAAATTCTCGAAGCCTGCTGCAATTGCTGCCCTAAGAGTTTCGGATGGATCCTGTCCGAGGCGTGCCTGTGCTTCGGCTTTGAGGAACAGTAACTCGTGATAGCTCAACAACTGTGTAGGAGCTTTCTCTGCCCAGTCGGGAGCCGATTTGGTGTAAACGCCTTTATCCTGTTCTCCGTTGTGGATAGGATTATAATCGGACGACGAAGGCGAGATCAGTTCATAGTTGCTATTGACTGCCACCTGATCTTGACGCGGGTCGTTGCGGGCGACGAACTTGTCCATCAGGCTCTTGCTGAATCCGAGATAGTCGCGGCTGCGTGCAAAAGTATAAAGCGGGTTGTAGAATGTAGCGGCATCGTACTTGTCGAGCTTCATCTCTTCGCTTGCCGAGGTGAACGATTTCGACACATAGTCGAGCACTTTGTTGAGGTCGCCGTTACGGTCTGAGCTACGTCCGAGCAGTCGCATAGTATAGCGGGCTTTCAGTCCGTAAACTGCCTTGATCCAGTTGCTCACATTGCCACCGTAATAGAGGTCTTGAGCTGCTATTGATGCTTTGCCGCCGTTAAAGGCTGTGAGCGCTTCGTCGAGCAGGCGGAATACTTCCTGATAGATAGTTTCCTGCTTGTCGAGTTGCGGCGCACGATAGACAGAGAAGTCGAGCGCCTCGCTCCAAGGAATGTCGCCATGAAGGTCGGTCGCCAGCGCCAGCTGGTATGCCATCAGCGTCTTGCCTATGCCGAGGTTAACGGCGTTATCCGGTTCGGCGCCGTCTTCGGAGCATATACTGATAATATCCTTGCAGGCTGCAAGGTTGTTATAGGTGTACGCCCAGGTATTACCCCAGCTGCTGGGGTCTTCCATTACGTAGTAGCGCATATCGGTTTCGTACATTTGCGAATCGGCGCCACCCTCGTGTTCGATACAAACAGCGATGTAGCTGTTATAATCGCCTCCTACTACATTGAAAGCCAATGAGGTTTGCACCTGTGTGATGACGAAGTTAGACGAGAGGCTGGTAGGGTGGTTGATGTCCTCATTGATCTTGTCCATCACATCATCCGAGCAGGATAATGTTAATCCTGACAGAACTGTTGCGGCGATAGTCAACCGCAAAACGTTAATATATAATATCTTTTTCATAATTCCTGAATATTTTAAAATTTGACATTAAATCCCAGACCGTAGCTTGACGACTGCGGCAGCGAGAATCGTTCGAATGAGCCTGCCATATTGTTGTTACCCTGAGTTGTTTCGGGGTCGATATTAGGCACTTTAGCCCAGAGGAGCAGGTTGCGTGCAAATATGTTGGCGTTGATTTCGAGATGGGGTTTGCTAACAATCGGGTAGGCGAGTGATATTTCGCGCAGTTTGACAAAGTCGTTGTCGTAAACGCGGCTCTCCCAGATGGCTGCATAGCGTCCCCAGTAGGTTTCGATCAGTTCTGCCGGTATGCGGATTGTCTGTACGCCCTTATCTTCCTGTCCTACGACGACGCCGGTTGATTCGGCATAGCCGCGGTCGCGGTCGTCGGCTGTCTGCTGACTGGCTCCGTAGGCATTAAGTTCGCCGTTGGTACCTGCCATTATCTGACCTCCGCTACGCCAGTCTAATGTGGCATAGAGACGGAACTTAAAGAGGGTGAGCGTGGTGCTGGCGCCAAGCGTAAAGTCGGGTGATGTGCGGGCGATGATTCCTTCGGAGCCGCTGATAGGCATACCGTTCTCGTCGATCAAGATGTCGCCCGAATATTCGATGTAACCTCCATCACCTACAGCTGTCTCATTGACGCGACGGAAGCGCGAACCCCACACAACAGGATATTTCTCGCCCATCATAGCGCGGACGTTAGGCGAGGTATAGCCGCCGAGGAAGATGTTTTCAACGCCTTCGGCAAGCTCGTCAACATAGTTGTCGATCTTCGAGAAGTTGAGTCCGAAACTCCATTTGACGTCGCGTTTGTTGACAGGATTGACATCGAGCGTAACCTCATGTGCATCGGTATGCAGGTGTCCGCCATTGGTGTAATACGAGGAAGCTCCGGTCGAACGCGCCAAAGGTACTGCAAATATCTGGTCCTTAACGTTCTGACGCGAATAGGTATAACTAAGACTGAACAGTCCGTTGAGGAACGAGAGGTCGATACCTGCTTCATACGAGCGTGTGTTCTGGGGCTTCAGGTTGGGGTCGTAAACCGTCGTGCTCTTTTGGTAGCCCATCTGTCCGCCAATAGGATAGAGGATGGACATACCCTGGATAAAGCCGCCGCCATAGCCGCCCTTGCTGTAATAATCGGGATAGAACGTACCCGCCATACCAACTTCGGCGTATGAAGCACGGAGCTTACCAAAGGTCAGGACACGGTTTTCTTTGAACGGAGCCAGTTCGGTAAATACAAAGCCTGCCGAAACCGAAGGATAGAAGAACGAACGGTTGCCGCGAGGCATAGTCGAAACGACGTCGTTACGTCCGGTAGCATTCAGATAAAGCAAACTCTTGTAAGCCAGCGAGATGTTGCCGAAGAAACCAACCGTGCGGCGCTGAGTATATGACTCGCTGCTGGTATATGACGATGCGTTGCTCATGTGGTTCCAGCCCGGGAAGTTGAAGTTGATACCTTCCTGAGTATAACTCTTGGTTGCGCCATGGATGAACTCGTTACCCAGCAGGGCGTCGAACACGAGGTCTTTGCTTATATCCCATCTGTACGAAGCTGTCAGCAGTGAGTTTAGAGTAATATTGGTAATACCTAAGAATGTGGCAGAACCGGCGCCCGCGTTCAGACCGTAGGCGTTGATAGTCCAGTAGTTGGTCTGATAGGCATCCGTTCCGAGCGTATATTTCACATCGAGTGTATGTCCATCGGCAAGATTAGTCTTGTAATCAAGGTAGGTATTGCCAAAGAAACGCTGGTTCTTTTCGTAGTACTTATTATTCTCGACCATCCAGTAGGGGTTACCCCAGCGCGAAACCGACGAGGGTGAGACCTGCGTGTAAGGGTCGTTATAAGCATAGTTGGGAATGCCTTTGAGATCATACGAAGGAGGAGCGAGGAAAATAGTTGACATAAAGCCGTTGTTGGCTGCTTCCTGCTTGTCGATGCGCGAATAGACGAAGTTGCCCGAAAAGCCTGTTGAGAAATGGCTGTTGAGCGTTGTCTCTGCGGCTAATTTGGCGTTATAGCGTTCCATACCGGTTGATGGTATGATACCTTGCTGGTTGGCGCTGCCGAGCGAGAAGGAATAGAACCCTCCGTCGGTGCCTTTCATCACGTTGAGCGAGTTGTTCCAGATGTAGCCCGACTGGAAGAAGTCGGCAGCGTTGTCGTAAGCCTGAGGCGTAACCCATGTTTCGGGGTCGTCGCGTGTCAAACCCAGAGCCTGAGCGAGTTGGGGTACATAATATTGTCCCGGATGACCATTGGCATTGCCGCCGTTGGTCGGGTCGTTAGGCAGTTCGCTGATCTTGGGTCCCCACGACAGTCCGTATGCTCCCGAAGGAGATACATATTTGCCGCCGGAGCCTTGAGCGTAAGTCTTCTGCAGTTGAGGCAGACGAGCCACGCGGTCGTTGGTTAGCGATGAGGAATAAGTGATAGTCGGCTTGTCTTTGCGGGCTTTGCGTCCGTTCTTGGTCGTGATGATGACCACGCCGTTGGAAGCACGCATACCGTAGAGCGCCGAAGCCGCCTGTCCTTTCAGTACGTTGATGCTCTCGATGTCGTTTGGATCGATATCAAACGAACGGTTAGCATAGTCTGAGCCTGATACCGAGTCGCCCGTCGAGCGGTCGGAGGTCGAAGCGATAGGCATACCGTCAACGACATACAGCGGCGTGTTGTCGCCCGTGAACGAGCGTGCGCCGCGGATAACCATTTTTGATGATGCGCCGGGCATACCGCTGGTGGGCGATATCTGTACGCCGGCTAACTTGCCTTGCAGCGCGCCGGTGAGCGAGGTATTCGAGCCGGCTGTCAGCTGTTCCGATTTGACATCCTGAACGGCATAACCGAGGGCTTTCTTTTCGCGCGAAATACCCATTGCCGTTACAACTACCTCCTCAAGCTGGATATTGCTTGACGAGAGGCGGACGTTGACGCGGGCAGCGACTGCTACATCCTGATCTGCCATACCGACGTACGACACGGTCAGCGTTGTGGCTGATGCCGGTACCGACAGCGTGAAATTGCCGTCGATATCGGTTACGGTACCGATGCTCGAGTTGCCCTTCACTATGACGGTCGCCCCGATAATCGGTTCATTGTCTTCGGCAGAAGTAACGTGA
Source organism: Tannerella sp. (assembly GCA_031272455.1). GTDB lineage: Bacteria > Bacteroidota > Bacteroidia > Bacteroidales > Tannerellaceae > Tannerella. The sequence continues at coordinate 11,007 of JAISTS010000012.1, read as the reverse complement.
CCTGTTACGGTACGCTCCTGCGCTGATAACACTAAAGCGCTTATTGCTAATAAGCACGTGAGAAAAATTCTTTTCATTTTTAATTCTGAATTAATTTGACATAACTATTTAAAATCTATATATTTATCTTTGTATAAGCCTTATTAATGCTTGTTTGGCTTCGGTCAGGTAGGGGTCTAACTTGAGCGCTTCGTGGCAGTGATTTGTCGCTGCTACCTTGTCGCCCGCTTTTTCTTCCAGCAAAGCCTGTGTGAAGAGGCTTGATGCCACCTGAGCTATCGTCTGTTCGGGATACTTGGCGTTAGACGGCGGTATGGCGTCGCCCGTGTTTAGCTTGAGCGAGAGGCGATAGAGCCGTTGTGCGTCGAGCGGCGTCAGTCGCGCTTCCGCCTGTTTTGCGTAATTATAAAATGTACGCGCGGAGTCTGTCTGCCCTGCTGCCGCTAAATTCTCCGCTATGCGCAGGTCGAAGTCCGGTCGGCGATTGCGGTTGGCGGCGAAGATGCTCTGTACCCTCTGCATCAGCTCTGTAGCCTGCCGGTATTCGCCATTGGCGGCAAGAGCGTCGGCGCAGGTGAGCGAGAAATTGTAGTTCTGAGGCTTCTGCTTCACGAGGCTGTCGATGACGGCGAGCTGTGAGCGGTCGCCCTGCATAGCCTTACGCGAGGCGGCGAACATACGGGCGTCGTCTTTGCGGTCGCGCAGATAGGTCGATATTTCCGAGCCGTCGCGTATGTAGGCTTCGGCTTCGGCTATAGCTTCGGCGACTTTTGCGTGGTCGGCGTACAACTGTCTGAGATACTGCGCCATACCGGCTTTCGTCTGCCAGTCTTTTTCGAGCGACAGGGCTTTGCGCATCCATTCGACCTGTTTCATAAGCGACAGTTCGGGGTCAGGCTCCGTTTTTTTGACCCAGTCGGCATAAGTGCGATAGGTGGGCGCATAAGCGGGGTCGATAGCTTCCGAACTTTTGATACAGGCTAATGCCCCGTTGGGATCGTTCTGCGTCAGTTTCAAAGTGGCATAAGCCAACCACGCGGGCTGATATTTGTCGTCATAGACAAGCGCTGTGTCGAGCAGCAGAGCCGCGAGCGTCGGGTTTTTGCTCTCTTTGTTGCTTAAGTTGATATACACTTCAGCCCAGTTCGACGCCATAGCTTTTTTGTCGCCAGCTAAATAACGGCGTTCGTTTGAAATCAGGTCGTCGAGGAAAGCGTACATATCCGGGTCTTTGGCTATCAGCGCCGAGGTGGTGTTCATCGACTTGAAATCAAGCGGATGTACTTTCATCGGCTCGAAATATGCCGGATAGGTCTGCGCAAGATATTCGTGTTCATTGTTTTGCGAATAGTAATCGAGCGTCAGGTCGTTAGCCATGGCGTGATAATACAGTTCGCGAATACGGCGATTCTGATAGTCGGTCAGCACCACTTCGTGGAAGAGGTGGACATACTCGTGCAAAATTACGTTGCGTTCCTGATAGGCTCCGCGTTCAACATATTCGATAGCTGCTGCGCCGCTGCCCACGCCGCGAATGTCCATCCATTGGCGGTTGTCGAAGGTCGTGGCGTAGCGGAAATACGGACTTTTCATCACTATCGCCAAATCCTGATGCAGGGGCGGGATGACAAAAGCCCTGTCCTGTTTGATAAGGAAGGGAAAATAGGCAACAGCTGTATTCAACTGATTGTAAGCCATTGCTTTAGCTAATTCTCCCGGATAATAGCTGACGTCGGGAAAAACTTTCTCGAACGCGGCAAGGTCGTTGATTTTAGTATTGCGGAGCACTGCCGTGATTGAGTCGTAGGTGCAGAGATAGGGTATGCGTTTCGATTTGATGACGGCGGACAGCCCGTTATGAGCCGGTCCGTAATGCTGTTTGACTGTCAGGATTTTACGAAACAGAGCCTGAGCTGAATCGAGCCGTGCCGGACGTTGCGGGTTGTCGAAATCGCCGTACCAGAGCGCTGCGCGGTGCATTTGCGGCAGTACTGACTTGGGATACGACTTTTCGACCGTGCGCGTCAGCTGTATGGCGTCTTCTATTTTGTTGAGTGTGAACAGACTGTCGGCTGCCGCCAAGCGTGCGCGGATAGCTTCCTCATCGGGGTCGGCATAATCCACGAATGTACGGTTGGTATGTCCGTTGCCCCAGTGCCAGTGTGTACTGAAATGCAGCGGGTTAAGCGCCAGTGCCAGTTCCCACTGGTCAGCCATACGGTCGAGCTGTGTCGCGTCAACCCTGCGCCAAATAGCATAACCGTAGCTGAAACGTGCGTCGGCGTCAAATGGCTCAATCTCAAGCGATTTGACAAGTAACGGCTCGGCTTTGGCGGGTTGCAGGTTCCAGAAATAGATATCGGCTTCGAGACGATATACGCCGCCGCGGTTCGGGAAGCGTTTGTGAAGGTCGGCAACGAGCGCCGTTGCAGCGTCGTAATCGCGTTGCAACAGCAGAGCACGCCCTTTCAACAAGCTGATTTCGAGGTCGTCAGGATAGCGTTTCGACAGCTCGTCGGCTTTGCTGACCGCTTCGTCGAGTTTCCATGCTTCAATCAAGAGCCTGATATTTAGTTTGTTCGCTTCCGCATCAGTCGGTTTTGCTTTCAGCGTCGTGGCGAGGAGTTTTTCGGCAGCGGCATAATCGTTGTTAAGTATGTGATAATAAGCCAACAACACATTACGATCGTCGGCGGTCAGCGACCTGTCAGCCGAAATCGTCGCGTATGCCTTATCCCACATACCCAGATCGAGCATTTTCTTGAGGACAGCAACTTTCCTTGCGCCCGTCGCTCCGCCAAGCTGTTGCGACAGCTCATTCCGCGACTTCTCCAAATTGCTGAAACACAACGAAATATCATCGACTTGAGCAAAAGCCGAGACACAGGTAAAACAAACCGTCAGTAAAAAATAACGCATAACCATAAAAAAATTGAAATGCTAAAACTATATTCTAAATAACTTATTTTTAATATTTTGAAGGCTGACCTTCAGCAGGAACGGTCTGCTTCACGAAGTCGCGAAGGTCGTCGTTAGCCTGTTTCAGGTCTTCTTTGCGGAGATACATCATGTGCCCGCTGCGATAGCCCTTGAACAGGAAACGGTCTTGGAACTTGCCGCTTTTATCCATCTGCCAGAAGTTGTATTTGCCGTTAAAATAATCGCATGCGCCATCATAATAACCGCTCATTAACAGCACTTTAAGATACGGATTTTGCTGTACGGCGTTCATCAGGTTCATTCCAGTGCGGTCGCCCTGATTGTTCCACGGACGTACCGTTCCAAAGACATAATATTCCAAATCGGTCTTGAAATTCAGGTCGTTACGCATATAAGAATTGATTGCCGGAGTGAACGACTGCTCCCACGACACCATTTCGGCGTTGTAGTCGGGAAATTCGCCGCCATCCTGAAGGTCGATACCTTTGTAGCGCGAGTCCAAACGACCGACCGTAAATCCCTTATCTCGAAGCAGTTCTTTCCAGTAGAAGCGCGGCGAGATGGTCAGAGCGTGGTCAAGAATGGCTTTTTCGGAGATACCCGAATAGCGCGACGCCTTTTTAGCTATCTCTTTGCGTTTTGCCTCTGGCAGGGCGCCTCCCCACGACAGGGCAGGAATGTATTCGTCGATAGTGAATTTTTCGACTTCGGGCAGGATTTCGAGCAGGTCTTTTTGCTGCAAATCGCTCGGCAAAGCCTTGTGATACCATGCTGTGGCAGCCATATATGGCAGCGTAAGTGCATCACTTACAGGACCATCGCGACGAATACCGAGTTCTGTTGCCGAGACGAGGACAACGCCGTTGAGGAACATCCAGTGGCGGCTTTGCAGTTCGAGCGCCAAACCTGATGCACGGGTCGTACCGTAGCTTTCGCCGATAAGATATTTCGGTGAGTTCCAGCGGTTTGCACGTGTAACAAAGGTTGTGATCCATGTAGCTAAATAGCGGATATCTTCGTTCACTCCGAAAAACTGTTTTCCGTCGGTATCCTTGTCGAGGATGCGCGAATAGCCGGTGTTGACGGGGTTAATATACACAATATCAGCGATATCGAGGATAGAGTACGGGTTGCTTTCCGTGCCGTATGGCATAACGGGATTGCCTTCGTCGTCGATTTTGAGCAGAGCCGGACCGGTGAAACCAAGCTGCATCCAAAGGGAACCCGTGCCGGGACCGCCGTTGAACGATATGAATAACGGTCTGTGGTCGAGGTCTTTAACGCCCTCGCGCTCGTAATACGTGTAGCTGACCGCAGCTATCGGAGTGCGGTTTTCGTCGAGTACGGGCTGATTGCCCATAGTCGCCTTATAGTTTATCAACTGACCTTTGATGGTCGTCTGATGCCGGGTAACAACCGCCGTGTCGGGATTGAGACCTTTTGCGTTGATTTGGCATACTGCTGCTGCGCAGAGAATTGCCGTGCTAAGTAAGAAAAATTTTCGCATAATCATCTTTGTTATATAAATTTATAAATTTTTTGTTAATAAAATCAATGAACATCGTATTGCTTTTTTTATGCATTGCGCCGCAAACGTAGCATTTTGTTTTGAATTGACCAAATTTTTTTCCAAAATATTTTCAAAAAATGTTTTTTTTTATCATTCAGCGAAGAAAATCATTTTTTATTTGCTATATTTGCAGGCGATAATTTTAAATAATTTTTACTATATATATTAATGTATGGAAGATAAACTTGGCATTTATGTCGCCTTTTTTACCTATATGGCTGTTATGCTGGCAATTGGCGTCTATTTTTACAAGAAATCGAAATCGGGGATGTCGTCGTATTTCCTTGGCGGGCGCGAGATGGGTCCCTGGGTTACGGCATTGAGCGCTCAGGCTTCGGATATGAGCGCGTGGCTGTTTATGAGTCTGCCCGCAGCGGCGTATCTGTTTGGATATCAGGCTTGCTGGATAGCGCTCGGACTGATTATTGGCACTTACCTGAACTGGAAAATCGTAGCCCGCCGCATTCGCAATTTCACTTTCTGCTTCGGCGACGCGATCACTATCCCCGAATATTTGCAGAAGCGTTTTCGGACGCAGTCGCCCGCGATACGTATGATTTGCTCGGTTATCGTGTTGGTTTTCTTTTTGTTATATGTCGCTTCGGGGTTTAGCGCCGAGTCGAAACTGTTTCAGGAGCTGTTTGGCATAGACTATCGTTTGGCGCTGTTTATTAGTGCATTAACTATACTGATGTACACTTTTCTCGGCGGATTTCTGGCTGTTACGTGGACAGATGCTTTCCAGAGCGTGCTTCAGTTTTTTACCATCGTGATAGTGCCTTTTATCCTGTTTGCGAAAATTCCTGCCGACGGCATAGCGCACGTTTTTTCGGGCGAGTTTATGAGCGGCACGTTCTTTTCGTCGCAGACCAGCAATTTCACCGGCGAGATTGTTTCCGGCTTGGGCTGGGGACTGGGCTATTTCGGGATGCCGCACATCCTCGTGCGTTTTATGGCGGTGCGAAATGCCGACGACATCAAGCGTTCGCGCATCATAGCTATGTTATGGGTCGGAATTGCCCTCTGCGCAGCCGTGGCGATAGGGCTTTTCGGGCGTGCATATCTTGACAGTCAAGGGTTTACGTATGCAAGTCAGGCTGAAGCCGAGCGTATTTACCTCCGCTTTGCATCCGAGTTATTTTTCCCGTGGGTAGGCGGAATCCTCCTCTCCGGCATACTTGCAGCGATAATGAGCACCGTTTCGGCGCAACTGCTCGTCGTCGGATCGGCGATGGTCAACGATATCTATCTTTCGGTTTTCAAAAACACATCCGAGTCGAAATCGGTGTTTTTCAGCCGTATATCCATTTTCATCGTTACGGCTGTCGGCATCGCGCTGGCGTGGTTTCCCGAAAGCACCGTTATGGGCTTCGTGTCGTACGCTTGGGCAGGTTTTGGGGCTACATTCTCGCCTGTCATTCTACTGTCAATCCTATGGAAACGGCTCACACTTGGCGGCGCACTGTCGGGAATGATTTTCGGCGGCTTGAGCGTTATCCTTTGGGAATCGTTTGATTTACACGCTATTACCGGCTACTCGTCAATCGTTCCCTGTTTCCTCATTTCGCTGATAATCATCGTTGTCGTCTCGCTGTATGGCAAAAAACCGTCGTCCGATATAACGGAATGTTTCGATAAGGCAGTGAAAATGTAGCCATTACCTGACCCGCAAAGCGGCGTTTGCCTACTAATTGCGACGCGGATAAAGTTCGCCTGTGCCGCCGCGGTTCCACGACGTCAGTACGGCTTTGACTTTGCCGAGTTGCACCTCGACGAGGTTGTATTCGTTCTGACCCGAATGTTGCTCGATGCTGTAATAGCCCTGATAGCCGGCGTCGCGCAGTACGGCGAGGCGGGCGGGCAGTTCGGGGTCTTCGCAAACATCCCACGGAATATGTGTATGGCAGACGTAGGGCGCAGCGGCTTTTTCGTAAGCGCGGTTTTCTTCGTAGTTGCCAGCCCATCCTCCAAGGTGCATACAGATGCCAAATCCCTTATGGTCAACGGCTTTGATCAGTTTTTCCATGTGCGTCCAAACGCGCTCTGGACCCCAGTGCACCTCGGCGCCGGTCTTGAAGCCGTTGTCGTAGGCATATTGAGCTAACTCCTTGTAACGCTTGACGATATAGTCGAACTCCTCATTTGTCCAGCCGTCAACCTCTTTGCGTCCGTTGCGCATATACGGTCCTGCATCGAAGCGCACAAATCCTATACCAAGTCGCTTGGCGATTTGCAGGTAACGGTCTTGTAATGAGCGATGTTTGGCAGGATCTTCATCTCCCGACGCCATAATATGCGCGCCGTCAACTGCGATATTCGGCACCACTAACTGCCTGTCTTCGAGTGCAGAATGGACTTTTTCTATGAAATCGTCTTCGAGCGAGGGAAACATCCCGTTCCAGAGGTCGGCTGCTTCAAGTCCGTAGCGATATTTGCAGGTCTCGAAAAAATGGAAAATGTCCATCATCCCGGCGGCGACAAGTCCGTGGAACGAATACGAGAGCATTGATACTCGTAAAGGCTTGAAAGCGTCTTTGTTAACCGGCTGCGCTGTCATTGCAGCCATCGTAGCGGCAGGAGCAGCAGCAACCGCTGCCGCCCCCAATGCCATGTTTTTGAAAAATTTTCTTCGTGTAGTCATAGATTTATCTTTTATTTTGGAATAGTCAAATTTCCCATCCCTTACGTACATTGCGCGAAAGGAGTTTGTTGGCTTCGGCATCGTTGGTGATAGTCCGCGTTTTGGAGTCGTAGAGCAGTTTTTTGCCGTTGCTCATCAGCGAAACGGAGCCGAGATTGAATGTCTCGTTCACTTCCTTGGCATACTCAAACGAGCCTGCGCCCTTGCCCTTGCCGCGACAGCCGTCGATCCATGTCTGCAACCAGCGGACAGTGCCGTCGGGCAGCGCTTGGTTAGGCTCTTCGACGGTTGCCTGTCCCTTAATATCAGCGAATTGCGCTGCACGCTCGCCGACGATACGCGGTTTTTGGCGCTGGAAACCTGACACGATAGCGCCCTTGTCGCCTACAAACATCATACCTTCGATGGGCAGGTCGTCTTCCTCGTAGCCTTCGGGCGTTTGCGGTTTCATCCCGCCGTCGTGCCACTGTAAAATGATTTTTCCGGAGCCATCCTTATAAGGCACTTCAAAACGGTATGCCGCCGCCATCGGATATGAATAGTCGTTTACGATGGTTGAGGGGACATTGTTTTTCAGCCCAACGACACGCGAAAAACGGCTGCTGACGCTCGTCGCCGAGTCGAGGTTCAGAACGTTGAACACCGGCATAAGGCTGTAATAGCCCATATCGGCGATAGCGCCTGCGCCAAACTCGTACCAGCCTCGGAAACAGCAGTTTGTATATTCAAAATGATAGTCGCGCATCTCTGCCGGTCCGAGCCACAGATCCCAGTTAAGTCCTTCGGGAACAGGCTCTTTGGTGGTCGGGATAGTCGGATACTGGGGCCACACGGGGCGGTTGCTCCAATTATGGATTTCTTTGAGCTTGCCGATGGCGCCCGCGTCGATCCATTTCTTGATTTGATCCATATCCTTGCCGTCGGCGATAGCGTTCCAAGCCATCATGTGGGTTGACAGCGCAGGCGAGGCTTTGGCGATATCAACAACTTTCATCGCTTCTATCATCTTGTTACCCAGCGGCTTGTGCATAATGACATGTTTGCCGCGTTTCAGGCAGTCGATAGCCTGATAAGCATGATGATGGTCGGGCGACATAATTTTTACGGCGTCAACATCTTTCAGAGTATCAAGCAGTTCGCGATAGTCTTCCGCCGCAGCGACCGTCCCTTTGTAGCCGGTGCGGTTTTTGCGGTAATACGTCTCGACAACTTCTTTCATAATGTTGCGTCCGCCCGGAATGCCCGTGGCGCCTTCTTTCCAGTTCGGTTCGTCCATAATCCTGCGCAAGGAATCGCGCAGCCCGTGTTCGCTCCAATGGATGTAGTTGTAGCTTTCTCGGTTCGGGTCGGCAACGCCCACAATGTCAATAGCAGGCGCTTTGAGCAGCGCTCCGATTTCCGCCAGCCCTTCGGAACCGCAACCGATATGTACCAGCCTTATGCGGTCGCTGGGAGCCACTTTACCCGGTTTCCCCGCCGCCGAAACGACGTAGTCGGGCACAATTGTCAGCGCTCCGATAGCCGCAGCGCTCGACAGGAATGTTCTTCTGTTGATTTTTTCAGTTTTCATTTTTTCTGATTTTAATGATTTATAATAAATTGAGTTGCATGGTTTTATTGTAGTTTAACATTGACCGAAGTGCCTTCAGACATTGTTTTTGAGAGAATCCGTTTGCCTTCTACGAATACCTCCGTGCGTATGTTTTTGCCGCTACGGGTAACGATTATGTCGCAAGGCTTGTCGCCGAAGCCGTGAACGTTGCGCAAAGCCATTCTGTCCCACCCTTCCGGCAGGCGGGGAGCAAGCGTGAACGTATGCAGACCTGTCGGACGGATACCGAACAAGCCTTCCGTAATGATACGGCAGTACAGTCCGCTTTCGGCAGACAAATGTCGCTGACTGCCTTCGGGCCATGCTTCGATTGCGTAAGGAACATGCTCGCCGAGCAAGCGACGGTTGGAATAAAATTGCAGATATTCAATGGCTTTCTCCGTTTCGCCGCAGGCAAAAACGCCGCGCAGCGCATAGAGCGTAGAGCGGTCCCAGAACGTCTCGCTGCCAGCTTGGGTTAGCAGACCGTTCTCAGTCCACAGACGTGGCGAAAACAGCGCCTTGATGGTCTCGTCCTTGCGCTCGTTGATGCCCACAACAAGCGGCATACATATCCATGAGCGCAGCACGTCGTTCTCTTTATAATATTTGTAAGTATTGAAACCTTCGACCACGCCGCCGAAATATTTGTCGATTGCCTTGCGTAAGTCTTTGGCTTGCTGTGTATAAGCCGCTATCTGCGACGCCGGTTTCTTCAGGTCTTTGCATAGAGCGGCAGCCGACAGCAGGGCGTCGTAATAGAGCGTTGAGGTGCACAGATTGGCTTTTCCGGCAGGGAAGCGCCCTTCGAGTTCGTCGGAATCGGACGTTATCACGCCCTCTTCGTTGATATGACGGCGGCAATATTCCAAGCACCAGACTATCAGCGGCAAGAGTTCTTCCGCTTCGCCGACGTCGCCCCGCGCGAGAGCATAACGAGCGGCGCCGTAGGCTATCATTGCCTGGTCGCCACGGTCGCCCGCGCCGTTCCATATATCAATGCCTTCGGCTATGATAGAACTGGGAATGGGCTTGTAGTCATCGTTCATAAACCGCGCAAAGTGGCGATAGGAGTTCAAAGCAGACTGATTACCAACGGTATAGCCGAGAAAAGGGAAGAACGGATTGACGTATTCAGCCTGGTCGTTAGCCCAGATTGCAGCATAATAGGATTCGCCGCCCGGTCCGTGCATATAGCCGCCTTTGGTCTTGTAGATGCTCTCCGAAGCGCGTATTTTGGCGAAGGCAAACATGCGGTTCAGCGTCTCGTCCGGCGTTTCAAGTACCAGATTGTCCCAGAACAAATTAACTAACTCGCGACGCTGCCGCAGTTCATTTTCTATATTTAGCGCCAATCGCGATTCTGACCTTCTGAACGCCTGACAGTCAGCATAAAAGATAATAGAATCGCCTTGCGACAACGTCCTGCCCGAAAGACCGTCGGTACGATACGAGATAACATACTCGCCGTCAACGCCTTTAGAGGCTTCGGTAACGATTTCTTCCGTTGAGGCGGCAATTTCTATTTGCACGGCTCTGCTTCCGGCGTTGTGTATTACATATTTCTCGCAAAACGCAGGGCTAATGGTTGATGGAAACAGCGTACGTGAAAAATTAAGCGTTACGCCGTTACCGCTTAACTCACTGACAACGTGCATCATACCGTCCAAAGAAATGCTTTTCACCTTTTCTTGTACCGGCGTCCTGCCGTTAATCAGCAAGCGTTCTTTAATATCCCAGCCGCAGCGACGCATCAGGCTGGCGTGTGTATTGTTAGGAACGGTGCGCAGCATAGGAAATACCAAGCCGCGCTCAAGGGTGAAAGCCTTGTCAGCCGTAACGCCATAGCGCAGCACGACGGAAATCTGCTCGCCGCTCATCTCGATATGGTCATTGTGCGGCAGGCGGTCGCTAACAGTCCAAGTAATGCCGCCTTCGGGATTGATATGCCAGCGGTTGCTGTCGGCAGCATTAGCGAGACTGCATTGCATCGCTGCCACGCAGAAACAGAGAAAAATTTTGTATTTTGTCATAAATATCTAATTATTATTTAGTTAACTGTAAATTGACCGAGTAAAGCAAATAATACCTTGCAAATGTAATTATAATTAATGAAATTTGAGTTATTTGTGATAAAAAAATGTTATCTTTGCACTTTCAAATATAAAATAGTAAAGATGAATTCACGTAGAGATTTTTTCAAAAAAGCAGCAATTGCAGGTGCAGGAATGATCGCCATTCCAACTGCAGTTTCGTCAAAAATAG
>JAISTS010000006.1 GCA_031272455.1 Tannerella sp. | reverse complement strand
ACCGATTTAACTATTCCTGCATTGACGCCGATCAATTCTTCGCGCGTCATTCCGGGCTTGCGAGGGATGCCCGATGTGATGACTACGACGTCGGAGCCTGCCGTCGCCTTGTAGTCGTTAGTTACGCCCGTTACACGCGAATGGACGCCCAGCAGAGGGGCTGTTTGCATAATATCCATCGCTTTGCCTTCGGATACGCCTTCTTTGATGTCGAGCAGCACGATTTCCGATGCCGCATTACGTACGGCAAGTACGTCTGCACATGTGGCGCCTACATTGCCGGCGCCGATAACTGATACTTTTTTTGACATAATTTATTTTATTTATTTGAGTCCGTAAAACAGATGCAAAAGTAAGAATTTTATTTGAAACGGGCAATATTTTTCTCAAAAAAAATGCGGAACGCTCAGATGTCGTTCCGCATTTCTGTTGGTTGATGTTAGCGCTTTCAGTTGATAGGAGCGCCTACAGCGCCAAGCGCAGCAACTTCTTCGGCAGTGAGAGCCTTGTTCCACATCGCCGCCGCCGCGACAAAGATTTCGTTGTCTTCGCCGTCTTCGTCGCCAAAGAGCAATGTGCCGTTCGGGTCGAGCGAGAAGCGATTGTCAACGTCCATCTTGCTATCGTGGTCGGTTGCTTCGTTAAGCAATTTACCGTCAATATATTGCCTGTACAGCTCGCCGCCCTTGAAGGTCAGCACGTAACGATACCATGTATCGGGCTGCACAAAGGCTGCGGAATAGTAGCCGCCGCTTATACCTATCGAGCCGCCGCCGTTGATAAATATCTCGCCGTCGCTCGTATTCGAGAGGTCGGTTTGCAGGAAGGCATAATAGCGACCCGTCTGCGACACTTTGAAGTCTATCAGCAACGAATATTCGTTGACATTGACGGCAGGGTCGCCTGACGCAGTCTCGCCGCTCGGCAGCATACCGTGCTTACAGAGGAAATGTGAGCCTGCACCAACTGTAACAGCCTTATTGCTTTCGGTCGGACCGTCTGCTTCGTAAACGGCATTGCCAACCTGAATGAGGTCGTTGCCGCGGTCTGCCATCAACAGGTTATCGGCGTTGTCGAACAGCCACTTGCCCACTAACGGACCTTTGAATGTTACGTAATCGGTCGAGCCGACTTCGCCAAGCGCAGCTACTTCGTCAGCATCGAGGGGCTGATCCCAGATTGTTACCTGAGCGACGTAAATTGACTCGTCTTCGCCATCCTCGTCGCCGAATAGTATGGTGCCAGCCGGGTCTAATGCCAGACGGCTGTCCGTAGCGGCGTCGCTACTGCCGTCGTGGTCAAACACTTGCTTGCCGTTGAGGAAATATTTCAGCGACTGCCCAAGTTGTGCCGATATCACCAGGCGATACCACGTATTTGCCTTAATCGGGTCGTCGCTCAAATCGCAATATACGCCGCCGATGCCCAGTTGATACATATTGGCGCGGAGGAAAATATCCACGTCGTTGCTGTTGCTCAGGTCGGTCTGCAGGAAGCAGGCGCGTGTAGCTTCGGGCAGCTTGAAGTCGATAAGCAGGGTGTAGTTATTGACTTTCTCGCCATCGCCATTAGCGGCAATGCCATGACGGGCGATGAAATAACTGCCTTTTCCTACTTCGACGGCAGAATTGCCGCCTATGCCTTCGGTCTCGAAGAATGCGCTGCCCTTCATTTCCAGATCGGCGCCTGTGGCAGCCATGCCGAAGTTGGCAGAATTTCTGAACCTCCAGTTACCCACAATTTCCGCTTTTTCGGGCGCTGCTACGGCAATTCCGGCTTGATTTATCTGGACATTAATTGTCGGCTGACTGTATGCCAGAATGGAAATCGAGCACGAGCGTTTCTTATCTTCGTTTGAAGCAACCGTAATTTTGATATTGTCGGTCGTAGCGCCTGCAATACGTTCGACGGTACACCACGTTTCAGCCGATTTGAGCGTCAAGTCGCCTTCGTAAGTAACTGTAACATAAAACGTACCGCCTTCTACCGGCACATCTTTAGTTAGTTCGCCGCTGACATCTATCGGCGGTACGATGCGTTCGTATTTCTCCTCCTCACAGGCGAAGAAAACGCCTGTCAGTAACGCTATAATTGATATTTTTATCAGTTTCATATCTTTCATATTTTTTGTTCGTATTTACTGTTAAAAATCAGTCCACTTCGGGCGGATTGATCGGGTCAACGGAAGCATCGTTATCGCGAAATCCGGTACGCTGTTTTTCGGGCGCCGGTATCAGCAGATAATAAAACTTCTTTTCGTTAGCGAAAAATTCGGAATTGATCTCCTTTTCTTTCGGTCTGCCATCGGGCCAGTTGCCCAGCGAGGGACGGAACGAGTTCATCTCTTTGGCACGCTCGAAACGCAGCAGGTCAGCCCAGCGGTTTCCCATTTCGAGACCGCACAGCTCCCAGCCGCGTTCGTCGAACATCGCCCGCTGAAAATCTTCTTTTGAAGCATAATCACCTAATTTAGCTAATCCGCGCGTCTCTTCGGCACGGGCACGCACCTGATTGAGCGCGTCTATACAGCTCTGGTCGAGACCGTTAGCCATCGCCTGCGCCTCAGCGTATATCAAGAGCACTTCGGCATAACGCATAAAGGGCACGAGCTTGCCTGTACGCCAAAATTCGGCGTCGAGACTGCGGGTTTCCCAGCCCCAGGCATCTATCGAGCCGTCGGCATTATATTTGCGGTCGCTCGGCACATAAGTATGGTCTGCCTCGTCGTCGAAATAATACTTGGCATAATAGGGATGACGGCGCGAGTCGGGATTTTTGATATAATCGTCCCACGTAACCTGCACATTCCAGCGGCGATAACGCTCATCCCAGAAGAATTTGCCGGCGGCAAGGTCGGTATCGGGATTGAAGTTATACCAAGTATAGCGGCACTGGTTGGGTGTAACGTTGTTGCGGAGACCGTTCCATCGTCGCACAGGCCAGTCGGGACCAAACGAGCCGCCCGGCGCTTTGCTCAGCGTAGCCTGCAGGGCAGCAAGCTCGGCTTTCAGCTCGTCGGTATTCGGCTCTATCCATATCGTCGTACGGAAAGTAACCTCTTTGCGTTTGCCTTCGGGGAAATCGTTGAAGAACTTAATCTCGGCAAGATTGGTCGCCCAACCCGTACCTGTTACTTCTTCGTCGGGCGTTTCACCCATCGAGCATTTCATCGTATAATCGCCATTAAAGGTATGTCCGCGTCCCCAAACACATTCCTTATTCCAAAAGCCCTGACCGCTGTTGAGTTCGTCGAGTGGCAGCAGACCCAGCACGGTCGGATGCGCATTAGCCCAGTCGATAACTTCTTTTGCTTTCTGGGCGGCTTTGGCATAGTTTTCGGTACGGAACAGGGGCCAACCGGTCGATTGCAGGTAAGCCTGTGCTAACCAAGCCTTTGCAGCAAATTTCAGCGGTGTCATACTGAAACCGTCGTACGAGATCCAGTCGCTCTCGGTCTGCAGTTCGGGCAACAGTTCTTCGGCTTTTTGCAGGTCGGCAATGCCCTGATCGAAAATATCGTTGACATTGCTCTTTTTCACTACTGAGCCGTCGTTATGCAGCGTCATAGGGATAGGTCCCCAGAACTTCGACATAAAGAGCAGCCAGTGAGCACGATAGAAATATGCCTGTCCGGCAACATTATTAACTAATGCCTGTTCGGCATCGTTTTTTACCGGCACCTGATCGTAGCCGTCGATAATACCGTTGCAGGCGACAATAGCACGGAACGGCATCTTCCACGTATCGTTATCGTAACGCGAGATACCGTCGCTTTGCGTGAAGCGGTCTGACTGTTCCCAGTCCCATTCCGAACGGTCGGAACAAATATCATCTGCCGGCATACACATCAGGAAAATATTATCCGGATTATCGTGATATGCTCCATTATCAGCGGCATAAATCCCGTTTGCCAGCAACTTGAATGCCTGCGGCGACGCGAACGTTTTGTCGGGCGACATCAGCGTTTTCGGATCTTCATCCAGAAAATCCTTGCACGAGACCGTCAGCAAGGCAATAAGTATTAATGTATATTTTACTATATTTTTCATATCTTATTTATTTGAGTGATTAAAAATTAAGTTGTGCGCCAAACGTGAAATAACGCGGAGTGGGGTTGGCGCCGCTGTCCACACCCGTAGCGTTGTCGTATCCCTGCGTCGAAGAGGCTTCAGGGTCTAAACCCTTATACTTCGTCAGCGTCAGCAGGTTTTGCGAGCTGACATATACGCGGAGCGACCCGTATTTCAACATCTTATTGTCGAAAGTGTATCCGATGCTCAGGTTTTTGATGCGTCCATAGCTGGAATCCTGCACCCAACGGCTCGTGTTGATCATCTTGTTGTTGCCGTTATCGCTTTGCGGATTGGCAAACGTGGCGTCGTCGTTACCCGGCAGCCACGAATGTACCCAGGCTTCGGCAAGCGTGATCGACGACGAGCGTCCCTGCCGTGCCAAAGAAGCGGCGGCATAAACCACATTGAGCATCTGCGAGCCTTGTGCGCCCTGCAACATAATGTTGGCGTCGAAATTCTTCCACGTAACGGTAGAATTAAGTCCCCAAGTGAAATCGGGCGTTCCGCAACCGATGACAGTGCGGTCGTTGGAGTCAATTTTTCCGTCGGGAGCATAGCCGTCTTCGTACCACTGATAGACATCGCCATTTTCTTTCGTTGCTCCGCCGATATCCCTGAACTTGTAGTCGCCCGGCGCTGCGCCGTATTTGGCGGCTTCGGCTGCTTCACTTTCTTTCCAGATACCATCGCAGATATAGCCATAAATCGAACCCATGCTGTATCCGTTCATCAATACATTAATAGTATTAAGGTCAAGACCGTCGCCATTACCCGAAGCATTATTAATGTAAAGCGGCTTTTCATCCTGCCCCAATGCTACGATTTTGTTGACGTTTTTGGCAATATTACCGTTGATTTCCCATGTGAAATCTTTGGTAACAATCGGCATATAGCTGAGTGTAAACTCGATACCTTTGTTGCTCATCTTACCGCGGTTACGCCATACGGTTTCGTTACCGAGATAGCCGGGCAACACTTCTTGCAGCAGCAGGTCGCGAGTCATCTTGCTGTAAACCTCAAACGTACCGTTCAATTTGTTGTCTAACAATCCGAAATCCAGACCGATGTCGATCTGTTCTGTCGTTTCCCATTTCAGGTTCGTATTGATAGTTTTCGGCATATAATGAGCCGGTTGAACGCTCTTGTCGAAATTGGATTGCCCGTCGGTCGAGAGCTGCGAGATGGTCTGATACTGGTCAACCGCCTGCGAACCCGAAAGACCGTAGCTGGCACGCAGTTTCAGGTCGTAGAAGATACTGGTATTTTTCAGGAAATCTTCTTCCGAAAGACGCCACGAAGCCGAAACGGACGGGAATGAACCCCATTTGTTGCCGTCGGCGAATTTCGACGAGCCGTCGCGACGTATTGTCGCTGTAGCTGCATATTTACCGCCGCCGTAGCTGTATGTCAAACGACCCAGATACGACAGCAGTGCTTCATTGCCATACTCTACGCTCGATTCGCGTGTGGCGCCGGTACCCATACCCCAGTAACCCAGCACATCGGTAGCAAAGTCGCGACCGGCATAAGATGATTTTTCGCTGACATATTGATACGACTCCACAACGCCCGTCAGACCGAAATTATGCTTATCGATCGTTTTGTTGTAATTAAGTGTAAGGTTCTGAAAATAAGATGTGTGCTCATAGCTGTCGCCGCTTGTTCGCGGGTCGCCGCCCAGCCTGTATTTGGTGCTGCTGAAATTATGCCCGCGTCCGGAGCTGTAGTCCACATTCATTCGATACTCCGCCCGTAATCCCGGAATGATATTTTCCCATCTCAATGCCATATTGGAATTGCCGTCGATGTCGGTGTTCCATTTATCTATCTCATTGAGTTCAGCCATAAAGTTGTTTTCGTTCGGACCGTAGTCGGGCAACGAGACGTAACTGCCATCGTCGTTGACAAGACGGGCTACGGGTGCGTTAATAATGGCGCCGAAGAGCAGCGAGCCTGCGCCGCCATAAAGTGCACTTTCGGAATTGCGACTGTAGCCGCGACTGATGCCGGTGTTCCATTCGAGAAATACATTCTTGTACAGCTCGGCGTCGAAACGGCTGTTGAATGCAAGATTTTCCGAATTTCTGTTCTTAATCATAGCTTCGTTTTTGCTGTAGCTGACGGTGGCGTAGTAACGCGCTTTTTCCGTCCCGCCGGAAGCATTGACACGATAACGTTGCAGCCACGAGTTGCGCAAAACCTCATCCTGCCAGTCTGTACCGCCTTTTTCGCGCCATTCGGCAATGTCCGAGGTCGAGAAATGCTTCTGGTTCAACATGTAGTTGTAAGCTTCGGCAAACGATGCCGCATCAAGTTTCTGGTACGTCTTATATGGCGTCTGCAACGTCCCGTAAGTGTCAAACGTTACTCGCGTTTTTCCTGCCGCACCTTTTTTGGTGGTTATCAGGATAACGCCATTCGCACCGCGCGAACCGTAGAGTGCTGTCGCCGAAGCGTCTTTCAGCACCTGTATCGATTCGATTTCTTCAACCGCAGGCATACTGCCGCCAACCACGCCATTGGTTACATATAGCGGAGCGTTGCCTTTGTTGATGGAGTTCGTTCCGCGAATACGGATCTTCACAGCCGACCACGGGTCGCCACCGGTATTGGTTACCGACACGCCGGCAACACGTCCCTGCAGGGCATCCGTCGCACGAAATGTCTGCTGCTTAATGAAATCTTTCGGCGCTACCGAAGAGATTGAACTCGTGATATCGGAACGTCTCTGCGTACCGTAACCGATGACCACCACTTCGTCCAGACTGGCTGCATCCTCGGCAAGAACCACCTGCATATTGGCTTTCGCCTCCAGCGTTTGTTTCACATAGCCGATGTACGAAATCTCAATCTGCACTCCTTGAGGAACATTCAGGTCGAACTTACCGTCGATGTCGGTTACAGTTCCGTTTGTCGTCCCCTTCTGCACCACGTTTGCGCCAATAATCGGTTCGCCATTGACGTCAATCACGGTGCCACTCACCCTTTGCTGCCCGAAGGCAACGAGTGTCCCAAAACACAGAATACCTGCAATATACAACATTCGTCGCCGTATATCAAGCATCCGCAAATGAAAAAATTGCATCATAAAAAATTACTTTTTTTGTTAATAAATTTAAAAATTACTTGTTGATACCGCTTTCCCCTAAAGAAGACAAAATAGACTTTTCATGGCATTTCGCGATATAAAAACAACACCGCAGGCTGTTTCCGACGGCAAAGATAAGTAAAATTCTTTTCGCGGTTGTTAAAATGCAAAAAAAAAATGGTTGCGGTCGATGATGATATTTTACGTTGCGATAGATATGGTAAGTTGGTATATAATACTTTTCTGGTACATCGTATATAGGGCGCACAGCGTATCTTTGTCGCGAACAATTTATTAACTTTTAAACAGATAAAACTATGGGTAAATTAGGAGATTGGCTTGACAAATGGGAATTGGAAGTTTCGGACATGCTCCGAGACGTAGTAGCGCCGGACGCAAAAAACGGCGAAATCGTGGATGCCGATGAGGTTTGCTTCTTCGGCTCAGTTGAAGCATTGCCACGTTCGATGGCATATTTGCAGACTATCGGTACGCCGATAATCGAACCGGAAATATATCTTTTCGGCATTAAAGATGGCGATTTGATACCTCCGGCAAAATGGCGCAGTCCGCTGATGGATAACAGGTTAGACAAAGTGTATAAACAATTGTCTGCCGATATGAATACTATGGTTGAAATGTGCGACTATCTGGGGTTTACTCGACCTACAGTTGTCAAATCCGCCGTAGTGCTGTCAACAGGCGAAGCGTTTACGAAGTACGAATTTGACCCGCTGCCAAAGTCGCCAAACTCGATTATGTCAGCAGCTTACTGCGCATTTGAAGCTTGGATTATCAACATTCAGAAAGTCGGCAGCGCCTATCGTGAACTTACAGCGCAATAACGAATAGATTATGCAAAATAATTACTACTTTTGCATCGTAAAACGAAATAATTGCACAAAATGAAATATTACAGCACAAACGGAAAGGCGCCTTTGGTTACACTTGAAGACGCTGTTATTCAAGGACTTGCCGATGATCGCGGACTATATATGCCTGAACGGGTTCCGCATATCGACAGCGACATTATCAAAACGCTGAAAGACAGGACATTTATAGAAAACTCCACAATCGTTGCACAGGCATTTTTCGGTGATGATATGGATGCGGATGCTTTAGCCGAGATTGTAAGTGATACGCTGAGCTTTGAAACTCCTGTCATTCAGGTAGATAGCGATATTTACAGTCTCGAATTGTTTCACGGACCGACGTTGGCATTCAAGGATGTCGGGGCGCGGTTTATGGCGCGTATGCTCGGTTATTTTGTACGTCGTAAGGGGCTTGCCGACGAGGTTAACGTGCTGGTAGCCACGTCGGGAGACACCGGCGGCGCGGTAGCAAACGGATTTCTCGGCGTCGAGGGTGTGCGCGTTTTTGTGCTCTATCCCAAAGGCAAAGTCAGTCCGCTGCAGGAAAGTCAGTTTACGACGCTTGGGCGCAATATCACCGCGATAGAAATTGACGGCAGGTTTGACGACTGCCAAGCGCTTGTAAAAGAAGCTTTTGCCGACCGCGAACTGAACAGCCGGATGCAGCTCACGTCAGCCAATTCGATAAACGTTGCGCGATTCCTGCCGCAGTCGTTTTACTATTTCAACGCTTATGCTCAGTTGGACAGGATGGGCAAAGCTAATGATGTAATAATCAGCGTTCCCAGTGGCAATTTCGGCAATCTCACGGCGGGTTTGTTCGCCGCTCGAATGGGTTTGCCGGTCAGCCGTTTTATCGCCGCAAACAACAGCAACGACGTGTTTTTCAACTATTTGCAAACAGGACAATATATCCCTCGTCCGTCCATCGAAACCCTTGCCAATGCTATGGATGTTGGCAATCCAAGCAATTTTGCACGGATACTTGAGCTGTACCGTAATGATTATCAGGCAATAAGACAGATGATTAGCGGATTTCGTTACGACGACGGGCAGATTGCCGCCGCCATTCGCCGCATCCTGTCCGACACGGGCTATCTGCTTGATCCTCACGGCGCTTGCGGATATTTAGCGCTTGAAGATTACGGGCTGAAACAGGGACAGACGGGGCTGTTTCTCGAAACGGCTCATCCTGCAAAATTCAAGGAAACGGTAGAGGCGATAATCGGCAGCGAAATCGACGTTCCGAACAGTCTTAAGGCGTTTATGAATGCTGAGAAACACAGCGTCGCGCTTGGCAGTGATTATGCTGGTTTCAGGGCATATCTTGCTGACAATCAGGCGCCGCCGCCATACACCGCAAACCGTCCATCATAAGATTCATATACGCCGTGCGCAGGTTGATGTGCGGCGGGATATTTTTATTGTCGAGCACGAGCGCCATACCGTAGGGCGCGGCGGATTCGCCTTTCGGTCGGACACGGACACGAGCGGAAGCAGCATTGTAATGACGCATAATATATTGCAATAGCGCATTGTAAACGGCTTTGTCGTTAGCTACTATCTCATTAACAAACAAAGTTTTACAGTCCATCTGAGCGGCAAACGCCATTCCTGCCGGACGGTTGTCGCGATAAGCCACCCAGCAGTCGCCGCCATCGCTTACGCAGTCGAGCCGGACGGTTTCGAGTTGCTCGGCAGTGTGCAAAATCGCCATATCATAAGTGCGTTGTATCCTGTCGTAGAACGGAAAAATGCCGCTCGTCGCTATGCTGTCAACAAGTGAGATGCTGACGTCGGGCAGGGGCGCCGCAGCGTCGTCGGCTTGAATGGATACATCAACGCGGTCGAACGCAGGCAGATAGCCGAAGCGCCGGTAGAGGTCGAACAGTTGCTGACTTGCAGGTATCAGCATCGCGAGCGCCAAACCCCGTTCACGCATCAGGTCTTCCGCCTGCCGCATCAGCTGCGTCATACAGCCTTTGCCGCGCTCTTCGGGCAGCGTACACACGCCACAGACGTATCCCACAGGCAGAATTGAGCCGTAGCTGCTCATTTCGTAGGGGATGATTTGCAGGGCTGACACTATGCGTCCGTTGCGGCTCAGACTCAGCGTCTGCTCGTCTTTGTAAACGCGGCTGAACCAGAGGTCGATAAACTCGTCCGTATCCCCGAAAACGGTTTTCCACAAGTTGGCAATTTCCTGTTTCATAGCGTATTATGATTTTTTCAATGCTGTATATTTTTCAAGCAGGATGGTCGGATGATACGACTGTTTTGCCTGCCGCAGACCGGCTATTCCGAGGTCTTCTTCGCGATTGACGAAGATATAGCGTTCGGGTATCCGCTTTGCAAACTCCTGATTTATAAGGCTGAAAATACCTTCAAAATTGACGTCGGCTTTTTCGACATGCACTCCGAAAGCCTTGTTGTTGATTGGCGAGCCGTAAGTAAACGCGATGATTTCGCCGCCGACAACAATAGCGCCGCCCGACAGTCCAAGCTCGTCGTAATGATTTAGGGCATAGACCATTGAGCGTTTTTCGTGTTGCAGGTCGTCGGCATCGTTGTCGGTGCGGTTTGCCCGAAACCAGAGGCTTTCGAGTTCGAGGCAGCGCGGCACGAGATCGGGCGTGATAGGGATATATTCGTAGTCGTATAGCGACTTAAACTTATTGATATGGTTGCGTTTAGACTGATATTTTTTGCCTTTGAGTTCGGCGAGGTCGGTGCGCAGATAGATATAATCCGAGAAATCTTTTTCGTGGACGAACTTAAACTGCCCCGGAGCGGCGTTTTCGAGTTCATTTTTGGCATCGGGTGTAACGCCAAGAATCCAGAGCGGAAATCCGCCGTCGCTGGCATCGTTTTCAAGCAGAGAGATAAGGCGTGGCAGGTCGCCCTCGCCGACAGACTGCATATAGACGCGCCGGTAATCGCCGTTTTCACCAACAAAAAAGCGGATAATCAGATAGTTATCCGCCACGGCATATTCACTTTTGTACAGAAAACTCCAACTGCACATATTCGCAAACGAGTAGTCGCAATTCAGATAATGACTCCGAAAAGTGTAAGAAGTAATTATCTCTTTATCTGTAATTTCTATTGGTTTGAATGAGAGCATGTTGTTGTTGTAAGTAGTCAGTAGTCAGTAGTTTGTCAACTAATTAATTCTTAATTCTTAATTCTTAATTCTTAATTTATCGAAAAGTCTTTCCATTTGCCTTTTGAAAGTTCGCGGGTGGATTTTATGCCTGCATCTTTCAGTCGTTCAAGCACTTCCGGTCGTCCGTCGTTCACTAAATCGGGATAATGACAGTCGGAATTGACCATTACGGGTATATTCCTTATTTTCAACTCTTTATATGCATTGTAGTGCGGAAAAGTCTGTTGACGTCGCAACTCGTATTTTGAATTGATTTCGACGATCAGCCCCTTTTCGGCGACGAGATCGAGCAGTTCGAGAAAGGGCTTGCGAAACCAGTCTGCCTCGATGTCAAAGCCCTGATACAGATGCCCGTTCATATAGATTTTGTCGATATGCCCAACGATGTCGAAGCCACCGATTTCGACCATCCGCATCGACGTTTCAAAAAAGTCTTTGACTATCAGGCGTATATCTCGGTTATAATGCGTATTGACCGCTCCTTCAAAAATCTCGTAACTGCCGTCGATGCAGGTCATATTGTCTTCTTCGAGCGGACGCCGCCAAGGGAGAAAATGAATCGATCCTATGCGATAATCGAGCGGAAGTGATTGAAAATAAGGTATCGACGCATTGTAAGTCTCGTCGAGATAATCAATTTCCAGACCGGCATAGATCTCAATCTGTTCGCGATATTTTTCCTTTAAACGTATGATTTCGAGGATATAAGAGGGCATCTTGTCGGACGACATATTCCATGTTGTCGCGAACGGCAGGGGCGAGTGCGACGAAAAGCCGTAAGCCCTGAAACCCTGCGCAATAGCGGCACGAATAAATTCTTCGGGCGCAGCATGCCCGTCGCAGTAGGTGCAATGTCCGTGAAAATTCGCTGCAATCATATCACTTTCAGCGATTTACCCACTTTCACGAAGGCGTCTATTGCGCTGTCGAGATGCTGCGTTTCGTGCCCTGCCGACAGCTGTACGCGGATACGCGCCTGTCCTTTCGGCACAACGGGATAGTAAAAGCCTGTAACATAGATACCTTCGTCCTGCATCAGCCGTGCAAAATCCTGCGAGAGCTTGGCATCGTAGAGCATCACGGCGCAGATGGCTGACTGCGTGGGTTTGATGTCGAAACCGGCGGCGAGCATCCTGTCGCGGAAATAGTTCACATTGTTTATCAGCTTGGTATGCAGCGCGTTACTCTCTTTCAGTATGGCAAAAGCCTCTATACCGGCGCCTACGATGGCGGGAGCCAGCGAATTGGAGAAAAGGTAGGGTCGCGAGCGCTGGCGCAGCATATCAATAATCTCTTTGCGACCGGTCGTGAAACCGCCCAGAGCGCCGCCAAACGACTTGCCCAGCGTGCCGGTGAAGACGTCTATACGTCCGTAAGCGCCAAACTGCTCAGCCACGCCATGCCCCGTCGCGCCAACAACGCCCGCAGAATGAGATTCATCGACCATCACCAGAGCATCGTAACGCTCTGCCAGCTCGCAGATTTTGTCGATCGGCGCCACATTGCCGTCCATCGAGAACACCCCGTCGGTGGCGATGATGCGAAAACGCTGAGCCTGAGCCTTTTTCAAGCAGTCTTCGAGTTCATCCATATCGGCGTTGGCATAGCGATAACGCACTGCTTTACAAAGCCTTACACCGTCGATTATGGAGGCGTGATTGAGAGCGTCGGAGATAATCGCGTCCTGTTCAGAAAAAAGCGGCTCAAACAGCCCGCCGTTAGCGTCGAAACAGGCGGCGTAGAGGATGGTATCTTCCGTCCGAAAATAGTCTGAAATGGCGCTTTCGAGCTGTTTATGAAGGTCTTGCGTACCGCAGATAAAGCGCACCGACGACATTCCGTAGCCGTGGGTGTCCATCGCGCGTTTGGCAGCCTCTATCAGCCTCGGATGGTTCGACAAGCCAAGGTAATTGTTGGCGCAAAAGTTCAACACTTCCTGATTGCTGCCGACCTGAATATCAGCCTTTTGCGGCGTAGTGATAATACGTTCGCGCTTGTAAAGCCCGTTGTTCTCTATTTCTGCAAGTTCCTGTGTCAGAAATGATTGTAATTTTCCGTACATAAAATAAAGTTCTTTTCGTGGCGCAAATATACGTCAATTCCTGCAAAATAACGTTATTTTTTTTGTATTTTCTACAAATTAAGCCGTAAAATGCTATACGACAGGCGTCCAGCCCGGCTCGTAAGTGCGCGTCCACAGCGCCTCCGCAGCGGGATTATTCAGGATATGACCGCTCGAAGGGTCTATTGCAAGCTTTTGTCCCGTGCGCCAGGCTATATTTCCAAGCTGTACGAGCAGCGTGCTCTTATGCAGCTCGGCGACATCGGAGTGAGGTTTGCGATTGTTTTTGATAGCGTCAACGAAATCGACAATATGCACTTTGTCCAACTGTACGCTTGGGCTTGCAGGATCTCGTCCGTCGATAATATCCTTTGAATCAAGCTCTTTCACCAATTTATTCTGCAAGTCATACACTCGATAGCCGTTATGTCCGGTTTCGAGCGAGCCGTTTTCGCCATAGAAAATGACGCCGCGGTCTCTGCCTTCGGAATTGCGCGAATTGCAGCTGCGCCCTTCCCAAGTAACAAGGCAGTCGTTGCCAAACTGCAGATTAATCACCTGCGTATCAGGACATTCCCAGTCGTCTTTGTAACGAAAACGCGAACCTTCGGAACTGACGCTCGTGGGATAGTCAACGCCCAGCCCCCAGCGGATGACGTCGATTTCGTGAGTGCCGTTGTTGAGCGCTTCGCCCGTGCCCCAGTGCCAGAACCAGTGCCAGTTGTAGTGCACAATATTATTTTTGTACGCGCGTCGGGGAGCCGGACCCTGCCACAGCTCGAAATCGAGATACGACGGCGCTGAGGCGGGTTTACCGTAACCAATTGTCGGTCTGTTGTTTGTGTACCATCCGCGTGCAAAATAGACTTTCCCGATAATTCCGCTGTGCAGTTCCCTGATACCGGCAATCACGCCCTGCCACGAGCGGCGCTGCGCCCCGATTTGCACTATGCGGTTGTATTTGCGGGCGGCTTCGATCATCAGCTCGCCTTCGTGAGGCGTATGGCTGCACGGTTTTTCGCCGTAAACGTGTTTTCCCGCCTTGCAAGCCATAATTGCCGCCGGAGCGTGCCAGTGGTCGGGCGTAGCGTAGTAGAGCGCATCAACGTCTTTAACTTCCAGCACTTTACGTATGTCTTTTTCGCTTTTGGCGTTACCTCCGGCTTTTTGTACTGCCGCCAGCCCCTTTGCCAGCGCATTTTCGTCAACGTCGCAGATATAGATAACATCCACGCCGTCAATACTTTGGAAAGTATTTGCCATACCTTCGCCTCGTCCGTTAGTGCCCATAATGGCTACGTTAAGCCGCTCGTTAGCGCCGATGATGCGAGCGTAACTCTTTGCGCTAAAAGAAGTTGCACCCATGCTTAATCCTGCTCCGGTAACTGCAATCTGCCTGATAAACTGTCGTCTTGATGTCGTTTTCATGTGATTTGTTTTTTTATTTAATGAATGTGCAAATATACGCATTTTGAGAAAAAGTTTATACCTTTGCGCCCGTATTTTTTGTAAAAGCATGAAAAATGTACTAATAATCGGTTCTACGGGTCAAATCGGCTCTGAGTTGACGATGGAATTGAGGCGGCGTTTACCGTCGGGAACGGTCGTTGCCGGATATATCAGCGGGGCTGAGCCTAAGGGCGAGCTTGCGGAAACGGGACCGTCGGCAGTGGTTGACATTACTGACAGTCAGCAGATTGCGGACACGGTCGTGCGTTACGGAATCGACACGGTGTATAACCTTGCGGCGTTGCTGTCGGCTGTTGCCGAGGCTAAACCGCAGTTGGCGTGGCAGGTAGGCGTCGGCGGGCTTTTCAACCTCCTCGAAGTGGCACGCGAAAGGCGCTGTGCCGTGTTCACACCCAGCTCGATAGGCGCGTTTGGCGATGAGGCGCCCAAGAAAAAAACCCCGCAAGACACGTTTCGCAATCCCAAAACGATGTACGGCGTTACGAAGGTAACAGGCGAACTGTTAAGCGATTACTATTTCCGCAGATACGGCGTCGATACGCGGTCGGTACGTTTTCCGGGGCTGATTTCATACGTCGCTCCTCCGGGTGGCGGCACTACGGACTATGCCGTCGATATCTTCTACTCTGCCGTCAAGGGCGAACGGTTCATCTGCCCTATCGCCGCCGGTACGTTTATGGATATGATGTATATGCCCGATGCGTTGCAAGCCGCCATCCAGCTGATGGACGCCGACCCGTCGCGGTTGAAACATCGTAATGCGTTCAATATCACAGCTATGAGCTTCGATCCCGAAATCATTTTCGCCCAAATACGGCGTTATATCCCCGATTTTGCGATGGAATATTGTGTTGACCCGCTGCGGCAGGCTATCGCCGAATCCTGGCCCGACTCGCTCGACGACAGCTGCGCCCGCGAGGAATGGGACTGGAATCCGCATTTCGACCTCGACGCTATGACAAAAGATATGCTTAACAAATTGGAAATCAAACTAAAACATAAACTGTAAAATGGAAACGATACTCGAATACGAGCGCGACTGGTTTTTATGGCTCAACAACTCGCATACGCCATTTCTTGACGACTTTATAATCTGGTTTGCAGGCGCTTGGATATGGCTGCCGACCGTGCTTGTGCCGCTTTATTTTGTGTGGAAAGACCGCAAACACGCTCTTCCGGTATTTCTGGGCATTGTCGCCGTCGTCGTTCTCGGTATGCTGCTTCCGGCTTTCGTAATTAAGCCGATATTTGCGCGTTTCCGTCCTATCACTCATCCTGATTTTAAGGAGCATGTTATGCTGCTGAACGACATTCGCGCCAACGGACTTTACGGCTTTGTTTCGGGACACGCGAGTACAGCTTTCAGTTTTGCCGTCTTTACCTTGCTGATTATCAGGAAGTATATTTATTCCATTCTCATCCTGATATGGGCATTGTTGATAGGCTATTCGCGGATTTATATGGGCGCTCATTTCATTTCGGACGTCATTGGCGGCATTATTGTCGGGATACTGCTCGGATGGGCGACTTACGCGCTTTATAAGCGTTTCACTTCACGGAAACTAACTGTCGCCAGCCCATGAGATTTATTGCCGGACTCTTCATATTCAGTGCATTATGCAGCAAAATCCATTCGCAGGACGAGCTGATGACAATTTCGTTTCCGGCAGACCGCGACTATACATTAAATAATATATCGATATCCGAAAACCTGATCGAAACGCAGCAGTTTCGCGCAACAAAATTCGTAATTCCCGCAATATGTATCACTTACGGGCTGATAGCGCGGTTCAACGAAACGCCCGTCCGACGGTTCGACAAATATATCGGTAGGGAGGTTGACGAGCATATTCATCGCGCATACAGGATGGACGATTACCTGCAATATACGCCTGCGATGGCTGTTTACGGCATTGATTTTCTACCGGGTGTGCAGGCTAAACACAATTTCAGAGACCGCACATTGGTTATGGCGACCTCGTACCTTGCCACGCTCGCTCTGGTGCAAATATCTAAATTTCAGATAGATGAGCTGCGTCCCAACGGTCGCGCCCACAATTCTTTCCCGTCGGGACATACGGCTGTGGCATTCACGGGGGCGCATATTCTGTTCAGGGAATACAACGAGGCTTCGCCATGGATCAGCGTAGCGGGATATGCAGTGGCGACGGCTACCGGCGCGATGCGAGTAGTCAACAAAGCGCACTGGCTGAACGACGTCGTTACAGGCGCCGGTGTGGGAATATTAAGCGCCGAAATCGGTTATCTGATGCTGCCCGTATGGCATCGGCTGTTCGGATTAGATGACAGTAGCGTGCTCATAATGCCGTCTGTAAGCACTCAGGGCGCAGGTGCGGGCATGATTTACGTCTTCTGACAGAAAAAAAATCAGCCCCGTGCATCATTTTTTCGCTAAATTATGTCCATATTTATGAATAAGTTTGTAATTTTGCGACCCCGAACAGAAACACTTTGAAACGGCAACACGGGAAGAATCTGATTATTAACGGAATAAATGTTTTTTTGAAATGATTAAGAAAGTAGGGAATCTTATCCCGAATACCTTTTTTATAGCAAAAGGAAGTGGCGACTCCGATTTGGAGAAACACGCGGGTTCGTATCACATGGCATTGTTCGACGCCGGTATTGCTGATTTCAATATTATGACCTATTCGTCGGTCATTCCTGCGACGGCGCATCTAAAAACGATGGATGAGATTGATTTACCGCCATTTGGCTCGGAGATGAAGACCATCATGGCGGTATCGCACGGCTATCAGGACGAGTTTGTTTCAGCCGGTATCGTTTATGCGTGGATGTACAAGGACGAGAATTTCGACGAGAAGATAGGCGGGCTGGTCTGCGAGGTCAGCGGGCGCTATCGCATCGAAGAGCTTGAGTCGCGTCTGATTCGGGTAATCAACGACTTACACCAGAAAACTTACGGCAAATACTATCTCGGCGACCTGAATTTCGTTACCGAAGGTATCACGATTGAGAAACGGTATGGCACGGCGCTTGCAGCCCTGTGTTTCACCGATTTTCTGCAGCCGTCGGTTTAAGCTCAGCTAATTTTCGGAAGTTTCGGCTTCGGGAGCGGATGGATTTTCCGTTTCCGTAAGGGTGGTTTTGCGTCGCCTGAAAATATCGCCGAGCGTATCAAAATCCTTGTGATACATCAGTCCTACGCCCTGCCGTGTCAGCGATTTCATATTGTAACGGTACATATCGTTGGCGTGATTGTACGCCTTGAGACGGAACACACCGTCGGGCGTCAACTTATATTCGAGGTCGAACTCGCCGATAAAGGCATTGGTCTGGATGAAATTGTTCTTATAGCCGAAATTGCCATTGAACAGCAGACGGTTATCGAGCAGCTGGCTGGATAGCAGCATCTCGACTTCGGTGTCGCTCACCCCGTCCTGACGTGAACGTATATTCGTACCGATTTGCACCTTGTCTGTCAGGCTGTTAAGTATGCTTGAGAGCTGAGCCGACAGAGCCGACGACGCGACTGCGCTAAACTCGTTCTGGCGATAGTCGTTGCGCGAATAGTCGGGCGTATAGAATTTGTTAAGTACCAGCAGATAAACGATTTGACGCGCCATCATATCTTCCGTACCGATAAACGATTTGACCTGACGCTGCAGTTCGTTGGTCGAATTGGGAAACTCCAGGTCGAACGAGATTGCCGGGTTTTGCAGCCTTCCGTTGAGGTTCAGGATGCAGTTGACGGGTACGCTCGTGCGGAATGTCTCTTTGAGAAGCGCCTGATCGAGGTCTTCGATGCTGGCAGTCATATAATACGAGGCGTTGAGATTTAAAATGGCATCTAAGGGATTGCCACTGAAGTCGATACGGCTACCGTCGCGTATCTTGAAATCTTTGTGCAGCACCTGTTGAAGGCTGAAATTATAGCTTCCGCTCGCCACCGTAAAGCCGCCAAACATCGAGATATCGCTGTTAGTGTCGTAGCGCACCTGAATGTCGCCGCTGCCGTTACCTTTGATTTTGTCGCCGCTCACGGGGTCCATCACAAGTTCGAGGCTGCCTTCGGGCGTAACGTCGAGGAAACAGTTGACGCGAATTTCCGTTTCGTCTCCACCCGTATTATGCTGTTCAACAGCGGTTTGCGTTCCGGCTGCGGTTGGCTGTGCGAAATAGATAAAATCGTAATCTTCGGCAGACGAACTGTTCATAAAATTAAAGCCCATAAACGAGCCTGCGTCGTTGCGGATATTGGCATCAATTGTTACGAGGTTGTCGTTAACCCAGGCTATACGTCCGTTGCCGCTGCCATAAACAGTGCCGTAAATCACCGGATTAATGCGTTCGGGGACATCGTAAAGCAGGACTTTCTGCACCTGAATATCGGAATGAAACGAGAAGTCTTTCAGATACTTATGCTTCACCTCAAAGCTTATTGTTCCCGTATTGCCATCACGGTCGCGGAAAGTGATATTCTTACCGGTAATGGCGTCGGGCAAAATCACTATCGTATCGCCGAAAGCATATTTGGTATTGAGGAAATCGACGCCTATAAGTCCGTCTTTCACAAGCGCTTTGCCCTCGAAAGTCAGGTTCGAGAAGTCGCCGAACAGATGGATATTCCCCACCCCACGCCCGCTGACTGTCTTGGTAAATGCCGAGAAATAGGGATGTAACATATTGAGGTCTATCTCATTAGCGTCAAAATAGAGCGAGATATTTTCTTTCCTGCCATCGGGATAGGTTTTGGCGGAGGGATAGATATAGCCGCTCACGTCCGTCCAAGTCGCACTGTCACGGTAAATCGTGCCGAGCAGCATCACGCCTTCTTCGCGGTAATCCCACTCGCCCGACATATTCAGCCGCCCTTGAATCACCTGATTGAAAGCAAAATCGCTCACTTCAAGCTCGCCGTTGATATTTGGCGTCTCATAGAGGTTGCTCAACGTGAAATTGCCCGTCGCTTCGCCTGCAAATTGCAGCGCAGGTATGTCAATGATGTCAAATATATGGCTCAATTCCACTCTGTTAAGCGCAACTTTAATAGCATTGGCTGGCGTTCGTGCAGAGGCGCTGCCGTCGATACGGAGGAACTGCTCACCCCGCGAAATACTGAAATTATTGATGGTCGTCATCCCGTCGGCAAATGTTATTGACGAAGGCGACATAGTCCACAGCGTGTCTTTTACAAGCATTTTTTCGGGCACGAACAATATCTCCGTGAGCAGTTTCGGCTTGCCATTATCGGCTACAAACGACGAAATCAGCGTGTTAGCGCCAAAACTGACATCCAGGGATTTATCTTCGGCAGTGAGCAGCGAAAATTTTGTATCTATCTTATTGTCAGCAATTTCTGAAGCGATTTCGTAGCGGTTATGCTGCTTGCGCTTATTGATTTGACCGGTTTTGACAGTCAGCAGCAGTTTGTCGGCGCTGTTGGCAAGCGCAATGCTGCCGTCTTCAAAATTTGAACTGCCGATTTTATATCTCGGCAGGGTAACATTCAAGCGGATAAAATTAGTTGAGTCGATATATTCGCCTGATATACTGCTTGTTTGCACAATACTTAGCGGCAATTTCAAGGCTTTTGCAAGCTTCTCGGTATTGTCAATCGCCATCGCGAAACGGAAAGCATTGCCCGACGCAGGCGCTTTCGATGCTGTAACATCACGAATTACAGGTAAATACGCTCCAACGGTATTAGTTAACGAGCTTGCAAGGGTGTAAAACGAATACTCTCCGGAAATTTCACCGTTCAGAACATCGGAATAGACAGTCAGCAACCTGCCCGATTTATCTGAGTCAATTCGCAGTGAATCAAGATGAAACGTATCTGTCCGTGTCGAAAACGACAAGTCGTTCACAAGCGCCTGTCCCTTGAACAGGTCGATATTGTTGCCCGTGAAGTTGGCATTTAAATGCATTGACAATGAGGGCTTTTCGTATCGTTTGGTGATATTAAGCTCATCGAGCCTGACATCCTGCACATCGGCGGCAAAATCGAACACCGAATTTGCACCTTCGGATTTAAAAAAACCTTCGGCAAAGAGCCGCCCGTTAGGGTCGTTGATTTCTATACTGCCATCATACTCGTTGGGATTGAAATCGCCTGATAATAAGATATTTTCATAGCGATACCCACGATAATCCATATTATAAATCTGTGCATCGACAGCGCCTGAAAATTGCCTGCCCTGCGGACGTTCCATATCGACAAGCGCATGAAAACCTGCTGTCCCAAACGGATTTCCGGCATTGAATAACTTACTGATTTCCAATTCGCCGGATGTTATTTCGCCCGACAGATACGGCATCGTCCGTCCGTCCTTTTCGCGCTCGCCTATCGTCAGGTCAATATCAAGCTCGCCAACATCCGAGCGGAGATTGCCGTTTGCCGAGAGCCGGTCAACAAAACCTGACACATCGCCCGAATATGTCAACACGCCAAGACGCGCGAGCGTGGCGGGAAGCACGATGTCTGGATTTATGAACTGATTGGTAATCAAAACTATATCTTCCGAAGCAGCAACAACTTTATCTATACGCGCATCGACGAACATCTCGTCGCGACGCATAATGTTTTTCGCATACAAACTTCCGGCAACCTCAACCGTCTGTCCCACAGCAAGTTTCAGCTTGTCAATCGAAAAATCTCGCGCATAGCCGGAAGCTTCAGCCGTAAGATTTACGACGCTCGTGAAGTCGTACAAGGCGGGCACAAATGGTGATATATCTTTCGGACAAACTGTTGACGGCGAGATTTTTACGCGCAGAAAAACGCTATCGATCAACGAGCTGTCGTCATACCATCCATTAAATTTTATCCCCGCCGTGTCAATACGCAGCGAAGTTTCGGGGAGCAAAACCGACAGATTGCGAAGGGTCGCGCTGTCGCGATTACCGACAAACGACAAAGCTAACTTATTGAGAGTGAAGCCAGATTGCTCGTCAAAGCCTAAGCGCTCGACCTGACAATTAATGCTGTCGTGCGTGAAAACGTTCAGCCGCAACTGCCCGTTCAGATTGCGCACTTTGACATGAGCAGGGTCAAAACGCCCCAACAGCTTGTGTTCGTCGGCTACGGTATAATTCAACGCGCCGTGCCGGAGCTGTATTGAGCTGAAATTTAGATAGATATCACTTTGATTAGCAGTGTCGCGCGACGAAAATGCGTCAATTACAAACTGATAGTTCGGTATGCTGTCGTGCGATTGTCGTTTGACATTCAGACTGAAGTTGATAAGGCGCAAGTCGTTGAGTATATACTTTTTACGCATCATATTCAGCAAATCCATTTTCGCGGATATATGAGCGGCGACGAGCAGGGTGTCCGATTGTTGGTCAGGCAGCACTACATCTCTGAATACCAAACGGTTAGGAAAGTCAAAACTGACATTCCGAATCGTTACAGGCACGTTAAGTTTCGATGCAAGCAAACTTTTTCCCCATTCCGCCATTCTATGCTCTACCGACGGGATACGGAAAACTATCTGCGGCAGTACCATTATGCAAAAAAATACCGGCAGAATTATTAAAATTGTTCGTTTTATGTGCTTTATCGCCTGTTCAAAAATAAAATTAATAAACTTTTAACTCACAAAAATACGCATAATTGCTTAACTTTTTGTTTTTTTGCAGAAATTTTTTAGCAAAAAAGAGGATACGGTCAAATGATTCTATCCCTTTTTTACATTTATTTATATGAATATCAATATATTAGGAATAGAGTCGTCGTGCGACGATACTTCGTGCGCAGTTGTAAGCGACGGCGTGCTGCTGTCGAATGTCATTGCAA
Source organism: Tannerella sp. (assembly GCA_031272455.1). Classification (GTDB taxonomy): domain Bacteria; phylum Bacteroidota; class Bacteroidia; order Bacteroidales; family Tannerellaceae; genus Tannerella. The sequence continues at coordinate 2,944 of JAISTS010000006.1, read as the reverse complement.
GCCAAGCCATTCACGAGGCTTATGGCGGCGTAGTTCCGGAGCTTGCCTCGCGTGCACACCAGCAAAATATTGTGCCGGTCGTTTCCGAAGCTATAAAACGCTCAGGCACAGACAAATCGCAGATCAGCGCCGTAGCGTTCACGCGCGGACCGGGTTTGCTCGGTTCGCTGCTTGTCGGGACGTCGTTTGCCAAAGGGCTGGCGTTGTCGCTCGGTATTCCGTTGATTGAGGTCAACCACTTGCAAGCGCACGTTTTAGCGCATTTTATTCGCTCATCTTCAGCCGATTACCATCCGCCTAAATTCCCGTTTCTCTGCCTGCTCGTTTCGGGGGGCAACTCGCAGATTATCAGGGTTAATTCGTATAATGAAATGGAAGTCATCGGTCAGACCATCGACGACGCTGCGGGTGAAGCCTTCGATAAATGCGCCAAAGTCATGGGTTTAGGCTATCCGGGCGGTCCGGTCGTCAATCGTCTTGCCAACGAAGGCGACGCTAAAGCCTTCACTTTCAGCAAACCGCATATCGCGGGCTACGATTACAGTTTTAGCGGGCTAAAGACCTCATTTTTATACACTTTGCGTGATGCGCTCAAAGATAATCCGAATTTTATCGAAGAGCATAAAGCCGATCTGTGTGCATCATTGCAGGCTACGGTGATTGAGATTTTGATGGACAAACTGCGTGCTGCGGCTAAAGATTTAAATATCAGCGAAATAGCAGTTGCAGGTGGTGTATCTGCAAATTCCGGTTTGCGCGATGCTTTCCGTGAGCATGCCGAGCGTCTTGGCTGGAACATCTTTCTGCCACCTAACGCTTTCACGACTGATAATGCGGCAATGGTCGCAATAACAGGATATTACAAATATCTCGACAAGGATTTTTGCGCGATGGACGCCGTGCCCTTCGCGCGCGTACAGTTATAAATTAAGAAACAGAAATACAATTAATTATGAATGTTGAAATTATCACAGTAGGCGACGAGTTATTGATTGGTCAGGTCGTTGACAGCAATTCAGCTTGGATGGGTAAAGCGCTGAATGACATCGGTTTTAATGTTGTCCGTAAAACTGCGGTTGGCGATGAGGAAGAGGCTATCCTGCAAGCGATTAGCGCAGCTCGAAGCCGCGTTTCCGTCGTTTTGATGACAGGCGGGCTTGGTCCGACGAAAGACGATATCACTATGCGGACTTTGTGTCGCTATTTCGATTGCGGCACTCGGTTTTCGGATGAGGTTTACAGTAACATCGAGCGGATTTTTAACTATAACGGACGGACGCTGAACGAATTAACACGCAATCAGGCGATAGTGCCCGACAACTGCACCGTCATTCAAAACCGCGTCGGCACAGCGCCATGCACTTGGTTTGAGCGCGATAATTTCGTGCTCGTTTCGCTGCCCGGAGTGCCTGTAGAGATGAAATGGCTGATGACTAACGAAATACTTACGCGCCTTCAAAAGCGTTTTGCGAGGGATATTTTCATACTGCATAAAAGCTATTTAACGACAGGTTTTACCGAGTCGGCGCTGGCTATCCATCTTACTGATTTTGAGAACAATCTGCCATCTGAAGTCAAGTTGGCGTATCTGCCCCAGCAAGGCATTATACGTTTGCGGCTCACAGCGAAATGCAAACAATCATCTGAAGCTGAGGCGATTATAAAAACTCAAGGCATTAAACTCGAACAGCTGTTAGACGGGCATATCATTGCAGACGAAGACAAAAACATCGAAGTCGTTGTAGGAGAGCGACTTCGACATCTCGGTGCTACGATAGCGACAGCCGAGAGCTGCACCGGAGGCGCAATCGCTGCCGCGCTCACCTCGATTGCCGGCAGTTCCGATTATTTCAAAGGCGGCGTAGTGTCATACTCCAACTCGGTGAAAATCAACGTACTTGGTGTCAATCCCGACGACTTGGATAAGCATGGCGCTGTCAGCCGCGAAGTGGTGGAACAGATGGCAAAAGGCGCCCTGAAAGCCATAGGAAGCGACTTTGCAATAGCGACTTCGGGCATCGCCGGTCCTGGCGGAGGCACGGCGGAAAAACCCGTCGGAACGGTTTGGATTGCCGTTGCTGCGAAAGATAACAGCGTCAGTTCCAAAATGTTCACCTTCGGCACTGTCCGCGAACAGAATATCCAGCGTGCCGTAAATATGGGATTTTTATTTTTTTTGGATTTTTTGCAAAAAATAAAATGCGTTTAATGATAAATTTTTCAAAACAAGTTCGTAAATTTGCAGTCTGAAAGAAGTATTAACGAAAAAACGAATGTTATTCAAACGATTATAAATCACGTAATTATTACTGCTAATGAGAAGTATATATTATTTACTGGTAATAGCCTTCGCGTTCAGTTACGCATCTTGCTCAGGCAGCCAGAAGAACGCGCAACAGGCTGAAGAACAACCAACTGCACAGGTAACCGCCGACAATGCAGAGGGCGATGAGCGAGGCTATATCGTCAAAGTCGGCGACACAGCCCCCGATTTTGCAATGAAAGCAATCACGGGCGAAACTGTCAGACTTTCAGACCTTCGCGGCAAGGTGGTGATGCTGCAGTTTACGGCAAGCTGGTGCGTAGTATGCCGCAAAGAAATGCCGTTTATCGAAAGTGATATATGGCTGAAACACAAGTCGAACCCGAAATTTGCGCTTTACGGAATTGACCGCGACGAGCCTCAGGACAAAGTCGAAGGTTTTGTCAAAGAGACGGGCGTAACATATCCGATGGGGCTTGATCCTGGCGCCGACATTTTTGCGCTGTATGCCGACCGCAAAGCCGGAATTACACGCAACGTTATCATCGACCCGACAGGCAAAATCGTTATGCTGACAAGGCTTTACGATACGGAAGAATTTGCGTCGATGTGCCGTAAAATAGATGAGTTGCTGAATGAATAAACCCATAACTGCCTGATAATGAATAGAAAAAAAAAAAA
>JAISTS010000125.1 GCA_031272455.1 Tannerella sp. | reverse complement strand
AAAGGCAAGGCAGATTACGATTACAACTGCTATTGGGACGAGCGCACAAAAACGCCGGAGTTCGCCGGACTGTCGTTTGCCGACTGGCAGAAGCAAACCGAGCGCGACAAACACTCCGTCGTAGCCGACCCGCTCTTTGTCAACCCCGAAGCGCGTGATTTCCGCTTCAAACGCCGCTCGGTTGCGAATAAAATCAAATTCAAGGTCTTTGACTACACGCAGGCAGGCGTTTACGGCAGCGAAGAATGGAAAGCAGCCGCACAGTTGTCGCCGAATCTGCTCAAAGAGTTTGATGAGACGGTAGCCCGTCTTCGAGGGCAGTAAAATACATTAATCAAATTATATGAAACATACAATATTAATTGCCCACATATTATTAGCCTGCGGTCTGCATGGTATGGCACAAAAAAATCATGCGTCGCTGATGGCGGGCTGCAACGTAGTATGGACTTCGCCGAGCGACAAGCCAACCGGCACGATGCCTATTGGCAATGGCGACATCGGCGCTAACGTCCGTGTCAATCCGGCGGGCGAGTTAGTAATTCTTATTAGCAAAACCGACGCTGTCAGCGAGAATGGGCAGTTGCTCAAAATCGGGCGATTGAAGTTGCGCTTTTCCGAGCCGCTTGCCATGCAGGAGTTTCGGCAGGAGTTGTCGCTTGAGCGTGGGGCGATAGTGATTTCCGCCAAGCAGGGCAAGACGAATATTGCCCTCGAAGTGCGCATAGACGCCAACAATCCGCTTGTGGTGGTGGAAGGCGAAAGCGCCACGCCGATTGACGTTGAGGTGGTCTATGACGGATGGCGTCGTCAACCGTTTACACTCGAAGGCGACTACCGCAGTGCCGTTTACGGTATTATGAAGCGCAAGGAGCCGATAATCACCGCTCCTGACGTAGGAGAGACGCGCAAAGACGAAATCCTGTGGTACCACCGCAATCCGAGTTCTATTTGGCGGGAAACGCTGGCGTTGCAGGCTCTTAGCGACTATCCGGGCATCAACAGCGACCCCCTGTTGCACAACACTTTCGGGGCGCTCGTCAGTGGCGACGGATTCATCTCGAGCGCTCCCGAAACGCTCAAGACAAACAAACCGGTGCGACGTTTCAACGTTAATGCGGTCATCTCGTCAGTGCCGTCGGCAACGCCGGAAGAATGGGAAAAGGACATCCGCGCAAAGAAAGCCGTCATTGACAGGCAGTCGGCGAAGCAGCGCAAGCAGTTGCATGAGCAGTACTGGAAAAGCCGCTGGGACGCGCATTATATCATAGTCGATGCCAAAGGGGACGACGCCGAACAAGTTGCCGGAATAACGTCCGGTTATCAGTTGCAGCGCTATGTCAACCTCTGCGCCGGACGCGGGGCGTTGCCGATTAAGTTTAACGGCTCAATATTCACAGTCGATTCCACTACTGCTCAGCATCCTTTTGACCCTGACTATCGCAATTGGGGCGGCTGTTACTGGTTTCAGAATACCCGATTGCCATACTGGACGATGCAGTATTCCGGCGATTTCGACCTGACAAAGTCGCTTTACGACATGTATATGAAAGCAATACCGCTCTCAAAGTTCAGGGTGAAAAAGTATTATGGGCACGAGGGCGTTCAGTTTCCGGAAACTATGTACTTCTGGGGGACGTATAATAACGACAATTATGGTTACGACCGCTCAAAACTTCCCGACGGACTGACCGAAAATACATATATCCGTTACTACTGGTCGGGGGTTATTGAACTTATAGCCATAATGCTTGAAGAGTATGATTTCACGCGCGACGAGGTGTTGCTGAAAGAGACGCTGCTGCCGTTTGCTTCCGAGGTGGTGATGTTTTACAGCCGGCACTATACCCAGCGTACTGCCGAGGGCAAGATACTGTTCTCGCCTGCTCAGGCGCTTGAGACGTATCAGTCGTGCATACAGCCGATGCCGGAGATAGCCGGACTGCATTTTGTGCTGCCGCGACTGCTGAAGTTAGATGGAGCGGACGAAGCATTCCGTCAGACTTGTAAGGAACTTTATGACGAACTGCCTGCCATGCCGACGGGCGAGAAGAACGGTAAACAATCTCTCGTTGCAGGCTATGAACTGCATTGGTTGCGTAATATTGAGAACGCCGAGTTGTATGCTATATTCCCGTACCGGATGTTCGGACTTGGCAAGCCGGATATAGAGTTGGCGCTCAATGCCTTTGACGAGCGTGCCAATCGTCCGGCACAGGGCTGGCAGCAGAATGCTATTCAGGCGGCGTTGCTCGGTCTGACCGACGAGGCGGCGGCAATGGTAAAAAGCGAATTTAATACGAAGCATCCTGACAGCCGTTTTCCTGCGTTCTGGGGTCCGAACTACGACTGGGTGCCCGACCAGGACCACGGCTCGGTATCGATGCGCGCTCTGCAAAACATGCTTATTCAGAGCGATAACGACACAATAACGATGTTTCCGGCGTGGCCCAAAGAGTGGAACGTGAAGTTTAAACTGCATGCTCCGCAGAATACTGTTATCGAAGGCGAACTGCGCGACGGAACGGTTGTTACTCTGAAAGTTACACCTGCGGAACGGAAAGATGCTGTTGTGATGGGAACCGGGTATTAATGTTCAAACTTTTAACTGTGAAGATATGTATAAAAACCTGTTACTTACCGCATTAGCGGCGATGGCGATGATTTCCTGCGGCGAGCGGGTTCATCTGTCCGATTATGTAAACCCGTTCATCGGGGCGAGTACTAATACAGAGGCGGCGCACGCCTATCACGGGCTTGGCAAGACGTTTCCGGGCGCTGCCACGCCGTTTGGCTTGACGCAGTGCAGCCCTAACACTATCACCGGCGGCGACAACCTGCCCGGGTACAGTTACGAGCATACCAGCATCGAGGGCTTCGCGTTCCTGCAGATGAGCGGCGGCGGGTGGTACGGCGAACTCGGCAACCTGCTCGTGATGCCCACTGTCGGCGAACTGAAAACCGTCAATGGCGACCTCAAGAACCCCGAAGGCGGCTATCGCTCGCGCTACGACAAACAGAGCGAAGTGGCGAAAGCGGGCTATTACTCCGCGTATCTTACTGATTACAAGATAAAAGCAGAATCGACCGTTACGCCGCACGGCGGTTATCTGCGCTTCACTTTCCCCGAAAATCCGCAATCGCGCATACAGTTAGACCTTGCGAGGCGCGTGGGCGGTACGTCTGTCAAGCAATATCTGCAAGTAGTTGACGATTATACTGTTCGCGGCTGGATGCTTTGCACCCCCGATGGCGGCGGCTTCGGCAACGGCGCCGGAAAATGCAACTACACAGTCTATTTCTACGGACGTTTCAGTCGCCCGCTTGAACAGTACGGTTTCTGGAGCGCCGACATCCCCGACAGCATCCCCCGCCGTCTTTGGGATATCCTTAAGCCGGACTACAAACAGCGCGTGGCAAATGCCGAAAGACTGTTCAATATCAAGGAGTTGGAAGGCAAGCATATCGGTTTCTTCACCGAGTTTCCCACCCGCGAAGGCGAGGAAGTTACTTTCAAAGCGGGCATCTCGCTTGTGGATATGGATGGCGCAGAGAAGAACTTCAAGGCGGAACTTGAGAAAGCCTCTTTCGACAAGGTGCGCCGCGATGCCCGCGCGCTGTGGGACAAGGCTTTGGGCAAAATAGAAGTATCCGGCGGCACGGACGAGGATAAAATCATTTTCTATACTGCGATGTTCCATTCGATGATAGACCCGCGACTGATATCCGACGTTGACGGTCGTTTCCCCGGCGGCGACGGCATGCGCCCGCACCAGTCCGACAAATACCACCGTCGCTCGCTCTTCAGCGGCTGGGACGTGTTCCGCAGTCAGTTTCCGCTGCAAACCATTATCAATAAGGAACTTATCAACGACGAGATAAACTCTTTCATCGCCCTTGCGGAAGAGAGCGGCAAAGGCTATTACGAGCGCTGGGAACTGCTCAATGCTTATTCCGGCTGTATGATAGGCAACCCCGCAATTTCGGTCATCGCCGACGCCTACGTGAAAGGTATCCGCGATTACGACGTAGAGAAAGCCTACGAGATAGCGAAAAACACCTCGAAAGTGATAGGCAACGGCGCTCTCGGTTACACGCCGGGCAATATCTCAAGCACTCTGGAATATGCCTATTCCGACTGGTGCATGGCGGTGTTGGCAAAAGCGCTTGGCAAGACGGAAGACGAGGCTTACTTTACAGCGCGGGCGCAGAACTACCGTCTGATATTCGACAGCGAGACGGGCTGGTTTCGTCCCCGCCAGTCGGACGGCTCATGGCGACCGTTCCCCAACAACGCCACCGCCGAGAACTACCGCCTGCGCCACGACTACGGCTGCGTCGAGTCAAACCCCTATCAGCAGGGCTGGTTCGTGCCGCACGACGTGGACGGTATGGTGGAACTCATGGGCGGCACGGAAAAGACGCTCGCCGACCTGACCTCGTTCTTTGAACATGTCCCCGAAGATATGCTATGGAACGACTACTACAACCACGCCAACGAGCCGGTACATCATATCCCCTTCCTCTTCAACCGTCTCGGCGCGCCGCATCTGACCCAGAAATGGTCGCGCCGTATCTGCTCCAACGCCTATCATAACACCGTTGAAGGTCTTGTAGGCAACGAAGACTGCGGACAGATGTCGGCTTGGTACATCCTCGCAGCAAGCGGCATCCATCCCGTCTGTCCGGGCGAAACGCGCTACGAGATAACCTCGCCCGTATTCAACGAGGTGAAGTTCCGGTTGGAAAGCGGCAAAACGTTCACTGTCAGCGCTAAAGACAACTCGCCCCAAAACATCTATATCCGCTCAGCCCGCCTCAACGGTAAGCCTTACGATAAATATTATATTGATTATAAGGATATTATGAACGGCGGACGGTTGGAGTTGGAGATGGTTTCGGGGAATTAAGAATTAAGAATTGAGAATTGAGAGTTAAGAATTAAGAGTTAAGAATTTATGAGAAAAACTTTGGTTTTTACGGTATTATTGCTGATTGCATCCTGTTTAACGGGATATTCAAAAGCGCCTGAAAGATTGCGCGAGAGTTTCGACTTCGACTGGAAATTCATCCTGCAGGACGAAAAAAGCGCCTTGAACGCAGAGTATGACGACAGCGGCTGGGACGAGGTTCAACTGCCGCACGACTGGAGTATCGGACTGCTGCCCGACAGTACGAAGGGCGCCTCCAACGGCTTCTATCCGGGCGGAATTGGCTGGTACAGAAAGACTTTCATCGCGCCACAGACTTGGAAAGGACAGCACGTAAGCATCCTTTTCGACGGCGTCTATCACCGTAGCGACGTTTACATCAACGGGCGCCATCTCGGCTTTTATGCATACGGCTATATAGGATTTGAGTATGACATCACACCCTACCTGCAATACGGCAAGGAGAACGTGATAGCAGTGCGCGTTGACCATTCCGACTGCCCCAGTTCGCGCTGGTACTCCGGCTCCGGTATCTATCGGCATGTATGGCTCAATATCACTAATCAGGTACATATCGCCACTTGGGGAACGTACATCACTACGCCCGAAATAACGGACGAGGCGGCGACTGTCAGCGTTGAAACGACGGTTGAAAACAGCGACAGCAGCATCGCCAAAATTAAATCGCTCGTCCTGCAAAGCACCATCATAGCCCCAGACGGCAAGGTCGTTGCGACTGTTTCAACGCCTTTCACTTTGCAAGCCAATACAAAACAGCCGGTTACGTCAAAACTTACCCTTTCCAAGCCCCGCCTTTGGTCGTGCGAAGAGCCTGCGCTTTACCGGCTTGTATCCGTTGTTAAAGAAGGCAGCCGCGTACTCGACCGCTACGAAACGCCTTTCGGAGTGCGCAGTTTCGATTTCGACCCCGACAAAGGCTTCTTCCTCAACGGTAAAAATATGAAACTGCAAGGTTTCTGTATGCATCACGACAACGGCTGCCTCGGCGCTGCCGTTCCCGACCGCGCCAATATTCGCAAGTTACAGATAATCAAAGAATACGGTTGTAATGCCATACGTTGCAGTCATAACCCTCCGACGCCGGAGTTCCTCGACGCCTGCGACAGTCTGGGTTTCCTTGTCATTGGCGAGGCTTTCGACAAGTGGAAAGGCGGCTATTATGCGCAGCACTTCGACCAAGCGTGGCAGAAGGACCTTGGATCCATGCTGCTGCGCGACCGCAACCATCCGAGTATCATTATTTGGAGCGCGGGCAACGAAACGTCAGAGCAGGGCGACCTTTCGGGCGAAGGAACGAAGCGTGCAAAAATGCTGTACGACTATATCCGCGCAACCGACCCAAGCCGTCCTGTCAGCGTCTCGCTTGCTACTTCCGACGATGATGTTGAGGCATATAATATAAGCGGATTTGCGGACGTATTCGACATCGTAGGATACAACTATCAAGAGCCTTGGTATGCCGAAGACCATAAGAATTTTCCCAAACGCATTATTCTTGGCACTGAAACCTTTCCATTCTATCACGGACGGTGGGGCAGTACCAAACGTCATTACTACGTGAGGGATTATTTCCCGCGAAACCCGTGGTACGACGTCATCGAAAACGACTATGTCAGCGGCGGTTTTATATGGACAGGCATTGATTATCTGGGCGAAACGATGGGATGGCCAAGTAAAGGATGGGTTACGGGATTGTTCGACGTCTGTATGTTTGAAAAGCCCCGCGCCGCCTTCCACCGCTCAATGTGGAACGACGAGCCAATGGTGCGCATCGCCGTTCAAGACCAGTCGCTCAACATAGACCCGGGCAAAGACCACTGGAGTTGGCCTCACCTCGCTGCACACTGGAACTTCCCGCAATACAAGGGGCATATCATTCAGGTACAGACAACTACGAACTGCGACTCGGTGGAACTTTTCATCAACAACGCTTCCTTCGGTCGTCGCAAACGCACTGATTATACGAACAATACAATCGTCTGGTACGTTCCTTATCGCGCGGGCAAAATCCTTGCCAAAGGCTATAACGACGGCGTCGAAGTGGCTACGTATGAACTGAATACATCCGGTAAGGCGACAAAGGTAGCGCTCGAAGCCGACCGTACAGATATCGCAGCCGACGGTCAGGACATCTCGTTTATCACCGTCGTTTTGCAGGACGAAAAAGGCATTACTGTCCCCGACTCAGACCGGAAGATCTCTTTCGAGGTCAGCGGCGCAGGACGCCTGCTCGGAGTGGACAACGGTGACCTGCGTAGTCACGAACCAAGCAACGGTAACTCGCACATCACCTACTTCGGACACGCCCAGTTAATCGTCCAGTCCACCCGTCAACCCGGCTTTATAACCATCAAAGCCACTGCAACGGGATTGCAATCAACCGAAATAAAAATTACAACAAACAAGCGGTTTTCTTTTTAAATTAAGAATTAAAAATGAAAAATGAAAAAATGAAATATATTTTACTGATTGTTACACTATTGCAGATACAAAGCATTGCAGCACAGCAGCAGCAACCGGACATTAACCCGCTTGACTTGGAGTTTCATCGCTTGGCGGTGCGGCGGTTCATCTTCTCTAACAACCTGCCGCTTACGGAGTTCAAGCCGTCGGAGATAGTGGCGTTCGGTTCTATGCACCCGCCGTTTGCGGTCAATACAACGGCGTCGGCGCTGCCTGATACTACTTTCAAGCCAACGCTTAAGAGCGGCAAACTCTTGCTTGAGGCTTCGACCTCTGCAATGAAAGAAGCCTGCTTTTATGTCGGCGCCGTCAATCCTTATGCCACGTATGACGTTGATATAGATGAACTTACAGACGGTGCGGAAGTGGGCATTGACCTTGCCCGTCTCGGTTTGCGCGAAAGGGTGCAGGTGATGGCAGCAGAGGGCAAAGGTCTTTATTTCAGACTTTGGGAAGACGCGAAACAAATAACAGAGAGGCGTTTTACCGATATTTTGCCCGACTGCCCTTTCAAACTGCGCGTTCAACTCTACGGTCGCACTCTCGGCGTCTTCACCGAGAAAGAGGGCGTTACAACGTATCACGGGCACTTGGACGACCACCCGTATTCTGCAAAAACCGATACATTCCATTTCGGTAATGTGCTTGATTTCAGAAACATAACGCTTAACAGCCACTGCACTTTCAATGTGGTTTATAACCTTAAAGGTCAGGCGGTTATTGGCGGCGCGCGCTCGTATCTCTCGGCAGGGATAGGTCAGGCGGATATACGCTTGATTTCATACGAAGACCTGACGCCGTATATCAGCGACGACGGGCGGCTATGGTTCACCTTCACTATGCGCGGAATAGGCATACGTCAGCCCTCGCAGGGGGTGCTGAGCCTCGACCCGTCGGTGTTTGACGTCCGCTTCGAGGGCGCAATAGCCTTTGATTTTGGCGACGGCTTGCTGCGAAATGCCGTGGCAAGCCACCTGTTTTACGACCGTAATGCAAAAGAGTGGCGCGGCATCTCGTGCGATTTTGGCGGCAGCAAAAACCGCGATGGGCGCTCCGAGAGCAACCTCTTCACCATCCGCAGCGCCAAAGACCCGCGTCGCGGCTTTTCCATAATGCAAGCCGAATTGATAACTAACGACAGGTTGATAGAAAGCCACGAAGACCCGTGCCTCTTCTACGACGGCGACGCCCGCAAATGGCGGTTGCTGACAAGCGGCTTTGCACACGGCGGCATCGAAGCCCGTATGTTTGAAGCCGACACGTGGGACGGCAAATACACCGAGATAACGCCCGCCATAAAACGCAACTCCACCGGTACGGTGATACAGAAGATTGGCGATGCCTATTATTGTCTTATGGGTGGCGCGGGCGAGAACCTGCGCGTACATTCCTATCCCGACCTGACATTTCTCGGCTACCTGAACTTAGACCTGCAACCGCACTGGCCTCAACCCGCCGCTCGTATCTGGGCGCAGGTTGTACCGCTGCCCGAAGGCTATCCCTACCGCTACATTCTGCTGACTATGGACCGTCCGAATTTTCCCGGCGTCAAAAACAATACTTGGAGTTACGGAGCGTTATATTTTTATGGGGCTAATTTTCTAAACAATAATAACTAATATATTAAAAAATTATGACAGAAAAACAGATTAATCAATCTTACGAAGCGGCGGCTGAATGTTATGCCGCACTGGGCGTGGACACTGAAAAAGCGCTCGACAAATTAGGAAAAATATCGCTCTCGCTGCACTGCTGGCAGGCGGACGATGTGGCAGGTTTTGAAAATCAGGGCGGCAACCTTACCGGCGGCATACAGGTTACGGGTAACTATCCCGGACGCGCCCGTAACATTGACGAACTGCGCGCCGACATCGTCAAAGCCAAATCACTCATTCCGGGCTCGCACCGCCTCAGTCTGCATGAGATTTACGGCGACTTTGGCGACAAAGTGGTTGACCGCGACGAGGTCGAGCCGAAGCATTTCCAGAGTTGGATAGACTGGGCTAAGGCAGAAGGCATGAAGTTGGATTTCAACAGCACTTCGTTCTCCCACCCTAAAAGCGGCAATCTGACGCTCGCCAACCCCGACAAGGGCATCCGTGAGTTCTGGATAGAGCATACCCGCCGCTGTCGCCGTGTGAGCGAGGCTATGGGCAAAGCGCAGGGCGACCCCTGCATAATGAACCTCTGGGTGCATGACGGCAGTAAGGAAGTGCCCGCCAATCGCCTCAAATACAGGCAGATATTGGAAGAATCGCTCGATACGATTTTTTCTACCAAGTACAGAAACATGAAAGACTGCATCGAGGCTAAACTCTTCGGCATAGGGCTTGAGAGTTACACCGTCGGCTCGTATGACTTCTATCTCGGCTACGGCGCGAAGAAAGGCAAAATAGTTACGCTTGACACGGGGCATTTCCACCTCACAGAGAGCATTGCCGACAAGATTTCGTGCCTGCTGCTTTTCACCCCCGAAATAATGCTGCACGTCAGCCGCCCGATACGGTGGGACAGCGACCATGTTGTGGTGCTCAACGACGACCTGCAAGACCTCGCCCGCGAAATCATCCGCTGCGACGCGCTTAACAAAGTGCATATAGGTCTCGATTATTTTGACGCAACAATCAATCGCATAGGCGCTTACGTCATCGGCTCGCGCGCTACCCAGAAAGCGCTGCTGCTTGCCCTGCTTGAGCCGCAGAAGAAACTGCAGCATTACGAGGCTAAAGAGCAACTGTTTCAGCGACTTGCGTTGCAGGAAGAACTCAAAGCGATGCCTTGGGGCGCGGTTTGGGATATGTTCTGTCAGCGTGCCGACGTCCCCGCCGGCGACACATATATCGCTGATATTGAGAAGTATGAGAAAACAGTAACAAGTAAACGATAAGACCATGACAACAGAAAAGAAACAGGGAAGCCTTAAGAGTACCATAGCGGTCTCACTGACAAACTATTTGGACGCCGGCGCTATCGTGGCGGGCGCGAGCGGCTTGACGCTCTGGCAAAACTATCTCGGCGGACCGGGCGTGATTACCGAAACGCATCTGGGACTGCTTAACGCTATCAGCGCCAACTGCTTCGGCGCGGCTATCGGCGCTATCATCGGCGGCAGACTGGCTGACAAATACGGCAGAAAAACGATATATACCTACAATATGCTGCTCTATATGCTTGGCGTACTGATAGTTATTATCGCCTCTAATTTTCCGATGCTGCTTACCGGACTGCTAATCACGGGTATATCCGTGGGCGTGGGTGTGCCGGCGTCGTGGACTTACATCTCCGAGACCTCCGAAGTAGGCAACCGAGGGCGTAATATCGGCATCTCGCAGTTAGCATGGTCGGTAGGTCCGGCGATTATCTTCCTGCTTGGCTGGCTTGTTGCCGGTCCGCTGAAAGAAAGCGTCCACAGTCTCGGCGCTTTCATACTCAATACTTCCGACGAGGCAAGTCTGAACCTGTTCGGTAACAGATTGATATTCTGTATATTATTCATTGTTGCCTTAATTGCATGGCTATTGCAGCGACAACTGAACGAATCGCAGGAATGGAAAGAAGCGAAGCAGGTAACGACGTCAAAGAAACGCGAAAACTCATATAAGACGCTGTTCACTAACGTTATAAATGTCAAAACAATCCTTTATCTCGTTGGTATCTATCTGACATGGAACTTTGTAGCGGGCGCTATGGGCTTCTTTATGCCGCATGTCTATGAGACTGCCGGCGGGCTGTCGAACGAGACGGCAAACTTCCTGCAGATGTTTATGTGGGGGCTGACGGCGCTGTTCTCGTTCGTGGGCTTTGCTATGCTTGCCGACAAGGTCAATCAAAGGTGGCTCTATTTCTTCGGCACGTTGCTTGGCGTGCTGGCGTGGGTAGTGCTGACCTTTGTGGGTATTAAAAGCACTGCGGCGCTGTGGTCGTTTGTCATCCTTTGGGGCGTCCATGCCGGCTTTGGCGTTCAGGCGTTCTATGCGCTCTGGGCTTCGGAACTGTTCCCCGCCCGTTACCGTGCAGCGGCGCAGGGCGTGATGTTCTTTATAGTCAGAGGTTTAGGCGCTATATGGTCGTTCGTCTTTACGGGCGTCTTTGCCGCCGCCGGTTTCTATACCGCCGGAGTGCTGATGGTCATACTGATGCTTGTATCCCTCTTTGTTGGCGTTATAAGTACCCCAAAAACGCAGGGTAAGTCGCTGAAACAGATTACCAAAGAGCGCTACGGCGAAGAGAATGTTTGACGGTATTATTTTCGCAGCGCGTAAACATCCTCCGCCCTTTTCTGAATTTTCTTGCCGAGTATGCGCGCACCGGTTTCGGTAATCAGGTAGTCGTCTTCGTTGCGAATACCGCCGAAACCTTTGTAAGTCTCTGCTTTTTCGTAGTTTATGAATTGCGTAAACTGCTTCTCGCCGCGCCATTTATCTATCAGTTCGGGGATGAAATATATCCCCGGCTCGATGGTGTGAACAAAGCCCGGCTCAAGCGTACGGGCAAGGCGTAACGACTTGCGACCGAACAGCTTACTCTTTTGGCGGTTCTCTTCGTAGCCCACATAAATCTCGCCCAGATTTTCCATATCGTGCACGTCGAGACCCATCATGTGCCCCAGTCCGTGCGGATAAAACAGAGCGAAAGCGCCTTCGTTGACAATCTCGTCGGGGTCACCGTGAAGCAGTCCGAGCGCCGTAAGCCCCTCGGTAATCACGCGGGCAGAGATGTTGTAAACCTCCTCAAAACGGATGCCCGGTCGCAACGCAGCCACTGATGCGTTATGTGCAGCCTGCTGAATATCATATATTTCGCGCTGACGGGTCGTGAATTTTTCGTCGGCAGGAATGGTCGATGAATAGTCGCCTGCATAACCCAACTCCGTTTCGGCGCCGGCATCCAGCAGAAACATATCGCTACTCTTGACAGTATTGCCATGATAGTGATTATGAAGCGTTTGTCCGTTGATTGTCGCTATGGTTGGGAAGGCAATCCGGCAATTATGACGCTGAGCAACAGCCTCGACTTCGGCAGCGATCTCGTATTCGCCAAGACCCGGACGCACCATCCGTATGGCGGCAAGGTGCATTTCTGCCGTAACCTCGCAGGCACGGTCGATTTCACGGATTTCTTCGGCTGACTTGTGATTGCGCTGATTGACAACGGCTTTGATAAAGTCGATATCCGGTTTTTCGCCATCAGGTTTGACGCCGAGCAATGCCTGCAATTTGAGTTTATGCTCAGGTCGATACGGCGGCAGATAGCTGACAGCGCGCCCCGCAGAAACGGCTTTTTTGAGGTAAACATCCAAGTCTTTTAACGGCATAACGACCTGAATACCTGCAAGTTCACTGCGGTCGCGCAAGGATGGCTGCGTGCCCATCCAAACGATGTCGTCGATAGTCAACTCGTCGCCAAAAATAATGTCGCGGTCGTTGTCGATGTCAATCACTGCAGACAGACCGGCAAACGGCAGCCCGAAATAATACAGGAAGGTCGAATCCTGACGAAACGTGTAACAGTTGTCGGCATAGTTGATACCCGACTCATCGTTTCCAAAGAAAAGCAAAAGCCCCGTCCTAAGGCTCTGTTTCAGCGCTTTACGCCGCTGTACGTAAGTTTCTTTACTGAACATAATCTTAAAATTTTTATTGCCAAAATACAAAATCGGCACAAAAATAATACTTATTTGTCGATTATGCAAATTTTCGAGATACCGGAAAATATTGAGGTGATCCGGCTACCGACAGAATGTCTCAATGATTTTCGCCTGTCCCGACGGCGTGATTGCTACCGTTTGCGTCGAAGCCGGAAAGAGCACCGTCTGCCCGCGAAGTACCGACAATTCGTTGCCCGCGTCATCCCGCAGCATGGCTGCACCCTCGACAACGATGTATATCACGAAAGAGCAGTTGCTCGAATAGTCGTTCACCACCGGCGCATTGAGGTCGTATAGATTGGTCGTGAAATAGCTGCAATCGGCAAGAGGAGTGCATCCGTTCGGAACGATCTTGTAATCAGTACGATAATCGGAATGTACGGTGTAGTCGATGGCGTCTTTGGCAAGCTCGGTATGCAGTTCACGTTTGTTGCCGTCGGCATCTCGGCGGTCGTAATCGTATATACGGTAGGTGATGTCGCTTGTCTGCTGAATTTCAGCCATAAAACAGCCCGCGCCGATGGCGTGTACCCGTCCGGCAGGCAGGAAAAAGACGTCGCCCGTCTTCACCGCATAGCGTTTCAGCACGTCGGTAAACGTACCGTCGGCTATGCGGCGCAAGTATTCGTCGGCGTCGATCTGCTGCGAGAAACCGCTGTAGAGCGAAGCGTTGTTATGCGCCTTGACGACATACCACATCTCCGTCTTGCCAAACGAATTATGGCGAGCCTTCGCAAGCGTATCATCGGGATGCACCTGTATCGACAAGTCATGTTTCGCGTCGATAAACTTGACAAGCAACGGGAAACGTTCCCTGTAACGCTCCTCAAGAACACTGCCGAGCAGCTCGTGAGCGCAGTTTTTCATCAGCCAGTTGAGCGTCTGTCCGGCATATTCGCCGTTGACGATGACAGAGCTGTGCCCCGCAACATCCGACAACTCCCAGCTCTCGCCGATTTTCGCCTCCGACGGCGGCAGACCCTTGAACGGGCATATATCTGTCCCGCCCCAGAGAACTTCTTTCAGGATAGGCTCAAATATGAACGGATACAGCTTTTTCATACGACTTAATTATTAACTTTTTGCAACAGTCCGGGGTAATGTACGCGCTCGATGATGTCGCCGTTCGACAGCCTGACGTAAGTATCGAACTCGCGAACCCCGTCCTTAAGCAGGAAAACACGACCGCCGTTGTAATCAAGATTGTTATATACGGTGTTGCCGCCCGAAAAACGCCCGTAGCCCAGCATAATACCGTGCCAGAGGGTTACGAAATCGCTGTCGTGCTCGTGTCCGCAGAAATGTCCCATCACATCGCCATTGAGCAGTGTGGCGGTGAAAAAGCCGGAGTTGAGCAGCGAGCAGCCGACGTGTTCGAGCTTGTGTCCTATCCATTTGGGATGCTCGGCGCGGCTGGCGTCGTCGAACTCGCGTACGGGGATATGGTAAAATGCCAGTGCAGGAACGGGAAAACCGTCGTTAGCCTCACGCAGCGCACGGCTCTCGCGATTGTACCATTCTATCTGTTCGTAAGAGATAAAATCGTAGCCCTCAACGCCTTGTATCCTTGAATATGCGCCCGAATCCATCACCCAGAGCACAAACGAGGTCTTGCCGTCGGAGCCTTTGATCGGCAGCTTAAACACGCTCTCCGCATTAAGCCCGTCAACGCGAAAACCCACGTTATACGGCTGACGTTCAACGTAATCCTGCATCTCGCGTCGCGTCATATCGCAGTCGTTGTTGTCGTGATTACCCCAGGTAACGGCAAACGGCAACTTGCGGCTGATAATCGGTTCGAGAATCATCCGCAGCCCCGGCTCACCCGGAGCAGCAAAAATCAAATCGCCGGTGATGACAACCAGATCAGGTTTCTCATAATCGAGCATACGGTTGATGTTACGGATAGCGCGGTTCGAGAGCGTATCCAAAGCCTTGATATGCAAGTCGGTCAGCTGCAGGATTTTAAACGAACCGTCGGAATGAAACTTCAATTCCGGATGCTGTGCCGCCACGCTAAATGCAAACACGACGACAAATACATTAAATAAGATAGTTTTTCTGTTCATATAAGATAGTTTTTCTGTTCATGAAAATTAAATTCACTTTATTTTACGCCGCAAAGGTACGAAAACTTTTCCGAACAAAAAATCCGCGCCATACTGAAACGAAAAAGCTAAAAACCCCATTTTGACAAATGCCTGTTAATTAGCCATTTCGCGCATCGGGAGAAAATAAAATCATCTTCCGACGAAAAAAAACATCGAAAAAATTTGGCGTAACGAAGAAAACCCTCTACCTTTGCAGGTTACAATGAGTAAAAAACTTAATTTTTTTAACAATATGGGGAAATTTTATACTTCTAATTCGATTTTCCGCGCTTCGGCGGGATACGGTTTGAGTCTCTTGGCGGCTGTCTGCCTCACCTTTATGGCGACGGGGACGGCGACGGCAGGCGACACAATATATGTCAGTTTGCAGGGCAATAATTCAGATGGCACATCGTGGACTAATGCCTACACCAGCCTTCAGCATGCGATTTACAAAGCTCAAACTAACGATACGATTTGGGTAAAAACCGGTACTTACAAACCGGATTCTACGGCACGGAACTATGGCACGTCGTCGTACGATCATACTGCTAACGATGGCAGCGATAAAGCCTTTATACTAAAAGATAGCGTAGCAATATATGGCGGCTTTGCCGGTGGTGAGAGCAGCCTTTCGCAACGAAACTGGAAAACGAATGTAACAACACTAAGCGGAAAATTCGGTTCCGGTAATACTGCCGCAGACAGTGCACATCATGTTGTAATAGGCTCTGGTTTAACTAATTCCACAGTGCTGGATGGTTTTGTTATTCAAGATGGCAGAACTTACCCAACATACGGTGCGGGTACTATACTTGTACACTCCAACCCGGTAGATTCAGCTCGAGGTGGCGGAATTTATCTTGTTAACTCATCACCGATTCTGAAAAATCTTATAATAAAAAATAATACTGCTCATAATGGCGCAGGAATATATCTTGACGACTCTTCCCCTTCTCTGACTAATGTTTGCATCCATACGAATTATGCGAATTTAAATGCAGGGGCGTTCATTTTCAAAACCTCAAGTGGCAGTAATCCGACATTGACAAATGTTACTGTAGCTAACAATCATGAGTATGACTCAAGCGCAGGTACTGGTGGAATATTTATTGGTAGCGGAAATTCTCCAATAATTAATAATTCAATAATTTGGGGCAACACTGACGCAAACAGCGCTAACAACGTAAGCGCTTTCGGCACACCGTACTACACAACCAGTCTTGTTGAAGGCACAAGTGCAGGTGACAACCCATTGAATAGCGATTTCACATTGAAATACGGAAGTTCTAATATCCCGAACCCTGCCGTTAACAGTGGTACTGATGCCGCTAATTCGGAGCCAAAAGATCTTGGTTGCAATGCCCGTATTTATGAAACTATTGACTTAGGCGCATACGAATCGAATTTCGGTCAGGACAGCGTCAGGGTTAACGACACGATAGATTATGTGAATGAAGTGATTAGACTTACCGGAGCGGGAAATTATTATGTCCTTACCGGCACCGGCAGCACTCCGACGGATACAGTAAGAGTAAACGGCGTCGCCCAAACATTTTCGGGCACATTCTCATTGACCGATACGCTGAACATAATCTCTTCCGCTATCGACTTGTGGTTAGTGAAAATCGGCACTGCTAATGTCAGTTATAACAGTTTGTCGAAACGTTTTAGTGTTTCGGCACGTCCGTCAGCTCCGCCGTCAGCTCCGACAGGTGTTGACACCGTTGAGGTTAGTGATCTTCAAACCCAGAAGGGCGGACTGAAAGGAGTTGCAGCAGGAATGGAATACAGGAACAGCACCTCAACAACATGGACTGCGATAACAAGCAGCTCAAATGTTACAGGGCTTGATACGGGCTTATATATTGTTCGCTATGCCGCTGTACCGGGCACAGCCTTCGCCAGCGATACGGTTATGCTGAGGATTTATCCGAAAGGCACTGCGTCCACGTGGGGTTTCTCGTTTACTCCTTACATTAATTATTTAACCGAAACTATTGATTCACTGAGGAATGACAGATATTATAAAGTTGAAGAATTGCTATCTAATGGCACATGGACTGAGAGGTGGAAAGATTCGGCTATAAATATCACTAACTTTGTCGGCAAACTGCCATTGGCAACCGCAAAAGTTCCTGTTGGCACTACCGACAAGACAATACGTTTCAGCGTACTCGGACCGGGTTCCGACAAATATTACATTTCGACCATATTAACAATAAAAGCTGCCACAAAAGCGTCTGAATGGGAAGTCTCTCCCTATTCGTCGCATCTCAACTCAGGAATTGCTGATACTGTGGTATATACCGGACTTGCCTATTCGTACGATATAATGCCGAAAACTCAGTATCTTGCCGGTTATCTGGATGATTACTATCAGAATGGTGTTGTTACAGTTAAATACAACGGCAGTACAACGGCGCCCAAAGCAGTAGGT
This sequence comes from Tannerella sp., assembly GCA_031272455.1. Lineage (GTDB taxonomy): Bacteria > Bacteroidota > Bacteroidia > Bacteroidales > Tannerellaceae > Tannerella. Next base: position 6,924 of record JAISTS010000125.1, on the reverse strand, counting down.
AAATATGAGCTTTCGTTCGATTTGGCAGCGACGGCGCAACATCCTGCTGCATCGAACATTGTGATGGGTACATTCTATATATGCTACGAAGGAATGTATCTTGCTATCGTAAACAGCAGCAACACCGATGTTAACGCCATAGACTGGGGCACGATTTCAAAAGCGAACTACACGGTAGCAGCAACAGAAACATCTTCAGGTACTTACGATGTGCGCCCGCAAAAAATCTCTTTCCTGAACTGGGGAGACACCATAGTTCCAAAATTGAACGCTTCGCTGGCAGGCGGCAGCAACAGCGGTTTCAGCCTGCAGTTTATGGCTTCAAGCGCTTTGACAACTTCAACGGGAGTTAATATTCAAATTGGCGCCGGCGACAGCCTGTTAGTCAGTCCCAAAAAGAGCCTTGCCGACGGCATATATCTCGACACGATTATAGTCCGAAGCGGCACAACGGAACTGAAACGCATACCGATAGCCGTCAAAGTCGAGACCGGTACGTCGGCAAAAATCACCATTCCTGTTATCCCGAACGCGGCGGTAGTTCCGGCGCCCGGCACATATTATTATGCCAATGGCAGTACGGTTACGTTTACCGTTACACCAAACGCAGGTTATTCGTTAGACGGAATGAAGTTTGGAACCGGCAATACCGAACTGGACAAGAATATGACCGTTACTCATAATGCCAATGGCACGGTAACGGTTAAGATAACAAAAGTGTCGGGCAATTTCACTATCATTACGGCAAACGAAGACATCGCAGGCGACGCAATATGGACCGAAGGCAGCACGCTCTACATACGCACAGCCAAGCCCTCGCCGCTGACGATATACACCGTTACCGGCTCTACGCATACGCGACAGACCCTACCGGCAGGCGAAACCTCGTTCACCCTGCCCCGCGGACTGTATATTATTAATGTAGGCAGTACGGTTCGGAAAGCGGTTGTTAAGTAATTGAGAATTGAAAATTGAGAATTAACGGCAAACAATAATAAAATGGCTACAGAAGAAAACAAACGTAAGATAGCAATGGGTAAGTTCTTTTACGATCTTGCTAAACTTACGTTTGCTGCTCTGGTGTTAGGTGGATTGATGACGTTTTTTCAGTCAGCAGACACTACACCATTGTTGTGGCTAATCTTGTCGTCAGGCATTGTTTTGACTGCATTATTTGCTTGGCTTGGAGATCGATTTAACAAATAAAAAAAGTAATATTATGAATGGAGGTGTAGTAATTTTTTTAGTTCTGACAGCTTGTGCAGCAGCATTTTTAGCGTTCACCTACACGCCCATCGGAAAGCGATGGTTTGATTTAAAGTAATCTGGTTAGGGTTAGGGTGAGTGTGTTACTGTACTCATCTAAGCGCTAACCGCCGTTCAGCCAGTGCCACATATTTTGTGTTGGGGGCGCCGTAGTTGCTGAAGGGGTGGATGCTGATGCCGCCGCGGGGGTTGAACAGTCCCGTTACCTCGATATATTTTGGAGCGAGCAGGCTTATCAGGTCTTTCATTATGATATTGACGCAATCTTCGTGGAACGCTCCGTGATTGCGAAAACTGAAGAGATATAGTTTCAGGCTCTTGCTCTCGACCAATTTTGCATCGGGGATATAATCTATCAATATCGTTGCGAAGTCGGGCTGTCCGGTGATAGGGCAAAGGCTCGTAAATTCGGGACAGTCGAGATGCACCCAATAATCGTGTTCGGGATGTTTGTTGGCAAACGCTTCAAGCACTTCAGGCGCATAGTCGCTGCGATAGACGGTTGTTTTTCCTAACTGTTTCAGTTCGTCGTTCATAGTTCTGCTGTCATTTCAAATTCCAATACTCCGCCTGCGGCAATGTCTTTATAATCAATATATGGCTTGTCGTAAGGCTGTCCGTTCAGGTACGCCGATTTGATATACCGGTTCGTAGCGCTATTGTTTTTCGCTATGATTTTGAACACCTTACCGTTGCCCACACGGATATCGGCTTCGTCCATCACGGGGCTGCCAAAGAAATACCGTCCTCCCGCAGGCTCAACCTGATACAGCCCCAGAGCCGACAGTACGTACCATGCCGACATCTGCCCTACATCTTCGTTACCGCAAAGTCCCGCCGGCTGGTCGGTATATAGATTTTCGAGGATATACCGCACTTTATCAGCTGTTTTGGCTGGCTCGCCGAGGCAGGCGTACATATAGACGACGTGATGGCTCGGTTCGTTACCGTGAGCATACTGCCCTATCAGCCCTGATATGTCGGGAGATGCCTGTTCGCCCATATCACCTTCTACAACGAACAGTGAATCAAACTTTTGCATAAAAGCATCCTTGCCGCCGAACAGCGCCACCAAGCCTTCGATGTCGTGAGGAACGAGCCATAGATACTGCCAAGCCGTGCCTTCGGTATAGTCGCTATACCCGTGCACAGAGTGGAACGGGTCGAACGGCTCGCGAAATTTGCCTTCCGAGTCTTTGCCGCGGATAAATTTCGTTACCGGATCAAAATAATATTCGTAAGCCTTGCTCATTTTTGTGAAATAATCGGCATCGTCCGTTTTACCTAACTGCTTGGCTACCTGCGCTATACTCCAGTCTGCAATGGCATATTCCATAGCTTTGGCGACGGCTTCGTTCTCTTTGTCGCAGGGTATATAGCCATATTCTTTCATCCAGTTCTGTCCGCGCTCATCGAGCATAGCCGAGTTTTTCATCGCCTCGTAAGCGGCATCACGGTCGAAACCGCCCACATCTTTAAGCACAGCATCAGCCAGCACCGACACGCCCGGATTGCCCACCATACAGTCGGTCTCGTTAGCCATCAGATGCCATACGGGCAGTTTGCCCTGCTCGCGATAGATAGCGAGGAAAGTATTCGCTATATCGGGCATCTTTTCGGGATGGATAATCGTCATCAGCGGATGCGCTGCACGGTAAGTATCCCACAATGAGAACGTTGTGTAGTTGACAAACGGCGCTGCGCTATGCACCGTCTTGTCGGCGCCGCGATAATCGCCGTTGACATCGCAAAACTCCGAAGGAGCTATCATCGTGTGATACAGAGCAGTATAGAAGATACGTTTCGTCTTTTCGTCCGTCGTTTGGAAGTCCACTTTGTTGAGTTCGTCGTTCCATGCCTTATCGGCGGCGGCTACGGTCTGCTCAAAATCCCATTCCGGCAATTCTGTACGCATATTCAGCTTGGCATTTTCGATGCTGACGGGCGACAGGGCAACTTTGACATAAACAGCTTCGCCTGCCTCCGTGTCGAACAGCACTTGTCCGTAGGGCGCGTTCATCTGTCCGAAGCGAGCGTTCACCGGTCCGCGCTTTAAGTTCTCGAACGTGAAATCCTTAATCGGTTTCGAGAAAACGGCTGTGAAATACACCTGCTGATCGGCAGCCCAACCCCGCGAGAAACGGTAGCCCGAAACGACGGTATCATTCTCCTGTACGACGCTGCCTTCGACCGTGCGATCCCAGCCGATGCCATGTTCGAGGTCGATAATCACCTTTGCATCAGACGATTTCGGAAACGTGTATTTGTGGAAGCCGACACGTTTGGTAGCCGTCAGTTCCACGTCGATGCCAAAGCGGTCGAGGCGCACGGCGTAATATCCCGCCTTCACAGTCTCCGTTTCGTGGCGAAAGAGCGAATAGATACCCGATTCCGGCTCGCCGAGCTTGCCGCGCTCAAGAATCACTTCGCCCGTAGCAGGCATAAAACTCACGTCGCCCAGATCGCCTATACCCGTGCCGCTCAGGTGCGTATGTCCAAATCCTATAATCGTCGAGTCGCTGTAGTGATAGCCCGAACACCAGTCCCAGCCCTGACTGTAATTTGTCGGACCGAGCTGTATCAGACCGAAGGGCACGTTAGCGCCAACAAATACATGCCCGTGGTCGCCTGTCCCGATGCGCGGGTCAACGTATTGAGTCAGGTTCTTGTCCTCTGTCGGCGTTTGTACCGCAGTGCAAGCGGCAAGTGTCGTAAGCAGACAAACCGCACAAAACCAATTACTTATCTTATTCATATTGAAAATGTTTATGCTTAAAAAAATATTTCCGTCTGACAAAAGTAATAATAATTTGCTACAACGAAGAAAAAAAATTCAACAAAAATTTGTCCGGCTCGAAAATAAATACTACTTTTGTCGCCTGATTCCGCAGGGGGCAGAGAAGAGGCGGCTTGACGGTCGCCCGCCTCCGGGACATAACCTGTTAATAATAAGACAGATGTACGTAATTGTAGAAATCAACGGTCAGCAGTTTAAGGCTGAACAAGGACAAAAATTGTTTATTCATCACATCCCCGCGACGGAGAGTGGCGCGACGGTCGAGTTCGACCGCGTATTGCTTGTTGACGCCGACGGGAAAGTACAGGTGGGAACGCCTGTAGTAAAAGGAGCGAAAGTGGTATGCGAGGTGCTCTCGCCGATAGTAAAGGGCGATAAAGTGCTGATATTCCACAAGAAAAGGCGCAAAGGACACCGCAAATTGAACGGTCATCGCCAGCAGTTTACCGAAGTGAGCGTAAAAGAAATTCTGGTTTAACATTAAAAAAGAGGAGTAAAAGAAAATGGCACATAAAAAAGGTGTAGGTAGTTCGAAGAACGGACGCGAATCAGAAAGCAAACGATTGGGTATCAAATTGTTCGGAGGCGAGCGTTGCAAAGCAGGCAATATTATATGCCGTCAGCGCGGGACGAGCCATCATCCGGGCGAGAACGTCGGCATCGGGCGCGATCATACAATATATGCGTTGATTGACGGTTTTGTAGTGTTCCGTCGTGGCAAAGACGACCGCTCATATATCTCGGTAAAAAGTCTGATTTCGCCTGAAACTCAAGCTGTTGAGCCGACGAAGAAAGTCAAGGCAGCAAAACCGGTAGCAGAGGCAGTTGAAGCGGCAGTCGCAGTAGCCGAAGCCGTTGAGACAATAACAGAAACGGCTCCCGTAGAGACAGAAGCGGCTGTAGCCGAGGTGGTTGCGAAACCGAAAAAAGCTGCTGCTCCCAAGACGGCAAAACCCAAAGCAGAAAAAGCAGCTGAGCCTGCCACCGAAGCAGCTCCCGCAAAGAAAGCTGCTCCCAAAGCGGCAAAAGCCAAGAAAGAAGATTAAAATTCCGCTACGACAAGCACCGGAAAGTGGTCTGACGGGAATTTGTTATACGGACATTCATTCAGAACGCCGTATTTCAGGATTGTTACGTCTTCGGTAACGAGGATAAAGTCTATCCTGTGGTCAAGTTTGGCGTCAAGACGATAGCCCGAAAACGTACCTTCAGTACCGTAAGGCGGCTGTTTGGTGATGATGTATGAGTCTCGCAGCAGTCCGTCGTTGAGCAGATATTGCATCGGCTCGTCGTCGGGAGTGGCGTTGTAGTCGCCTGTCGAAAACGCGGGGTAGCCCTTAGCTATCGACTTGATACGGCTTAAGAGCAGCTTCGACGACTCGCGGCGAGCCACCTTGCCCTGATGGTCGTAGTGCGAATTGAAGAAATAAAACTCCTTGCCCGACACTTTGTCGCGGAATTTACCCCACGAGCAGATACGGTTGCAACACGTTGCGTCCCAGCCTTTTCCGGGAACATCGGGCGTCTCCGAATACCAAAAATCGCCCTTTTCGAGCAAGTCAAACCGGTCTTTTTTATAGATTATCGCCGAGTGTTCGCCGGCATCTTCGCCGTCGTCGCGCCCGTGTCCGGTGTAAACATAATCGCCTGCCGCACATATATCGTCGAGCTGGTGTTTAAAGCCCTCCTGCGTTCCGAAAATATCGAAATCGTGAAAACGTAAAAGCCCGTTAACCAAGTCTTTACGATGCTTCCATGCATTCATTCCGTCGTTTTCGGTATCCATACGCAGGTTGAATGTGCCCACCCGAAGGACGGCTTTGTCCTGAGCTGCCGTAGCGCCGGTAAACAGCAGTAAGGCTGTCATCAAAAAATAAAAAGTTTTGTTCATGATAATAATTTATAATTAGTTAATAGTCTGTTCATTATAAGCGACAGCTATCCCCTACTCTATCACCGTTACCCAGCCGTAAGGGTCGGGTTCGTCGCCGCTCTGGATGGCGCGGAGTTTGTTGTAGAGCCGCTCGCAAACGACACCGGGCTTGCCGTCGGTCGTATAGACGTATGACTTGTTCTCGTCAATATCATCAATCTGCGAGATGGGCGTTACAACAGCTGCCGTACCGCACTCGGCGGCTTCCTCAAACGTTGCCAGCTCTTCGACGGGGATGGCGCGGCGCTCGACCTTAATTCCCATATCCTCAGCCAATTGACGCAGGCTCATATTGGTGATAGACGGCAGTATGGAGCCGGAAACGGGCGTTATATACGTGTTGTCGCGTATGCCGAAGAAATTTGCCGGACCGCACTCGTCGAGATATTTTTTCTCTTTCGGATCGAGGTAAAGCACTGCGGCATAGCCTTTTTCGTGAGCTATACATCCAGCGTTGAGGCTGGCTGCATAGTTGCCGCCGACCTTGATTGAGCCGGTACCCTGCGGCGCGGCGCGGTCGAAACCACGCATTATGCACACGGGCGCAGGCTTGAATCCGGTCTTGAAATACGGACCTACGGGAGTTACAAAAACGAGGAACAGGTATTCCTTCGCCGGACTGACGCCCACCTGAGCGCCCAGCCCGATAAGCAGCGGACGGATATAGAGCGACGCCCCGCTGCCATAAGGCGGCACAAAGCGCATATTCAACTTAATCACCTTGCGCACAGCCTCTTCAAACATCGCCACCGGCAGCTCAGCCATACGTATGCCGCGACTTGACGCCTGCAAACGTTTTGCGTTCTCGTCCATACGAAAAACGCGCACCTTGCCGTCCTTGCCCATAAACGCTTTCAAGCCCTCGAACGCCTCCTGCCCGTAGTGCAGACAGGTCGCCGCGATATGCAGATTGATAAGCTCCGACGAG
>JAISTS010000114.1 GCA_031272455.1 Tannerella sp. | reverse complement strand
ATCCATTCGCGGAGCCACTCTTCGTAGCGGTCGAGCGGCAGGTACCAGTGCTTCGTCTCACGCATCACGGGGCTGCTGCCGCTGATGGTTGATTTCGGATTAAGCAGCTCGGTGGGGCTGAGCGAGGTGCCGCAGGCTTCGCACTGGTCGCCGTAAGCGCCTTCGGCTCCGCAGTGCGGACAGGTGCCGATGATATAACGGTCGGCAAGAAACTGATGCGCCTCTTCGTCGTAATACTGTTCCGACGTTTTTTCGACGAAAACGCCTTTGTCATAGAGCGTACGGAAAAATTCTGATGCTGTGCGGTAGTGTGTCGGCGAGGTCGTGCGCGAATAGATGTCGAACGTAATGCCGAAATCCTCAAACGACTTCTTGATGATGCCGTGATAGCGGTCAACGATGTCCTGCGGCGAGACGCCTTCGGCGCGTGCGCGGAGCATAATCGGTACGCCGTGCTCGTCGGATCCGCCGATAAGCAGCACGTCTTCGCCCCTGAGCCGCAGGTAACGCGCGTAGATATCCGCCGGAACGTAAACGCCCGCCAAGTGCCCTATATGCACCGGTCCGTTGGCGTATGGCAACGCCGTAGTAACCAGAGTCCTTTTAAACTTCTTTTCTTCCATACGATATGAATTTGAACGGACAAAGGTACGGATTTATTGAGAATGGACAATGGAAAAATGGGAATTATTTGCCGACAGCTTGCCGCTAATTTATATTAATGTACGTACGCGAATGTTTGAAAGTATGCAGACTAAATAAAAATGACTATATTTGCAGTCGAAAACGATATTTTTTTTAACAATGGAACAGATCAGCGAAAGAATAATTAAGGTGTTTCATGAGGCGACGGCGGATTATCACCGCAGCGACGATGTTGACGCCGACATACATAACCCCTACGTGGCAGGTGCGTTTGAGGCGATGCTTTATCTGAAAAACTGGATCGACGCGGTTCAGTGGCATCTCGAAGACCTTATCCGCGCTCCGCATATCAGCGACAGCGAGGTCGTGGCGCTAAAACGGCGGATAGACCGTTCCAATCAGGAACGTACCGACCTCGTGGAACAGATCGACAGCTACTTCCTTGACAAATATCGGGATGTCAAAGTGGCTGATGATGCGACGATTAACACCGAAAGTCCGGCATGGGCTATCGACCGGCTGTCTATTTTGGTGTTGAAGATATGGCACATGCAGGTTGAGGCTCGCCGCGACGATGCTACCGAAGCGCACCGCGAGGCTTGTCGCCGCAAACTAAGCGTGCTTGAAGAGCAGCAGCAAGACCTCTCGACGGCGTTAGACCAGCTTTTGGACGACGTCGCGCACGGGCGCAAGTATATGAAGGTCTATCGCCAGATGAAGATGTACAACGACCCGTCGCTCAATCCGGCGCTGTACGGAAAGAGCGGCAAATAACCGGCTATGTCAAAGGCGCTTATCATACGGCTTTCAGCGATTGGCGACGTGGCGATGACGATCCCCGTGCTATATTCCGCAGCGCTGGCTAATCCGTCGGACGAGTTCACGATGCTGACGCAACAAACGCTGCTGCCGCTATTTATCAACGCACCCGCAAACTTGCATCTCATAGCGTTTGAGAACGACGACAAACCGTTTTTTCGCTTTTTGAAGTTTGCCATTAAGCTTGCAGGCAAAGATTTTGATGCGGCGCTTGACCTGCACAACGTCATCCGAAGCCGCATTATCTCGTTGCTGTTCAGCCTGAAAGGGCGTAAAGTGTTTACGCTTGACAAACTTCGTCGCGAGCAACGCCTGCTGACGCGCAAGCCGCCAAAAACCGTCCGACCGCTACGCCCTGTCGTTCAGCGATATAAAGACGTCTTTCACGCTGCCGGATTCCAGTTCGACCTGATTTTCAGCTCGTTATTTGAAACTTCGACGCCGCCGTTGCCACGCGACATTCCCGAAAAACAAGGACTATGGATAGGCGTAGCGCCGTTTGCCAAGCATCGGGGAAAGATTTATCCGACGGAAAAGATGAGACAGGTCTTGGAAATGCTTACGCAGAGACGCGACGATCTGACGGTCTTTCTTTTCGGCGGTGGCGAAGCGGAACGCTCTGTGCTTGAAGGCTGGGCTGCTGACTGTCCGCGAACCGTGAATGTAGCCGGTCGTTATTCGCTTGGCGATGAGCTGGCGCTGATAAGCCGCTTGGACGTGATGCTATGTATGGATTCTGCAAATATGCACTTTGCCTCGTTGGTTGGTGTCCGCGCCGTCTCCGTCTGGGGCGCCACGCATCCCGCCGCCGGATTCTTCGGATACCGCCAGCCTGCGGAACTCGCTATCCAAGCCGCCCTGCCCTGCCGCCCGTGCTCTATCTATGGTAACCGCCCGTGCTATCGCGGCGATTATGACTGCATGAACAGTATCATGCCGGAAGAAATCTATTTAAAGATGATTAATTCAATTCCAACAACATGAAACTTGAAATAAATCCTGCTTACGCCAACCTGACGGACTTCGTAACCTCGGTACCTGAACGCTTCGAGCGGAACGAGGGCACGGTGATTTATAAAGGACGTAACGAGATACGGGTGTTTGAGGTTGATGGCGAGAAAATCAACGTCAAACGTTATCATAAGCCATTTATTATCAACCGCATAATTTATACTTTCTTCCGTCCGTCGAAAGCCAGAAGAGCGTTCGTGTATGCCCGGTCGCTGCTTGCAAAAGGCATAAACACACCCGAACCGATAGCCTGCATCATCATTAATAAAACCGGACTGATCAGCGATTCATATTTTATCAGCAAGCACGTTGACTGTGAACGCAATATGTATGAGTTCGGCAGCGGCGGCATCGAAGGGCGCGAACATATCATCGCCGCGCTTGCCGTTTTTACGGCTAAGATGCACGAGCAGGGCATACTGCATCGCGACTATTCGCCGGGCAATATTTTGTTCGGTATTGATAACGGCGAAGCGGAATTTTGCGTCGTGGACATCAACAGGATGCGTTTCGGCAAGGTGAGCGTATCTGCCGGATGTCGCAACTTCGCCCGTCTCTGGGGTCAAAAGCCGTTCTTCGAGCTGCTGGCAAGCAAGTATGCCGAAGCGCGTGGCGCCGACAGCGCGTACTGTGTGCGAACAGTCCTGAAAGCCCGCGAACGATTTTGGCGACGCTATGCGATGAAACGACCCTTACCTTTCGCTTTTGATGAAGCGGCTTGCGACGCGCACAACCTCAGCGTTTCTGTCATCCTCTCAACATACAACCAGCCCGACTATCTCGAAAAAGTCTTGTGGGGTTATGAGGCGCAGACCGACCGACGGTTTGAGGTGATTATTGCCGACGACGGTTCCGATCGGAATACACGCGACAGGATAGAAGCGCTGCGACCGCAACTCTCGTTTCCGATAAAACACGTATGGCAGCCTGATGATGGCTTCCGCAAATGCGCTATCCTGAACAAGGCAATCGTCGAGGCGGCTGCCGATTACCTGCTTTTCAGCGATGGCGACTGCGTGCCGAGACATGATTTCGTTGCCATTCATTTAAAATACAGGGAAAAACGGCGGTTTCTGTCTGGCGGATATTTCAAATTAGACGGTGTTATTTCGGCAGCGCTCACAAAAGAAGACATTCTTGCGGGTATATGTCATTCGGTCAAATGGCTTAAATCCAAAGGATTAATGGATTCTATCAAGAATAATAAACTGACATCTTTCGGATGGAAAGAGTGGTTTTTGAACATCATTACCACCACGAGAGCAACATGGAACGGGCATAATGCTTCGGGCTGGCGCAGCGACATTATTGCGGCTAACGGCTTCGACGAACGCATGCGATACGGCGGCGAAGACAGAGAGTTTGGCGAGCGCCTCGTCAACGCAGGTATTCGCGGTAAACAAATCCGCTATTCGGCTATCTGCCTTCATCTCGAACACTCGCGCTCGTATATCAGCGATGCCGACCTTGCGCTAAACAAACAAATCAGACAGGAAACAAAGCAAAACCATTCCGTAAGCACGAATTATGGAATAGTCGGTTCGGGATTATAGATCAATTACTTAAACTGCGCAGCAAACTCCGTAGAGATATAGTTGTCGTAGCTTTGGCATACCTGCGCGGCGAATGTCATACCGGTACGGACGATTTTCTCCCAGTCGGCGGTGTTGAGTTCGGGGATATCGCGCAGGCGGATATCGTATTTCAGGAAGGCATAAACCACGCCGGCATTGAAGTTGTCGCCTGCTCCGACGGTACTGACGGGGACGACCGGTTCGGCGTCGAAATGTGCACGGCGCTGACCTGCAAAGAGATTAACACCTGCTGCGCCGTGTGTCGTTATCAGCGTTTTGCAGTAAAATTCCACTTCTTCGGTATAGACTTTCTCCATATCGGTTTTGCCGTAGAGATTAAGAAAATCTTCGTCGGAACCGCGCACGACAGTAGCATATTCGTAGTTGTCCATCACCGTTGTGCGCACGCGGATAGCTTCGTGAGCATGCGTTCGGCGGAAGTTGGGGTCGTAATAAACGATGGCTTTACGCAGACGGGCATATTCGAGCAGGTCGGCGATACGTTCGCGCAGTTCGGGGTTAAGGGCATAGAACGAGCCGAACACGAGGATGTCGTCTTCGTTGATAGCGGGGAACATCACATCGAGCCGCCGCGCGGGATAGTTAGTGTAGAAAACATACTCGGCATCGTTGCTGTCGTTGAGGAAAGCGAGCGAGACGGGACTTGTGCCGTCGGGAAAGACGCCCATATATTCGGTAGTCATCCCGTTCGTTTCCATAAACTTGCAGATGAGTTTACCCACGCGGTCGTTGCCTATCTCGCTGATAAACTGCACGGGAACGCCGAGCCGACTTAGCGAGACCATACAGTTGAAAGTCGAGCCTCCCGGTACGGCTACGTGTGGATTGTCGCCTCGGAAGATGACGTCGAGGATTGTTTCGCCTATTCCAATAACCTTTCTCATATCATTACGTTTTATGTTCGTGTTCGCATTGTCGGCGGCTTTTGGCGCCGAGGTAACCCCCATGATGCCGTTTGGCATAGTCGGCTGACGTGAAGCCAATCTCTTTCATCACGCTGACGACGAGCAGGTCGCCTATAACTGCCATAACGGTTGTTGATGTCGTAGGCGTCAGTCCGAGCGGACATACTTCTTTCGGCGAACCTGTAAGCAGGCATGCCGACGCTATCTGCGCAAGTGGACTTTCGGGGTTGGATGTGATGACGATAAAGGGCACATTTTCAGCCAGTCTGCGTGTCAAATCCACTAATTCGAGCAGTTCGCGCGTCATACCCGAATTGGAAATCAGCAACATCACGTCGTTAGGACGGACGATGCCGAGGTCGCCGTGCTGCGCTTCGCTCGGATGGAGAAAATAGGCGGGCGTGCCGGTCGAGCTGAATGTAGTCGCTATATTCATTGCTACCTGTCCGGCTTTGCCCATACCACTCAGAATCAGCGTACCGCCAAGCCTATGAACGTGCTTAACGATAAGGTTGATTGCCTTGTCATACTCGTCCGTAACGGGAATATTGCGGACAGCTTCGACTTCCTGCGCCAGGACTGCGCTGATATTTCTTTCGTTCATACGCGCAAAAGTAATGAAAAAAATTGTTACGTGTCGCAAAAATAACGTATATTTGCATCCGATAAGAAAAATAAAGATTTAAAAACGATGATAAAACAACTTGCGTACATTATATATATAAGCTGTATATTAATGTTTTACGGATGCAACGGACGCACGGGGCAGTTCACTGTGAGTGGCGTCGTAACCGGAGCCGAAGATCAGATGATTTACTTTGAGAACGTCGGATTGTCGGAGGTTTTGCTGCTCGATTCAGCCAAACTGAACGGGACGGGAAAGTTCATTTTCAAGGAAAAAATCCCCGAATATCCCGAATTTTACCGTCTGCGGATGAACGGTCAATACATTAATCTTGCTATTGACTCGGCTGAAAGCATCACAATAACAGCCGATTACACAACTTTTGCCACCTCATATCAGGTCGAAGGCTCGTTAGTATGCTCGGCTCTGAAAGAAATCACTCTCGCGCAGCTCGACGCCAATCAGGCTATCCACCGCTTGCGTAAGGATTTTGAAGCAGGAGTTATGCCCGATTCTATTTACAGGATACAGACGCTCGCAGCCATCGAGACTTACCGCGACACGGCACGCAGATATATCTACAGCCGTCCAATGTCGCCTGAAGCATATTTCGCTCTGTTTCAGCAGATTGACGGTATGCTGTTTTTCGACCCGTATGACAAGGAAGATTCGCGGGCTTATGGCGCTGTGGCAACGAGCTACAATCACCTGTACCCTGAAAGTCCGCGCTCGAAGCACCTCTACAATCTGGCGCTGCAGGCTCTGAAAGTCATTCGCAGCCAACGAGACATAAACTTGGATAATATCGACGTGAAAGAGATTGATTTTATGGATGTTGCCCTGCCCAATCTGCGCGGCGACACCATCAAACTGACGGAAATGGCGAAAGGCAAAGTTGTCATTCTGAATTTCACTTCGTATCAGGCTGAATGGTCTGACGAGCTGAACCAGCTGCTGCACAAAGCCGATTCGACCTATCGCGGCAGGAATTTCGGCATATATCAGATCTCGCTCGACTCGGACGTGCATCTGTGGAAAAACGTCGCTGCAAACCTGCCCTGGACCTGCGTTCGCGACCCGCAAACAGTCTATTCGCAGGCAGCAGCTATATATAACGTAAAGCAACTTCCGGCGCTTTTCCTGCTCAACAGCAAGGGATTACTTGTCAAACGGATAGACAATCTCGACACGCTGATTGCCGACATTGGCAACGTTTTTTAATACTGTTTTATGTTATAAAGCATCTTTTTTGATTTTGTCAGCTTCGGAAAAAACCGTAACTTTGCGGCGGATTAATAAAACAAATAACGGATTCCGGTTGAAAAACTTGACCGGGATTCTTTTTTTATCTTTTTAGAATTTAGGAGATTAGACTATGGCTGTAACTTATATGACAGAAGAGGGCTACAACAAGATGTTAGCCGAGATAACCTACCTTGAGACGGTGAAACGTCCGGAGATTTCCGCGCAGATAGCCGAAGCGCGGGACAAGGGCGATTTGTCCGAAAACGCCGAATACGATGCCGCCAAAGACGCACAGGGGCTGCTCGAAGCCAAGATCGCGCAGATGAAACAGCTGATTTCAAATGCACGACTGATAAACGAAGCGCAAATCAAAACGGATGTAGTGCAAATAATGAACAAAGTGAAAATCAAGAATTTGCAAAACAACGCCGTAATGACATACACACTTGTCGCCGATTCGGAGGCAAACCTGAAAGAAAACAAAATAGCCGTCAGCACACCGATAGCACAAGGGCTGATGGGCAAAAAGGTCGGCGACGTGGTCGATATCAAGGTGCCGTCGGGAATGATGAAATTTGAAATTATCGAAATAACACTCTGACAATCAATAATTATGGCAACAATTTTCAGCAGAATAATAGCAGGCGAAATCCCCTGCCACAAAATTGCGGAGAACGACGAATTTTTCGCCTTCCTCGACATTAATCCCATTTCCGAAGGGCACACGCTCGTCGTTCCAAAGCAGGAAACCGATTACCTTTTCGACCTCGACGACGCCTTGCTCGGACGTATGATGGCGTTCTCGAAACAGGTTGCCCGCGCCCTCGAAACAGCCATTACCTGTCACCGTATCGGGCTGGCAGTCAGCGGTCTCGAAGTGCCTCACGCACATATTCACCTCGTCCCCATCAGCAAAGAATCAGATATGTATTTCGGCAAGGAAAAAATGAAACCTTCGCCCGACGAATTAGCTGCCATAGCAGCGCGTATCCGACAGGCTTTCAGCTGAGCTAAATCACTTTAACACTGCGGTTTTACTGCACCACAACCTTATACTCCACTCCGTTAAGACTGACAATATACAGTCCTGCGGCGAGACGCAGACGCGACGCGCCTTCGCTGATTTTCTGATGCTTAACCAGTTGTCCTGCAACGGTATAAATCTTCACTTCTGAAGCTGCCGGCGTTTGGATGCACAGGTGGTCGTTTTCCGTCCATACACGGTCGGAAGCGACGTTTTCGTTTGCCGTTGAACGGATCACATCTGAGAAGTTGATCGTTATAGGCTCGGTGATGCTCATTATCGTAACCGTCAGGCTGCCGTCGCTGTTGGCTGTACGTTTCATACCTTCGGAGTCGCGCAACGGGATACCAGTCGTAATCTTCATATTATCAATGCGATAGTTTGTTTGCGGAGTAACGGTAAACGTGAAGTCGTGTGAACTCAAGACGTAATACACACCTGTTGGCGGGTCGGTAATCAGCCCTTCGACTTCGGGCATTATCACTTCGCGGGTGATATAGAAGTCCATCCATTCAGAGCCAAACTCATACGCCCCAATATCAACAATATCGTTGCCTATACGTTCAAAGAAGGCGAGGTCGAAGGGCACGGCTTGCAGATAGCGGTTGCCGATGCTCAGGTCGGCAGGATTTGGGAGAAATACGTTCCAGAGCGTCAAAGAATTGTATATAAACGCCGTACGTCCGACATCAATGGCGGCACTCGACGCGCGCAGGCGGTAATCGCCCTGCTGCATATTGCCTTCGAGGTCGAATCCGTTGCGGATGAAGCTCGGATTCTCGTCGCGGTTATGTGTGCCGTCTGTGCCGAATATGGCGTTCCACGCGCTACTGCCGCCCGAACCTTCGACAATGCTGTATTCAAAGCGCGGCGACGATGCGGCGTCGTTGGCAACATTGGCGTCTATGCGCGTGAGGGTGCGATTACCCCACACTATCGTATTACGTATATCCGGCGCAGAGGCGCTGTTGGCTATACCGCCGCCCGATGAAGATGCGAGGTTGCCACTGATGGTAACGTTGGTCAGTTGCGGGTTGCCGTTTGCATTGAACATACCGGCTCCTCGCGCGGCAGTGTTTCCGCTTATCTCCACATTATATAATATAGGATTGCCGTTAGCGATATAGATACCTCCGCCGTTGCCCTGCGCCGCGTTACTGCGGATAATGGTGTTGGCGATTACGGGCGATGCGTTGTTGACAGTGATGCCTGCGCCGTCGGCAGCCACGCCGTCTTCGACGATGAAACCGTCCCAGCGTCCGCCCGTGCCCGTGATAGTGATAACGTTAACGCCCGAACCTCTGACGATGGTCGGGTTTTCGGCGAAATCGCGCTCGTAGAGATAGTCTTCCCATGCGCCGAAGCCGCCATAGACTTCAACGCTGTCGCGCTGCATCAGGTATGCCGTGCCTGTCGGCGGGTTATATTCGCCTTTGGCTACCCAGACAAAATCGCCGGGCATAGCTTTTGTGAGCGCTTCTTCTATCGTGATGTAAGCGTTTTCCCACGAAGTGCCGTCGTGATTGCCGCCGACGACGTGCTGGTCAACGAAGAAACCGTATCGCAGCGACGGGTCGCGCACCACGATATATACTTTGGCTGTCGCCGTTGTGCCGCTGCAAGTGATGGAATAAGTAATCGTATCGTTACCTGTAAATCCTGTCGCTGGCGTGTAGCGGATGCTGTCGCTGATGACAACGGCTGAGCCGTGCAGGGGCGGTGTAACGATTACCGGCGACGGAGTGCAGCCGGAAACAACGTCATTGCCAAGCACATCGACTGTAACGGGCTGATTGATAAGTGTCGTCGCGTTGTCGTCGTTAGCTGTGAGCGTTACAAGGGCGCGAAATTCATAAGCTCCGATATCAATATTTGTGTCGATAAGCCGCAGCGAGTTGTTGAGGTCGATTTCGGTGCTCCAAGAAGTAAATGCGCTGCCCCGTGCGGTCTGGAACAGTGAATTATCGCCTGCTTCGATAGCCGGACTTGTCGCCGTAAGCGTATAGTCGCCCGACGCCGATGCGTTAAACTGCGGGTTGGTATCTTCGAGATTGTTGATGTTGGATGCGTTGACGCCAAACGCACCGACGGGCTGTTCGGTAAGCGAATTTTGAAACACAAAATCGTTTATGCTGCCCGGCGTTCCGGCGCCTATCGTGCCTGTTGTGTTGGCATAGAGGATGGAGTTGAGAAAACGGACGGTGTTGCCGTTGTTGTTGACGTATGAGATAATCGGTTTCGCCGGTTCGCCTGCCAATGTGCAGTTAACGAAATCGGGACCGGGTGTATTTGCGTTGCCGTCGTCGTAGAACACCGTCCCTGCGTTAGCCGCCGATGCCGTATTATCGGCAATCAGACAGTTGATATAAGCGCCCGCAGGAGTAACGGTGGTCGCCGATGTCATACCGTAATTGAGATACAGCGCTCCGCCGTTGCCGGTGGCAGTATTGCCTGTAAACACAACATTGGTTGCATTTACGGTCGATTTGCGATTAACGACGGGAAGGCTTATTGCACCGCCGTCGGTACCGGCAGTATTGTTGCAAACGCTGTCATTATAAAGTGTCAACGTGGTCAGGCGTGGCTGGAAAGCGCCGCCCGAAGTGATGGAGCTATTGTTTTTGACAATGCTGTTATTAACCACAAATTCACCCATTTGCACAAGCGGATTAGCCGAGCCGTTCGCGCCGAAAAGATAAACCGCCCCGCCAATTCCATATCCATACGTTCGCATATTCGGATAATCCACAGTCGAATTGTTAATGATTTGGCAGGAGTCCAATTCTATATATCTTGCGAAATAAGCGGAAATAGCGCCGCCTGCACCCGATTTGTTTCCGTCAAAAATGGTCTTCTTGATATACAGCCCGGTATTCGGATCGGTGGATCCGGTAGAAAGATATGGATTATTCCAGCATATTGCGCTGCCTCCGCCTGCACCCTGACTCGAAGCGCCATTGTAATCTTGAAGTTGACGGTTGCCCTTGAAAGTTGAATTACTGATGTGCACATTCAGAGATGTATATGCCGGACTTGATGTGGGATATTCACACAGATAAATACCGGCTCCTTCGCGCCATGCGCCGTTGCTTGTTACTTCCACGCTGTCGAGGACGGGAGCGCCGCCGCCCCATATTGCTATGCCTCCACCGCCACGAGCCGCTACATTGTTGGTAATGAGCGAATTGGTAATTACTGGACTCGACGGATCTTCCATATAAATACCGCCTCCGTACCCGCGAATAGAACTTGACTGTTGTCCAAGCTGTTGTGCATTATCGCGGATTATGAGATTATTTAATGTCGGAGAAGAGTAGGTGATATAAATCCCTGCGCCAAACATCCTGTCTATGAAGTAGTCGTTAACCAATAATCGCTGACGTACAGAGGGTTGATTAAGTTCACCTGTAACTTTCCATTCGGTTGCAAAACCGTCGGACACGGTAAATCCGTCCAGACATCCGCTGCCCAGATTGCCGGCAGCCACTACGACGTGGCACGAGTTATCATTTCTCGTTCCCGCCCAGCCTAAAACAGTGTTCCAGTCGGGATAAACCGCTCCGGGATTGCCATTGGGAGTAAGAGGCATCGTCGCCACATCCCACACGCTGTTATCATTGCCGTTTATGTCGCCGCTCAAAACGGTTTCGTCTGCCGCAAAATTACGCGCCGCCAACTGCGAAGCCGCCATTGCCGCGCTCGTTACATCAGGCAAGCCCGATGCAAAGCCGCCGTAGAGTTTTACATTTTTGACAAGCACAAACGACCGGTCGTAGGTATCGACTTTTTCGCCGCTCACGGTCGAAGCTGCGATTTGGTATTTCGGCGTATAATGTCCTTTTGCTACGCGAATTTCCTTAATTGTGGTATCAATCGAGGCTTTGAGAAGCGGATAGGCGAGGTCGGGATAAGCGTTTGTCCACGAGCTGCCGTCGCATGTCAGGCAGCCCGCGTGAGCGCTATCAACATACACTATGCCGTTGGCGTCGGGCAAAAGGTGGAAAGGCGCCGCCAGTTCGTAGGGACCGATATCTATCACGCTTTCAACTACGCGGGCATTGCCGTCCAAATCGGTCGTAATGCTTTGAGGTACAAAATATGAAGTGTAATACGTCTGATCGCCTGCATTGGCTGCGGGGCTGTAATTTGTAACGCGCCAGTCGCCTGCGGTAGTCGGGGCAGCCGCTGCCGTCGTCGGCGCGACAAACAATGGGTCGGCAGAGGTATTGCCACCCCAATTGCTCACTAATGTTTCGTTGCCTATCAAACCTTCGAGTATGCTGTTGCCATAGCCCATAATTGCCGAGGCGCTCCAATTGTAGATATTGGCGCCCGATTCATTCGCATTAGCCGAAGAGCGCGTAATAAAATTACCCCAGATAATGCTGTTGATGATATTGAGCCGCGCATAATCGTAGTTGGCAACAGCGCCGCCGTATCGTCCTGCCACATTGCCTGCGACAGTGGTGTTTACGAGGTCTATCCGAGCGGTAGTTGTTGACGTGGCGTAATTGAATATGCCGCCACCCATACCTGTTCCGTATCCGGTCAGCGGCAAGGTTTTGTTACCGGTAACTAAACTGTTCATTATTACTAATGTAGAAACGCTGTTATACACTCCGGCGCCATAAGAACCGGCTGTATTCGCCTGAATTTTACCGCTTACAAAATAATTATTACCGGTTTGAAAGGTATATATACCGCCGCCGCTTATGGCGTTGTTATATACAACTGTAAGATTATACATATTCAAACCGCCCCACCACGAAAATATGCCGCCTCCGTAATTATCAGCGATGGTACGTGTATTTACCGTAATCGTGGCGCCCGTGCCGTTGGCATTCCCGTCGCGAACGGTGAATCCGTCGAGATGAGTAGCAGATGTCCCTGTACCGTTTGCCCTTGCAGCAATCACAACGTGATAGCAGTTGTCGGTAGCGTTGCCGGGCGTGCCGCGGTCGCCGCTCAAAATTGTTGCGTTAGCGTTGACATTTCGTTGCGAGAGCGCTGTCTCGCCACCTGCGAAACCGCCATAAACCTTCACGTCGATTTTCAGCACAAATGCATTGTCGCGCGCCCCGTCGGTTGTCGGATACGGACCGGCTGTCGTCCATCCCGCCGCAGTTTTATTCGGTATGTAAGTGCCTGCCGCCACCCATATCTCGTCGCCCGCAGCGGATGCGTTTATCATATTTTGCAGGTCGTTGGATGCGTTTGTCCAACTGCTGCCGTTCATCGAGCCTGCACCCGACGGAGTAACGTAACGAATTGCAGCCTTGGCACTTAACGATACAGTTAAAATCGCAATAAGCGCTAATATGCTGCGTAGCAGGCGTTTGATATGCAACTTGCATATACTTTCATGGTCAGGATTTGTGTTCATTATTTAATTTTTTGCGATTATTTTATAAATCACATCATTCAGCCTCACAACATAAAATCCGGCTGCGAGCGGGATGACGGTCGAGCCGACGCCGATTTTTTGTTTCGCAATCAGGCTGCCGGAGAGGTTATATATCTCCAACACAGACGTTTGCGCCGCTTCGACGTAGAGATTGCCGCCTGCCGCCCATACTCGGTCGGAAGCTATGTTTTCGGCATCCACAGTGCGAATGATATCCGATATATCGATATTGATAGGCTCGGTGATAGTGAGTATCGTAACCGTCAGGCTGCCGTCGGCATTGGTTTTCTTTACCAATCCTTCGCGGTCGCGCAAGGGGATATTCACCGCGACACGTACTTGGTCTATTGCATAGCCCGATTTTGCTTTGATATTGAAGGTGAAGTCGTGCGAACTCAGAACGTAATATACGCCTGCGCCCGGGGTCGTTTCTATGCCTTCAACTTCGGGAATGATGACCTGTCGAGTGATAAACACATCTATCAGCCATTCGCTGTCGTATTCGTACGCGCCCATATCAACGATGTCGTTGCTGATGCGTCCGAAGAATGCGAGGTCGAAGGGCACAACTTCGCAGAACGCGCTCGTATAGACGCCTCCACACTCGACATACAGCGGCATATTCCAGCGTGTCAGCCAGTTGTAAACGAACGCCGTACGTCCAGCATCGACAGCCGCGCTTGATGCTCGCAAGCGGTAGTCGCCCTCCTGCATCTTTCCTTCGAGATCGAAGCCTTTCTGCACGAACGAGGGGTTGGCGTCGATGTTATGACTGTTGTCTGTGCCGAAAGCCGTGTTCCAGTTTGCGCTGCCGCCGGAGCCTTCAATTATACTGTACGCGAAATTGGGCATCGAGCCTTCGTTGGCGATATTCGGATTAGCGCCTGCGCGGTTGTCATAGATTATCGTATTGAGGATGACCGGATTGGATGCGCTGTTGAAAACGCCGCCGCCGGATGTTCCTGCAAGATTGCCGCTAATGGTTACGTTAACCGTTTCCATATCAGAGCTTTGATTATAGATGCCTGCACCTCTTGGCGCCGTGTTACCGCTTATCTCCACATTATAGAACAGTGGAGCGCTGTTGAGATTGAACACGCCGCCGCCCTGCTGCGTCGCCGCATTACTGCGGATGATGGTGTTGGAAATGATCGGCGATGCGTTGGTATTGCGTATGCCTGCGCCTTGCGGGGCGCGTCCGTTTTCGATAACGAAGCCATCCCAGCGTGCTGCACGGGTCAGGTTCGCGTTGTCGATTATGGGCAGATTGCTGCCATTGCCTTTCAGTATGGTTTTGTGAGTAGCAAAATCGCGTTCTTCGAGACGTATCTCATCGCCTTTGAATCCGCCGTAAATCTCAATTTCGTCAAACAGCATTGTGTATGACGTTCCTGCGGGAGGAGTGTATTCGCCTTCGGCAACCCAGATAAAGTCGCCGTTAGCCGCCGATGCCAGCGCTTCTTCGATAGTCGGGAAAGCGTTGTCCCACGAACTGCCGTCGCGCAATCCGCCCTGCACGTCCTTATCCACAAAGAATCCTTCGGAGCAGGTGTTTGCTATCCATACGGCATAAACCGTCCGGTTGGCGGTGATGAGCGTCGTTGTTGTCAGCGTCGTAGGAATTGTGCCTGCCGCGTCGTCGAACCATCCGGCGAAGGTAAAGTGCGATTTCACCGGCGTGGGACACCAGTCGTTGCCTGCGCCGTAAATCTGGTTCAGACTGTGATAGACTATGCTTGTCGGGTCTGATGGATTGGAAAGCGTCGTACCGACGGGGAAGACCACGTTTGCTGTCGAGCCGCCGATATTACCGCCTTGCAGCACAAACGTAACGCTGTACGAGCCGGTGCAGATGCCCGCGTCAACATGCGTAATATCAGCGCTGTTGATCGTACGCGAAGCCATAGCCAGACCGCTGACCATAATGAAGTCGCAATCTTTCGTCGGGTCGCTGCCAACGCCATAGGGCGCAAGCTGCAAGCTCCCGGGCGGAGTGAATTTGATGATATAAAGCGCGTTGTCGAGACCGATAAATTCGTATTCACCGGCGGCGTTGGTCGTGGTCGTAGTCAGCAACACGTCGCTACTGTTATACAGGCTGACAATGACATTTGGGATACCCGCTTCGGTTGCCTGACGTATGCCGTCGCCGTCGTCAGACCAGATGAGACCGCTCAGTTTACTCGTACCCAGCGACCGTCTGACAGCCGATTTGACAGGCTCTGCGGGAGCGAGGTTGATGCTCGGTGAGACGGAATGAGCACCTACACCCATTGAGTTCCAAGCCGTTTCGGGCGATACGCCTGCGGGCAGCGTGCCTTGCAGGATGACATCAAATTTATAATCGTTCGGAAGACCGGTAGTCAGGTCAATTTTCACAGCATTTGAGCCGTTGGGAATAGCGCCAGTCGTCGTCAGCGTCCATGTACCAGCGGAGCTGGATGTCTGCGCAAGTTCCTGATAGCGCTCTGCTACGGTCGATGTGCTTGAATAATAGACCAACACATTCGGGTCGGGTATGGTAAGGGTGGTTTGTACGCCGAGGTTGTCGGTGATAACCATACTTGCTATCGAGACGCCTGTCAGGGCTAAGTCCGAGCCTTTGGCAATGTCGTTGAGCGCCAGTTTGTCGCTCGGTAGAGGCAGCACGTCGATAATTTTCACACGGTCGTACGAATTGGTACCGTCGGAGGTGTTCTCGATATGAAGTTTGTAATATACGGTCTGCGCCGTTGTGTTGACGGTAGTTACGCTCGCAGTGAAATCCGTACCGTTGAGCGACGCCGTCTTTTCAGGATGAAAACCTATCGAATTGTCGATCTGCACCTGCCTTGAAAAGCCGCCAAATACCCAGTATGATCCCGTAGAAGCAGCCATCGCGCCCGAACTTTGCGCTGCTGCGCCTATTCCCGATGCGTCGTAAAACATATCGGAGCCGTTGCCCCATCCACTGCCGAAAGGCTGGTCGAAGTTAGTTGTGCCCGAATAACCGCTAAGCGTTGTAACTGTCGCCCCGTCAAGCACTCTGAGTTTGATGCCTATATCGGTACAGCCGCCGAACGTTCCGGTGCTTCCCCAGTAGTCGGCATCAAAAGGATTATTCGGAAATAACGGACTCCCATTCCAGCGCGTATGATAGCCGTTCAGCGTAATTTTCACAATATATCCGCCACCGGGGACGTCGTAAGTCGTATAGGTGAAATCGCCCACTCCGTCGCCGGCGCGTACGCTGACTAATTCAAAATCAGAACTCGGCACCCAGAACATAAATACGGGGTCTTTCAGCGGGATATTCTCAACGTCGAAATTGTTGATAAACCAAAATTCATCGCCCACCTTGACCGATGCGTTTGGCGGCATCGGAATTGTACGGGGCACCCACCAGAAATTGTCTGTCTCATCTGTGGCATACGAACGGGCGAAAAAAGAATAGTAGTGCCCGTCATAGTCCCAGTAGCTTGCTACCACGGCGTCTCTCAACGTCGTTTCGCTCTGTATCAGGTTGTCCACTCCATTCGTCGGGATAGGCTGATAAGCGCCGTTGTCGTACAAATCGCCTTCGCCATAAGCCGAGTTATTCAGCTCGTTATCAGCGATATATGTTAGCGTTGCTGAGGCGGCTGTCATCTCCGCCTGTATTGCGATATGCACCTGACCTGCCAAAGCATTGATTACAAGTCCACCGCTTGCGTTGAAAAACTCAAATTTCAAACGGGTAACATATTTGGCGTTTGTTGTCGAAAACGCAGATGTAGAGCCGCTTACCATAGGTGTCGGGTTGTCCGTTACCCACACGCCGGGCGCGTCGCTGTATTCATACGACACGACAGTTTTTATCGTATTGTTGTAGGGCGGCACTTCCGTTGCCAGACCGCTCCATACAACAGCCGTGAAGCGATTGACGGTGAAGAAATCCGGCTCGTTCAGTATCGGGTTATCTATCACTACAATATTCCGCACATCCGTTACCGGACTGAAAACGAGGTCGTATTGCAGGCTGTAATTTGCCATACGGAGGGCTACGTCGCTTGCTGTTTTCGAGAATGTGCTCAAAAAGACCGGTCCTATTGCATTACAAGCCACATTTTCGGTCTTTTGCAGAACTTCCGAGATTGGCGTATCCACCACACCGTGTTCGCGGTCGGCGAGGTACGAAATCGTCATCACATACGTTTTGGGACAGGGCGTGGCAGGATAGGCGTAAAAGATTTGCACCCTGTTTTTTGCTTCGCCTGCTTCGAGGACGCCAAGCGGGATGATATAGATAGCGCTGTCGGTAGTGATGGTCGGCGTAACGGACACGACGACGTCATCCACTTTGATTGCCGCAACGGTTGCGTTCTTGTCGATGGCAATCCGTACGCGGGCGTTATTGTGGTTCAACCCGCCATAAATCTGTTCGGGCGTCAGCTCAATGACGGTCGAATGGATATATTTCGCCGATCCCGTCGATGCGATGGTGTCCATAATCGTCGGCAAGGCGATGTTGACAGGGTTTACGGAGATATTTGTCGTGCCTTGCAGACAGTTGGTTGCATCGGCGGTAATCGCCAGCGTTGTCGCATCAACGTTATTGACGGAAACACCCGCCTCAAACACTAAACCGAACTTGAAACTGCGCGAATAGCCGACGGGCAAGGCTCCGGTGAACGCTACTTCGACGTGAGTGTCGCCCGTCTGCGTTACGGTGAAAAGGTCGGATTGCGGCGTCATAGCCACGTCCAGATGCGCCGGCAGGTCGAACTTGACGACTGCACCGTTGATAATATTTACATTGCCGAGAGCCTGACTGCCGACAGTGATGTTCAGTTCAAAAATCTCGTTCGACTGCGGCGAGGCGGTCGAAACCGTCGCAGTAACAGCCATTTGCGCATCCTGTGCCCGCAGTTGGCAAGCGAACATCAAGACTGTCAATGTCATTAGCCATCGTAGAGAAATTCCGGTTTTCAATATGTTCTTTTTCATTCTTCCTCTTTTTTCGTGCGAATTGTCAATTTCAGATTCATTTATCATTGTTTTCGTTACGTTTCTATTATTTAACTCTTGCATTGAGCGCTGCAAAGGTATGAAATAGCTTGAAAACGACGCACTTTTCGAGTGTTAAATTTCTGAAATATTGTACAAAACACAGGTTTTTTTATCAAAATACCCTTTTAAGGGTAGAGTTTCATTCTCGTTTCTGTTTGATTTCTAAATCGGACAGGATTTCTTTCATCCACCGTTAAACTTTACGACTTTTCCGAAGTCAAAACTGTATGAGGACAAACCTGCAAAAAGTACAGCTGGCTTTGACGATAATTCTTCATCTTGCCGGGTGGGGACTGTTTATCTATCTGACAATGCCGCATTTCAACCGTATGGCGCGTATGCCGGCAGAAGATTTCTTCTGGTTTCCGGCGCTGAGCTACCTGTTTTTGGCGATTTATTTCTACGCCAATTCGTCGGTTTTCGTGCCGCGTTACCTGTCGAAACGTAAGGTGGCGCTGTATCTGCTTATTACCGCGGCGGCGTATCTGTTCTTTTGCGTTGCGCTTTCGTGGGTGTTGAGGGAACTTTTCCTGTCCGACAACGCCGCTTTTTCCGATTTTCAGCCCGGACAGGGTATGCCGCCCGACCGTTCCAATTTTCCGCCTTTCGAGGGCGACAGTATGGCGATGCCGCCACGTCGGGGGATGGGAATGCCGCCGGGGCAATCAGGCTTTCCGCCGCCTTTTCGCGACAGTACGGCTATGATGCCGCCCCGCCGGTTCGACTCGCCGCCGTTTGATCCGGCAACGAATCAGTGGTCATATTTAGTCGCCCGCCTCGGACTTTACGCCCGTTCGAGCCAGTTTTTGGTCGTTTTCATCGTCAGCACGGGGTTGAAGGTCGTTTCGCAGTGGTATGCCGAGCAGCGTCGTTTGCAGGAGCTGGAAAATTCGATGGTGCAGGCGGA
>JAISTS010000082.1 GCA_031272455.1 Tannerella sp. | reverse complement strand
CTCACTTCTTATACAGTGCTCCGTAGGCTTGGCAGGCGCGATAGTCGGCGCCTTCCTTGTCCATGCCGAAAGCGTTCCACGCGGCGGGGCGGAAGACGTCCGTCTCGGCGACGTTGTGCATACATACGGGGATACGCAGCATTGAGGCGAGCGTTATCAGGTCGGCGCCGATATGTCCGTAACTGATAGCGCCGTGATTGGCTCCCCAGTTGTTCATCACCGAATAGACATCTTTGAAAGCGTCTTTCGAGGGGTCGAGACGGGGTGCGAACCATGTTGTTGGCCAGCCGCGGTCGGTGCGGTCGTCAAGTATCTTGTGTGCGTCGGGAGCGAGTTCCACCGTCCAGCCTTCGGCGAGTTGCAGCACAGGTCCCAAGCCTTTGACGAGGTTGAGGCGTATCATTGTGCATGGCATGTTCTGGCGAGTGAGGAACTTCGACGAGAAGCCGCCTCCGCGGAAGTATTCACGGTTGGCGGGAACCCAGCAGGTGGCGTCCAAGCAGGCTTGCGCTTCCGCTTCGCTTATCTCCCAGAAAGGTTTCATTGCGGGATTGCCGTTCTTGTCGGTCTGGCGGGCAGAGCCGTCGAGCGAGGCAGCGCCGGAGTTAATAAGATGTATGATACCGTTGGCTGCCTTGCCTTCGAGTTTCTTGCCCGTTACGCGCTCTACCGACGAAGGGCTCCAGTATGTGCGCACGTCGGCGAAGATGGAGGCGGTGTTGGTGAGCAGATGTCCGAAGAGCATCGCCGTACCGTTGAGGGCGTCGTTCTCGGTGGCGAGGACGTATGGCTCTCGGATGCCGTTCCAGTCGAACGACGAGTTGAGAATAGCCTCCGTGAAATCGCCGTTCGGATAGAAGTCTGTCCACTGGCGCTGTCCCTGGAAACCGGCTGCTATAGCGTTGTGTCCGAGCGCTTCCTCGCCGAAGCCCATTTCTTTGAGTTTGGGGTTGCCGTTAAGCAGGTCTTTGACTATCAGCGTCATTTTCACTACGAATTCCCAGTCGGCATCTTTACCGGCGCGGTCTTTCTGCATGTCGGGACGGTTGCAGATGTCTTCGTTCTCGCGGCAGTTTTTCTTTGCCCACGCTAAAGCCTTTTCGTACTCGTCCTTGTCATAGATGCCGAGCGTCATGCGGCGTATAATCTCCACTTCGTCAATGCCTTCGCAGCGCATACCGAGATAGTCTTCAAAGAAGTCGGTGTTGACAATCGAGCCGGCGATGCCCATGCAGACGGCGCCGATGGAGAGGTACGACTTGCCGCGCATTATGGCGACGGTCATTGCGGCGCGTGCGAAGCGGAGGAGTTTCTCTTCGACGTCTTCGGGGATGGCTGTGTCGGTAGCGTCTTTGACGTCGTGTCCATAGATACCGAAGGCCGGCAGCCCTTTCTGGGCGTGTGCGGCGAGGACGGCTGCTAAATAGACGGCGCCCGGTCGCTCTGTACCGTTGAAGCCGTAAACAGCCTTGACGGTGTGGGCGTCCATGTCCATCGTCTCGCTGCCGTAGCACCAGCAGGGGGTAACGGTGATGGTAACGCCAACGTTTTCGAGTTTAAACTTCTCTGCGCAGGCAGCGCTTTCAGCCACACGCCCGATAGTGCTGTCGGCTATTACACACTCGACGGGCGAGCCGTCCGGATATTTGAGCGACGAGGTCAGCAGCGCTACAACGCTCTTAGCCATGTTCATCGTCTGTGTTTCGAGCGACTCGCGAACGCCGCCCATTCGTCCGTCAATAGTCGGACGTATGCCTATCTTAGGCCATGTTCCTTTAAATCTGTTGTCTGTCATTTATTCGTGTTTTACAGTTATTATTCCTTTTATGACGGCAAATATAGCATTTTTTTTCGGGATAAAACTGTTTTGCAACATTTTTTTTTAAGTGCAAGTTTGTTCGGGACGTCGATTTTTGCTTACCTTTGTGCGCTTTTTTGAAGTAAAATATCAGGGTATGACCGAAAAAGACAATTTTGGTAGAGCTTGTATTATGCTGATTATCACTTGGATAGTTTGCGGCGCTTTGTTTTTCCTGCCCGACCGTGTGTCAGGCTATTCGATTAAGAAGGTTGATATGCTTTCCGAAGTCCGCGTCAAGGATGCCGAAGAACCGGTTGTTGAGCTTTTTAAGCCTGAGACACAGCCCGTTGAACAGGATGATACCGTTATAATGAGCCTTCCCGGCGACGATTTTGATGCCGAGCTGTTGCAAAAACGCGATTCTATGTACGTTTCGATGATTGCAGGGATGGGTGGCGATTCTGCCAATTTGCGAATACGCGATTTTTCCGCAGGACATACGGGCTTGGCGCGTTTTTTTGCTGCGCTTAACAATATCAATGACTTAGGTCGTCCGGTCAGGATAGCATTTCTTGGCGATTCGTTTATCGAGGGCGATATTCTTGTTGCCGATTTCCGCTCAAAAATGCAGTCGCATTTCGGGGGCAGGGGAGTGGGTTTTGTGCCGGTCGCCTCGCATGTCGAGCAGTATCGCCCAACGATCCGCCAGCAGTCGAAAGGCTGGGAAACACATTCCATCTTGACAAGCAAAAAACACCGTTATGTGATGTCGGGGCTGGTTTTTAATGCCGTTTCCGACGAGGCGTCGCTGTCGTTTAAGAATGTTGACGGCTATCCCGGACTGAAAGAGGTGTCGTCCGTGAAATTTATTTATTCGCAAAGTCCGCAAGCGAATATACGATTGATTTGCAATGATTTAAATGATACGATAACAGGCGTGATAGAACCAACTGACAGGGTAGGGCAGTTTGAGGCGACGGGTATGTTCACCGACGGACGGATAAGCCTGACAGGTGCGCAGGGGCTGCAAGCGCTTGGCATTGCGCTCGAAGACAACGAGGGCGTCGTGGTCGATAATTTCTCGTTGCGCGGCAATTCGGGAACGGTGATGACGGGCTTGGATGAGGCGAGCTGTCGCGAATGGATTTCCGTAAGACCTTACGACCTGATAATCATACAGTACGGTTTGAATGTCGCTCGCGAAGACGTAAACGACTACACTTGGTATCGCACGAGTATGGTCAACGCAATCAGCCACTTACAGGAATGTTTCCCGAAAAGCGACATCCTGCTGCTCGGCGTATCCGACAGGAGCTATTACCACAATGGCGCGTATCGCACGATGCCATCGGTAAAATCCTTACTTAATGCACAATACAAGACGGCGGAACAGATGGGATTGCCGTTTTGGAGCATATTTCACGCGATGGGCGGCGAAGACAGTATGGTGAAATTTGTGAAAAACCGCTGGGCGAGCAAAGATTATACTCACTTGAGTTTCAGGGGCGGACGCGAAATAGCTTCTGCGCTCTTCGACGCCCTGATTTTGGAAAAGAAAATGTATGACGAAGTTGAAGGTGCGCTCTATTGATTTTTCTTGGATTGTTGCGGCTGTGATGATTACGGTTGCGATAGGCGGTAATGTGTTTTTTACTGCCGAGGCTGCTGCCGATGTGGACGAAGCGCTTGAAATAGAACGTATTCCGCGCAATCCTTTGGTTGACAGCATCACGGTGCGATTGGATTTTGCCGTCGATACGCTATGTCTGATTGCCGATCCTGCAAATTCGCTTGATGCCTTTCTCGCTGAGCTTGAGAAACTTATGTCAGGCGAAGATACCGTAGTCAATATCGTACATCTTGGCGATTCGCATACTCAGGCGGGATTTTATACCGGTCAGATAATGAGAACATTGCAGGAAGTTTTTGGTAATGCCGGACGCGGATGGATTTCGCCTTTGAAATTAGCGAAAATCAACGAGCCGAAAGATTATTTTATCACTTCAAATGTAAATAATTGGATAGCAGGGCGTTGTATTCAAGCCGAATTGAAATGTCCGATTGGTCCCGGCGCTGTCGGCATAAGTTCCGAGTCCGATAACATTGATTTCACGATTAGAATAGCGCCCGTTAATGGAGTTGGATATGCTTTTAATCAGGCAGTTATGTATCGCGACAGTAATGCTGTACCGATGTTGCCGAAGGCGACCGATACGACAGCGACATTTGTTTGCTGGGGCGACAATTCCTCTGCGGCTGACATCGCGACCGACACGTTCCGGTTGGCAAACGAAACCGACGAGCTGACCCTGCAGTCCGTCAAGCGTTTCGGGACGGCAAAATCCGTAAATTGCTATTTCGGTTTTTCGCTGACAAACGGCAATCCGGGTATCTTGTATCACGCTGTGGGACAGAACGGTGCGATGTTTTCGCATTATCTGCGTCCCGATTATTTCAGTCGGCTGGCGCTGTTAAAGCCTTCGCTGCTCGTAGTCTCTTTGGGCACAAACGAGTCGTTTGCGGGGGCGCGGTTCAGAGCCGAACTGTTTGAGTCGCAGGTCGATAGCCTTGTAAAGCTGGTTAGAGCGGCAATGCCCGAAACGGCTATACTGCTGACCACTCCGGCAGAGTCGTTCCGTCGTATCAACAAGCGATACGAACGCAATAAAGTGATAGGACAAATATCCTCAATTCTGTGCAAATATGCTGAAAAAGAGCAGCTTGCCTGTTTCGATGTCTATACGGCAACGGGTGGCGAACAATCGTGCCTGAACTGGGAAAAAGCGGGATTGCTCGGACGCGACCACGTGCATTACAATGCAGAAGGCTATGCCAAACAGGGCAAAATGTTGAGCAAAGCGCTGATTAGGATGATGTTAAACCGAGAAAACGAACTTGCGAGCGATGAATGAATTAGGATTGGCACACCTGCTTGGCTTACTCGATGATTTCCTGCCGGTTATCGACACGGAACGGCTTCGTTCGCTGTTGGAGTACCATTCCGATTCGCCGATTTTGTTCAGCACCGGATTGTTTTTTGCGCTCTTCATCATCTTTTACATTATATATATAGCATTGCGAAAAAACGCCTTTGCGCGTATTGTTTATGTAACGCTGTTCTCGCTCTATTTTTATTACAAGACGAGTGGCTTATGGTTTGTGTTACTGCTGTTTACGGCGACATCCGACTTCCTGATAGGGCGGGGAATAGCCTCGTTTAAGGCTGACAGTAAAAATCGTAAATGGCTCGTAGCCTTGAGTTTATGCATCAATCTCGGAATGCTGTCGGTATTCAAATATGCCAATTTGATGTACAATGTGCTGCTTTCGGTTTTGCAAACTGTGGGTAATCTTTTGAATATTACTCCTTTGCAGCAAATTGTTTACGAGCCGTTCGATATTTTCCTGCCGGTCGGGATTTCCTTCTTTATCTTCCAGTCAATCAGCTATATAATAGACATTTACCGACAGCGCATTACCCCGCTCAAGCGCTGGATTGATTACCTGTTCTATATCTCATTTTTCCCGCAGTTAGTCGCAGGTCCGATTGTGCGAGCCAGCGATTTCATACCTCAAATGTACAAGACGCCGAAACTGACACGCGAGCAGATGGGTGAAGGTTTATTTCTGATAATCTGCGGATTACTAAAGAAATGCGTCATATCCGATTATATCAGCGTGAATTTTGTTGACAGGATCTTCGATGCGCCGACGCTTTATACCGGATTGGAAAACCTGCTCGGCGTATATGGCTATGCCTTACAGATTTACTGCGATTTTTCGGGCTATTCGGATATGGCAATCGGCATTGCGCTGTTGCTCGGCATACGGTTCAGGATCAATTTTGATTCGCCCTACAAATCCGCTACAATAACAGAATTTTGGCGGCGATGGCATATTTCGCTGTCGTCGTGGCTGAAAGACTATCTGTACATTTCGCTTGGAGGCAATCGCAAAGGCAAAGTCCGTACATACGTTAACTTGATGATTACGATGCTGTTAGGTGGATTATGGCATGGCGCTGCCTTACGTTTTATTGCTTGGGGCGCGTTCCACGGCGTCGCGCTGGCGGTACATAAATGGCTGATGTCGCGATTCGGCAGTTTCAAGAAAATCGGAGCAGAAATGACACCATTCAGGCGGGTAGCCGGTATCGTGCTGACATTCAATCTGGTATGTCTCGGATGGATATTCTTCCGCGCCGAGTCGATGCAGTCTGGCTTCGGTATGCTGCGCCAAATCTTCACCTCGTTTCATCCCGAAATTTTAAGCCAGTTTGTCGAAGGCTATCCTGTCGTAACATCCTTATTGATAATTGGATACATTGTCCATTTCCTGCCTGCCGCGTTCAAAACCTCGTTGCGCGGAGTAGTCGCCCGCTCGCCCCTCTTGATGCAAGCGCTGTATCTCGCGATCGCAATTTTCATCGTTACACAATTCAAAAACGCTGGTATTGTGCCATTTATCTATTTCCGATTTTAGCTTATGATAAATAAGGCGTTGATTACGATAAAAAAAGGCGCCGTTATTTTTTTTTGTTAACGAGAAATATTATTTTTGGGCGGCAAAAAAACTGAACAGGAAGGAGTATGTTTAATTTTAAGGCAACTATAGTCAGAATGAATGTAAAATAGTGATAATCCGGCGTGTAGATGACAACTGAAGTAAAAGAATATACGTTGGACAACGGGCTGACCGTTTGGCTGAACGAAGACCATAACCAACCGAAAGTGTTTGGTGCAGTGGTCGTTAAGGCAGGCTCAAAGGACAGTCCCAATACCGGTATTGCCCATTATTTCGAGCACATGATGTTCAAGGGGACGGACAAAATCGGTACGGTTGACTATGCTTCGGAGTCGCAAATACTCGATATGATAGCCCGTAAATACGACGAACTTGCCGCAACGAAAGATGTTGCCCTGCGTCAGCAGATACAGAGCGAAATCAACGGTCTGAGCGTTCAGGCGGCGGAATTTGTCATTCCAAACGAGTTCGACAAGCTGATTACGAAATACGGCGGCAGCAAACTGAATGCCGGCACGTCGTACGATTATACCGTCTATCACAACATTTTCACGCCGCAATATTTAGCTCACTGGGCTGAAATCAACAGCGAACGCCTGCTTAATCCCGTTTTTCGGATGTTCCAAAGCGAACTCGAAACAGTTTACGAAGAAAAAAACCGGCGCGACGATATGATGCTCAACCTTGCTATCGAAAAGATAATGAGCCTCTTCTTCCATCCGCATCCCTACGCTTATCCGATAATTGGAAGCGCCGAGAACCTGAAAAATCCGCGTCTGTCGGAAATGAAAAAATTCTTTCGCGAATACTATGTCGCCTCGAATATGGGGCTGATTTTGAGCGGCGATTTCGCAACAGAAAAGGCGCTGCCGATACTTGAACGCACGTTTTCGCGCATACCCAGAGGCATCGTCAAGCCTCGTCCCGTAACCAATATACCGCCGCTGCGAGGACGCGAAAAAGCGAGAATAAAAATCCCGATACCGCTGATGAAAGCCATAGCGCTGGGTTTTCGCGGCGTACCGGCAAACCATCCCGACCAGGCGGCTCTCGACATCGCTGTCGGCGTCCTGAACAATGCCAACGGGACGGGCTATCTCGACAAACTGATGGTCGAACGCAAGGTGATGGGCGCGATGACGGGCGGCGAAGCCTTCAACGAAGCCGGTTTTGTCGGTATAATTGCCGTGCCCAAACTCGTTTCGCAGACTTCACACGCTGCCGAAAAACTTATCTGGAAGCAGGTCGAGAAGCTGAAAAACGGCGATTTTCCGGACGATTTGTTCAACAGCCTCAAACGCGAACGCCTGCGGACGCACCTGACAACGCTCGAAGATATCGACTCAAAAAGCCTGATACTCGTCCGTCTCTTTTCGCAGGGCAAGAAATGGTCTGATTATCTGGAAGAAATGGATCGTATTGATGCGCTGACAAAAGAAGATATAGTAAAGGTAGCGCGTAAATATTTCGGGGATAACTATTTGGTTGTCAAGAAAAAAACCGGTCAGTACAAAAAGGAAAACCTGACGAAACCGAACTTTGCGCCCATACTGCCGCGACATACCGACGCCGTTTCGGAATATGCCCGCAGCCTCGAAGATATTCCCGTTCAGGAAGTTAACATACGTTTTCTCGATTTTGACAACGATGTGCAGCTGCGTATGCTTACGCCTAAAGTAACGCTATATACGACGCCAAATCCTGTAAATAAGATATTTACCTTCAAAATGACGTACGGGATCGGGCAGTTAGTCGAGCCGAGGCTCAAATTCCTGACGACCTATCTGCCGCTGATTGGCACCGAGAGCCGCTCGTTCGACGACTTCCGTACCAGCCTGCAAGCGCTCGGCAGCACGCTCGATGTGGACGTTGATAATGACAATTTTACGTTGAAAATCAGCGGCTTCGACAGTTCGTTTGTCGATACGCTCTCTATCGCCGCCGACTTTATGCGTCATGCTAAAGCCAACGACCGACGCCTGAAAACGCTCGTTGACGACGCTCGCGTGATGGAAAAAACCTTCTTCAAATCGAATAACGAAGTAGCCGAAGCGCTCTTTGAGTATGTACAGTTCGGCAAACTTTCGCAGTATATGACCAAGCTGTCGCTGCGTGATGTCAAACGTCTGAAAGGTAAAGAGTTGATAGCGCTGTTCCACCGCGTTCAACAGGTCGAATGTGCGTTTCACTACTGCGGCACGCTCGACGGCGACGAAGTGGCGAAGCACATATGCGATTTATTGCCTGTCGATGCCGTTACGGAAGACTCGCAATCGCCTCTGTATCGCGCATTTGTGCAGTACGACCGTCCGTTGGTTTTCTTTTATGATATGCCCGATGTGTTTCAGAATATCATCTACGCATATATGTCGTGCGAGCCGCTTGAGACGCTTCGCAAACGCCACGAAGCCGAGTTGTTTTCCAAATATTTCGGCGAAGGGATGTCGTCGCTTATGTTTCAGGAAATCCGTGAGTTCCGCTCGCTGGCATACTACACTTCGGGCGCTTACCGTATGCCGCCGTTCTGCCACGCCGCTATGCCGACGCGCTTTGTTACCTACCTCTCGACGCAGTGCGATAAAACAACCGATGCGCTTGAAGTGCTCAACAGCCTTATCCACGAGATGCCCGAACGTCCCGAAAGGATTAACGAAGTCATACAAACGGCTTTTAATCAGGCAAATAATGATTATCCCTCGTTCCGTGAACTGTCAACCAAGATTGCCCTTCACAAACGGAATGGCTACACCGAAGACCCGAACCGCCTGCTGCTCGACGACATCAAAACGATGAATATGAGCGATATTGTCCACTTTT
Source organism: Tannerella sp. (assembly GCA_031272455.1). Classification (GTDB taxonomy): domain Bacteria; phylum Bacteroidota; class Bacteroidia; order Bacteroidales; family Tannerellaceae; genus Tannerella. Next base: position 1,341 of record JAISTS010000082.1, on the reverse strand, counting down.
ATCGCTCAAACGTCAAAGACCGCACCCTCGCATACGTCATCGTCGGCAACTCGCGTCTGATGGATATGCAACGTCTGTCGGCTTTCGGCGATGTGGTACGTCTCGGAAAAGGCGATTTTTATCATTGACGGCAAACGCTTTTTTTAATGATTTTTCGCATCGTTTTCGGAAAATAGCAGTATCTTTGCAGCGTGATAGCGATTGCAGAACATATCGAACGGTTATTGCGGGTCAACGACTGCGTGATAATCCCTGATTTCGGGGGCTTTGTGCTTCAGGAACGCCCTGCTGCACACGACCGCGAAAAGCATCAGTTCACCCCGGCGCATAAGGAAATAGCCTTTAATCCGACGCTTAAACACGACGACGGACTGCTCGCCGACGCTTATATGCAATCTCTCGGAACGACGTTTAATAATGCTCGCGAAGCATTGCGTCAAGATGTTGATAATCTAAAAAATACGCTAAACGAAACGGGCGTTCTTGTGCTGCAAAATATCGGCTCATTCCATAAAAATATTGAAGACAGGCTTGTTTTTACGCCCGATGACGACCGTTTGCGCTACAGCCTTACGACTTACGGTCTCGACACGTTCAATATGCCCTTAGTGCCATCTGATGACGATGCTGATGTCGTTGAAAATAAGCATAAAAACCGCAAACCTTCCCGCGTATTTTATCTGCCTGTCAATCGTGTTGCAGCTTACATAGCAGGTATTTCGGCGGCAGCTGTTGTGTTGTCGCTCATCATTACAACTCCGGTTTCAGAAGTCAATTCATCCTCATTTACAGCAAGTTTTGCCCCTGCCGAAATAGTGAAACGTATCTCGCAGGAAACGGACGCAGAAGCAGAAACGGGCGACAGCGTAACGGTTACAGTAACGGAAGAAATGCCGACCGAGCAGGTCGTCGAAACAACGCCCGAACCGACAGCAAAAGTGGAAATGCCGGTAACTGATTCATCTCGAAAGTATTACGTCATCATTGGCAGTTTCGTAACAGAACGTCAGGCGCACACATTTATTGATAATGTCGCTGCGCCGGTGAATGAAAATATAGGTATTGTGCAGAGAGACAGCAGAATACGTGTGTATGCCGACCGGTTTGCGAACCGTGCTGCGGCAATGGAATATATAGCTGTTTTGCGGAAAAACGCGAAATATAAAGACGCATGGCTGTTTATCGACAGATAAACGGCAGATTGCAAATTCCATGGAAGAATTATAATTGATTAAATATTACGATATTAAGTTTTAAAATTTTATGACTGTATTAAAAGAAAAACTTTTTTCGGAGTTTCCGCCTGTGTCCACCGAAGCGTGGATGGCGAAAATAACAGAA
>JAISTS010000079.1 GCA_031272455.1 Tannerella sp. | reverse complement strand
TTGATACCTAATACTTTAACATCCTCGTCGGAGGCTCTTTCGGTAGCGTCGGCGATATTATCGAAGGCGCTGAAAGAATAAGGCGTATGCAAATGAGCATTTACGTTTGGATATTTCATAAAAAAAATCGTTTTCTGCACAGCGACCTGCCGTACATTCGTCAGACAAAAGTATTTAATTTTTCCGATACGTGCAAGTTTTTACTGATTTTTTCCCTACTTTTGCGGCAAAAAAGCAATCCGGATGAACCAAAACGAAGAACTGAATTTACGTCGTCGGCGTGTGCGCGAGGCTATGCTCGAAACAGGCGCCGACGCATGCGTTATAGGTGTGAGTGTCAACATTTTCTATCTTACCGGCACAGTTTTTGGCGGTTATATTTATCTGCCTGCCGAGGGCGATTGTCGCCTGTTTGTTCGCCGTCCTCAACCGTTCGACGGCGAGGATTTCACTTATATACGTAAGATTGAGGATATTACGGATATTTTTCGGAACGAAAACCGCGAATTTCCGCGAAAAATCCTGCTCGAAACCGACGAGTTGTCATATAAAGAATGTACGCGCCTGAGGGGGGCTTTCGGGATGCCTGAAATCGGTGATGCAACGACTCTCCTTAGGCGAGCACGTATGATTAAGACGCCATACGAGATCGAGCAGATGCGCTATTCGGCTGAACGACACGCTATTACCTACGCAGAAATCCCGTCCTGCTATCGAGCAGGGATGACCGATCTTGAATTTCAGGCGGAAATTGAGCGGCGTATGCGGCTTAATGGTTCGGTTGGATTTTTTAGCGTTTTCGGCATAAATATGAATATTTTTATGGGCAGCGTCCTCACGGGCGACAATGCCGAAGCTGCGTCGCCTTTCGATTTCGCACTCGGCGGCAAGGGACAGACACCACTTTGCCCTATTGGCGCTAACGGCACCAAGCTACGCGAGGGAATGGCTGTAATGGTCGATATGGCAGGCAATTACTCGCCCTATCTGACCGATATGACGCGCGTATTTTCGGTCGGCAAGCTGCGCGAAACAGCTCTTTCAGCCCACAAAACGGCGCTTGAGATACAGGATGCTTTCGTCGAAAACGCCCGTCCGGGAGTGTCCTGCGCCACGCTGTACGAACAATCGCTGTCGATAGCCGAGCGAGCAGGATTAGCCGGCTGTTTTATGGGTACAAGGCAGCAGGCAAAATTTGTCGGACACGGCATCGGATTACATATCAACGAATTGCCTGTGCTTGCGCCGCGCTCGAAAGATGTCTTGCAGGAAGGGATGACAATAGCCCTCGAACCGAAATTCGTCATCGCAGGCGTCGGAGCCGTCGGTGTCGAAAACAGCTTTCTCGTAACTGCTACGGGCGTCGAAAAACTTACCGTTTTTTGCGAAGATATCATTCCGCTTGGTTGAATAAAAATTTTTTTTTACTTTTGCAGTCGAATAAAAATAAAATTAAACTATGACAAAACGAATATTCTTTTTCACTCTGCTGGCATCTGTAATGATGTCGGCAAACGCAAGTCAACTATCTGAAGTCAAACAGGTTAAGAACCTTATCATTCTCATTCCTGACGGGACGTCGCTGGCGACGGTTTCTGCCGCTCGCTGGTATCAGTATTACCAGCATCCCGACCGTCCCAAGCTGTTTATCGACCCCTATCTCTGCGGCACGGTACGCACGACCTGTTCCGACGCGCCAATCGGCGACTCGGCGCCCACTACATCTTGCTATATGACCGGCTATCCGAGCCTTGCAGGTTATGTCTCCACCTATCCTGTCAGCCGCGGGAAAGACGATATCATCCCTATGGATCCGGCAAAAGCCTATCAGCCGTTGATAACGCTGCTCGAAGCGGCGCGACTGACGCACAACAAGGCGACGGGGCTGGTTTTCACCTGCGAATTTCCGCACGCCACGCCTGCAGACTGTGCCGCGCACAGCTATGACCGCGGACGTTACGACTGGATTGCTCCGCAAATGGCTCATAACTACCTTGATGTAGTGATAGGCGGCGGCTCGTCGCTGCTCTCGTCCGACGATGAAGCCTATCTGAAAAGTAACGGCTACCACATTTACAGAAACGATATTGCGGGAATGCGCAGCGACAGGAACGACAAAATTTGGGCGCTGTACTGCGGACGCGATATGGCATACGACATTGACCGCGACCCTGCCAAAGAGCCGTCGATCGAAGAAATGACGCGCACGGCTATCGAGAGGCTGTCGCGAAACGAAAACGGTTTCGTGCTGATGGTCGAAGGCAGCAAAGTGGATTGGGCGGCTCACGCTAACGATCCTGTCGCTATGATGACGGATTTTCTCGCATTCGACCGTGCCTGCAATGCTGCGTTTGAATTTGCCCAAAAAGACGGACAAACGCTCGTCGTTGTCGTTCCCGACCATGGCAACAGCGGCTTCAGCATAGGCTCAAGCAGATGCCCGTCGTACAGCACAATGACTCAAGAGCAGCTGTTTGGAGCTGTTTCGCAGGTCAAACTGACAGCCGAAGGCATGGCAGCAAAACTCAACTCGTCGCCCGCATCTGCAGCACAACAGATTTTCCGTGAATATGCAGGATTTGAGTTGAACGCCGACGAACTGAACGCGCTCAACAACTGCAAAAGCTATAAAAGCAGTCCCATTCCCGAAGACCAAAGATCGGATAAAGGTATAGAGCCGTCGCTTTACAGCGGTTCGCTTAATTCGTTCATTTCCAAACTTATAACCTCAAAAACCTGCTTTGGATTTACGACCGGCGGACATACGGGCGAAGACGTTTTCCTCGCAGCTTATCATCCCGCAGGCACCCCTCCGACGGGTATGCTTACCAACGTCGAACTGAACCATTATTTGGCGGCGGCACTCGGACTGACAGGCAAATTGGACGAGCTGACAGCAACGAAGTTTGCGCCTCATCAAAAAGTGTTTGACGGGCTGACATACAGCATCATACCCTCGAAAGAAGAAAAAGGCAGCCCGACGCTTGTGGTCAAAACCAAGAAAAAACAGCTGACCATAACGCCGAACACGAACATCGTAAAAACGGGAAAGAAAAACGATGAAACGATCAGTCTGCAAAGCGTGGTGATATATGTCGATAAAAATGAGACGTTTTATCTGCCGGAGGATTTGGCTGATTATCTGAAATAAACGATTTATTATTATAGAGTTATGTTATGTAAGAGTTTGGTTTCGATAGAAGACTGCGGGAAGGATGACATCAGGCGCATCCTCGACAATGCGGCAAAGTTCAAAGCTTCGCCCGACAGGGAATTGCTGAAAGGCAAAGTGGCGGCAACGCTGTTTTTCGAGCCATCGACACGGACGCGCTTAAGTTTCGAGACGGCGGTAAACCGGCTTGGCGGACGTGTTGTCGGTTTTCAAGACCCATCGACAACAAGTTCGTCGAAAGGTGAGACGCTTAAAGACACGATAATGATGGTCAGCAACTATACCGATGTCATCATTATGCGTCATCATCTCGAAGGCGCGGCGCGTTATGCTGCCGAAGTTGCCGAAAAAGCAAACGGCATCCCTGTCATCAATGCCGGCGACGGCGCCAACCAGCATCCGTCGCAAACGCTGCTCGACCTATATTCCATTCGCGAATCGCAGAAGCATTTGGACAACCTGACAATCACGATGGTAGGCGACCTGAAATACGGACGGACGGTACATTCGCTCATTGTCGGGATGTCGCATTACAGTCCGAAGTTCAATTTCGTCGCACCCGAAGAATTGAAGATGCCCGAAGAACAAAAACGTTTCTGCGAAAAGGAAAACATTCATTACGAGGAACATACGGCTTTTACGGAAGACATCATCAACGAATCGGACATACTGTATATGACGCGAGTCCAGCGCGAACGATTTACCGACCCGATGGAATACGAGAAAGTCAAAAATATCTACATTCTGCATAACGAGATGCTCAAAAACAGCAAAGCCAACCTTGTGGTGCTGCATCCGCTGCCGCGCGTGAACGAGATAGCTTACGATGTTGACGATAATCCCAAAGCATACTATTTCCGTCAGGCGCAAAATGGACTTTACACCCGCGAAGCTATCCTTTGCGATGTGCTTGGAATTGAGGTAAATAATTAATATTCAACGCAATGAAAATAAGTAACACGGAAAATGGCAAAAACTCAGGCGTGATGCAGGTAGCTGCGCTCGAAAACGGTACGGTCATCGACCATATCCCGCCCGAACATCTGTTTAAGGTGGCGCAGATTCTGAAGCTGTATAAAGAAACGCATCGCATCACCATCGGCAACAATCTCGACAGCAGAAAAATAGGCAAGAAAGGCATTATCAAGATATCCGACCGATACTTTACCGAGCAGGAAATCAGCAGTATAGCCCTCGTAGCTCCAAAGGCGCGACTGAATATTATACGCAATTTTCAGGTCTCGAAAGATGAGAAAAAAGACGTTACGCTGCCCGACCAAATCACCGACATAGTGAAATGCAACAACCCGAAATGTATCAGCAACAACGAGCCGATGCCATCGAAATTCACTGTGATCGACAAGGATAACGTAACTATCCGCTGCCATTACTGCGAGCGCAAAATCAACCAGGAAGATCTGGTAATCAAGTAGGATGGAATTTATTGCAACACATAATCTTAGCGGCTTGATTATCGGATTTTCCACCTTCCTGATAATCGGACTTTTCCATCCCTTAGTCATCAAAGGCGAATATTATTTCGGCGTACGATGCTGGTGGGTGTTTCTGTTGATGGGTCTGGCGGGCATTGTAGCCACTTTTCTCGTGTCCGATATAATCGTTTCTTCGCTCTGCGGCGTGTTCGCTTTCTCGTCGTTATGGGGCATCGGTGAACTTTTTCAGCAGCGCAAACGGGTGGAAAAGGGATGGTTTCCGAAAAGAGACAAAAGACTAAAGACGGAAGAGTAAAGACTTAAGACTAAAGACGGAGGACAAAAGACGATTTTTTAATTCTTAATTCTTAATTTTAGAAGAAAATGTCTCGAATAATAGAAATATGTGCAAATTCAGCGCAGAGCGTAGTCGAAGCTGCAGCCGGTGGCGCTCAGCGTGTCGAACTGTGCGCTGCAATCCCCGAAGGTGGTACGACGCCAAGCTATGGCGAAATACGTACAGCTCAAGCGCTTGCGCCGTCAATCGACATCAATGTCATCATCCGTCCGCGCGGCGGCGATTTTCTTTACACGCCCGCCGAAGTGCAGTCTATGCTTTTCGATATCGAGATGGCGCGAAGCCTCGGCGTTCACGGCGTTGTCTTTGGATGTCTTAGCGCAGAGGGCGATATCGACACCGCGCTGATGCACAGGCTTATAGAAGCAGCTCAACCGCTGTCTGTTACCTGCCATCGCGCTTTCGACGTCTGCCGCGACCCGTTCACCGCTCTTGAACAGCTGATAGAGCTTGGCGTTGACCGTATCCTGACCTCAGGTCAGCAGCCCGATGCCGTCAAAGGTATTCCGCTGATAGCCAAGTTGGTAGAACGTGCAGCGGGACGCATCATAATAATGCCGGGCTGCGGAGTGCGTCCGGAGAATATCGCCCTTATAGAGCGCGAAACGGGCGCAAACGAATTTCACACTTCAGCCCGTACCATAATACAAAGCCGAATGGCGTATCGCAACGAAAACGTCCCGATGGGAGCCGCTCCGCCAAGCTCCGAATTTGACATTCCTCAAACGGACAGGCAGCTGGTTAAAAAATGTTTATAATTTTATTTTGCCGTTTCCGTTTTTTATTGTAATATTGCCCCCGATTGTAACAAATAAAAACAGTGAACTAATGATGAAAAGGAATGTATGTATTTATCTTACAGCACTTTTGCTGTTTCCGATGACTGCTTTCGGGCAGTTTCATATCGGAGTGAAGGGTGGATTGAACATCGCCGAGGTGAAATTCAACTCCGGCGCGTACGCCACAGACAACATCACGGGCTTCCATCTCGGACCTATGCTCGAACTGATGACGCCGCTTGGTATTGGCATTGACGGCGCTGTATTATTCTCGCAGAAAGGCACTTACGTCAAAGAAGCAGGAAGCAGCGCCAGTCTCAAAAGCAATTTTATCGAGGTGCCGGTCAACCTGAAATGGAAAATCGAACTGCCTGTCATCAAGCCTTTTCTTGCCGCCGGACCTTATGCCGCCTTCCGTATTTCGGGCAAGAATTTCAATGTTGACAAGAACTGGATACAAGGGCAATTCGAGACCCGTTCTTTCGGCGCAGGATTGAACTTTACGGGCGGTTTGGAGCTGTTCGGCAAGCTGCAAGCCGGATTGACGTATAATATGGGATTGACCAATGATTATGGGTATGCGCTTGAAACTCATAAATTTGACGGCAAAACTCGCACATGGATTATCTCGGCGGCATGGCTGTTTTAATCACAAAAGTTAAAAATTATTAAATAACATTAAATAAACAAACTGAAATGCAAACAAAAAAATGGTTATTAATTATCGGGCTGGCGATAGCAGCGCCGATAGCAATGCAAGCTCAGATGCAGATGCGCTGGGGCGTCAAAGCCGGTATTAATTTTTCACACGTTACGGTCAGCGAAGAAAATGTCGGCAATTATGTCAACAGTGCGACGGGCTATCATCTCGGACCGGTAATTGAGTATATGCAGAACAAATTCTCGTCGGCGGGCATCGAAGCCGCGCTGCTTTTTACTCGTAAAGGATTTGACATTGACGGCGGAAGCATTGCCAAGATGCACATTATGAACGATTACATCGAGATTCCTGTCAATCTGAAATGGAGAGTCAATCTGCCTGTCGTTAAGCCTTTCCTGACGATTGGACCATACGTCAACTTCCGCGTCGGCGGCAAGGAAGAGTGGTCATTAGGGCTTTTGTCCGGCAGTTCATCCAGTAGTTCAGGACTTCTTGAATCACAGGATGTTAACGCAGGTTTTAATCTTGGCGCCGGCTTTGACATTATGAACATCCAGCTCGGATTGAATTTCAACTGGGGTTTGACTGATGCTTACAAAGTTCCCGGCTTGGATGTTACAGCCAAAGATCGCACATTTGCGCTGACGGCAGCCGTTATGTTTTAAGGCGTCCGTTCGATGAAATTCGCCGAAGTTATCCTTCCTTTGCCGTTGGAGGGCAGTTTTACCTACATCGTCCCCGACGCTTTGGAAACGGCGGTCGGTGCAGGTTGTCGCGCTGTCGCTCCCTTCGGCAAAAAGTTGTATTACACGGCAATTGTACGCGAGGTGCGCGACAATATCGCGGACACAGAATACGCTCTGAAAGAGCTGCTTACCATTCCCGACAGCCAGCCTGCCGTTACTCCGCTCCAGATAAAATTCTGGGAGTGGATGGCTGAATATTATATCTGTTCGGTTGGCGATGTTTACAAGGCTGCTGTTCCTTGGGAGCTTAAACCTAAAAATGTGGAGAAGAAAAAACGCGCCTCCGCAAAAAAAAGTCGGCTTAAATCATCGCCTGCGACTCAGCCTCTGCACCGCCTGACGCCTCCGCAAGCACAGGCTTTTGCTGAAATAAAACAGGTTTTCGATGCAAAGAAAGTCTGTCTGCTTCACGGAGTTACCTCGTCGGGCAAGACGGAAATCTACCTGCGTCTCGCCGTCGAAATGCTTAAAAAGGGCAAACAAACACTATACCTGCTGCCCGAAATCGCACTTACGACGCAAATTACAGACCGTTTGAGGGCTGTGCTGGGTGATAAACTGCTGGTTTACCATTCCGGACTGACTGATGCAGAGCGCAATGAGACCTGGCATAAACTCAATAACGAACAGCGTCCCATAGTCGTGCTGGGCGTCCGCTCATCGCTGTTCCTTCCCTTCGCCAATCTGGGTTTAGTGATTGTAGATGAGGAACATGACACCTCGTACAAGCAACAAGACCCCGCCCCTCGCTATCATGCCCGCAACGCTGCGATTGCACTTGCGCGTATGCACGGCGCCGATGTGCTGCTCGGCTCCGGGACGCCTTCAATAGATTCGCTATATAACACAAAATCAGGGAAATATGGCTTAGTTACCCTGACCGCCCGTTTCAGCGAAAGTCTTACTCCCGAAATAAATATTGTTGACGTCAAAGAGCTGCGCCGTAAAAAGATAATGAAGGACGACCTGCTTTCGCCACTGCTTAAAGAGAAGATTGACAGCGCTTTGAGCCATAATGAGCAGGTGATACTCTTTCGCAACAGACGGGGCTTTGCGCCGATAATGGAGTGTAAATCATGCGGTTCGCCCATTCGATGTAAACGTTGCGATGTCAGTCTGACCTACCATAAACGCAAAAACCGGCTTGTGTGCCACTATTGCGGCTACTCCACCCCATTGCCACACCGCTGCCCTTCGTGCGACGCAGCGGAGATGCGATGGCTGGGGTTCGGCACGGAAAAAATTGAAGAAGAGATAAATACGCTCTATCCTGACGCCGGAGTTTCGCGCCTCGACCTCGACGCCGCCCGTAATCGGCGCGACTACAAACGCATCCTGACAGATTTTGGCGAAGGTAAAACAAATATCCTGATTGGCACGCAGATGGTAACTAAAGGTTTTGATTTCGAGCGTGTTACCATAGCAGGCATACTCAATGCCGACAGCCTGATGAACTATCCCGACTTTCGTGCTTACGAAAGGGCGTTCCAACTGATGATGCAGGTCAGCGGACGCGCCGGACGACGCGACAAACAGGGCGTCGTCGTGATACAGACTTCGCAGCCCGAACATCCTCTGTTTCAAATGATTCAGACCTCCGATTACGAAGCAATGGTCAATTCGCAACTCAACGAACGCTATACTTTCCACTATCCACCCTATTTCCGCCTGATAACCATCGTGTTACGTAGTAAAAACGAAGCCGTACTCGACGAAAGCGCTGCCGCTTACGCAAAACTGCTGGGCGAAAAACTCGGCGACGACAGCGTATTGGGTCCCTGCGCTCCTCCAATAAATATGATGCAAACGCTGTACGTCAGGCATATTATCCTGAAAATCAAACTGTCGGAACGAACGACAGATACACGCGCATCCATCAAAACCGCTCATCACACTATGCTCGAACAATCGGCTTTCAAACAAATTATCGTACACTACGACGTCGATTAATTAAGTTAAAATTTGATAATAACCGCCTGACAGTTAAATAAATATAAAGTTTTAACACTTTCGGTACAACGTACTTTTTTTCGACTTACCTTCGCAGCGTAATGTCTTATTTAAATTATTTACGTTATGAAACCGAGAGAGATTTTAAGAGAGAAATTTATTGTACGCGCGCAAAGTCGCAGCGTTTTGCCGACAAGCCTTTTACTGGCTATGGCAATGTTATTCAGTTCCTTATCGGCATTTGCCCAGACAAGCATCGATATAGGAACGGTGAACAGCGGGGGCAAGGGTTATATCTTTGCCAATGACGTCGTAACTATCGTATCTGACGGTAGTTACATCATCACGGGAACGACGGATGTCAATCGCGTTGTCGTATTAAGCGGACTGACGGTCAGCATCGAGCTGCAAAATGCGAGCATCCGCTCGTCAGTCGAAAGTCCATTAATTATTGAAGAAGGTGCGGCTACAACCACCAAGGTAACGCTCACATTATCAGGGAGAGACACTTTGGAAGCCCTGTCTGCCGGATATGCCGGACTGACGGTTGGCAACAAGTCGGAACTGCTGATCGAAGGCGCTGACAGCCTGTACGTAGCCGGAGAGATTGGCATCGGGGCGGTCGGCAAGCCACACGGCGCTATCGTGCTGAACGACGGGTATGTCGTCGCCAAGAGCAGTGGCAGCTCGCCTGCTGTCGGCGGGCAGCCCGGCGGGGCTATCACGATTAACGGCGGCATCGTTTATGCGCTGAACGACGGCGCTGCGCCTGCCATTGGCGGCATCCTGAAAAAGGACGGCGACGACGGGCATATCATCATCACCGGAGGCGCGGTTTATGCCATCGGCGATATAGGATTCACAGCCGAAACAGGCTCACAGTCAGAAGGTAACATCAGCATTTCGGGCGGCACAACGCTGACTTTGGGAAAGATACTCGCTATCAATGCCGAAAAGGAAGTTGGTGTGCTAATCAGCGGAGGCGTCATTTTTGCTGCCGACGTGATAATTTCGGATTATGTGGGCGGAACGTTAAAGCCTGATTATGTGAACGTTTACAGTGGATACAAGGCATCAGGCAATATTCCCGACATCAAAATCAAGCTGACAGCCGACCTGACTATCCCTCAAAACATCACTTTTGTCATTCCCGACAGATGGGAAATAGCCTGTAATGGTTTCACCATCACCAATAAAGGCGTGATAGTCAAGCACGCAGGCAGCATCGTCGGCAGTTGTATCACGGGCGCAAAGATCAAAACAGCTATCGAGCGCGATTCGATAACTGTCAGTCCTTCAGTATGTTTGTTCGACAACACAGCTAAAACGCCGACAGTTACAATTCCGGGGCTGAAAGAGGGCGTCGATTACGAAGTTGCCTATTCCGATAACACCAGCATAGGAACAGCAACCGTAACTATCACGGGTAAAGGCAATTACTGGGGTGAAATAAAAAAGACCTTCGCCATCGTACAGCTGTCGGATGCCATAAAAAGCGTCCCCCCCTACATCACCACAACCACGTTGAAACCCTCGTTCGTCGCCTCAGCTTACAGCGTTCAGCTGACTGCCAGCGGCGTACCTGCTACGTTCATCTGGTCGGTATCGTCGGGCAAACTCCCCGACGGTATGAAACTTGACCCCGAAACAGGCTTATTTTCGGGCACTCCGACAAAGATTGGAACGTATGATTTCACCATCAAGGCGACCAACGAAGCCGGCAGCGACGAGCAAAGTTTTCAAATGATTGTACGCGCACGCCAGCGCACTCCGCGCATCGTGGGCGAAGCGGATTTTATCCTGCGCCCCAGCCAGTCGTCCATCAATTTCGGTAGCGCCGAAGCGTATTATTTTATGATAGATCCGGTCGTTTTAACTCTCAGTAATACAGGATCTTATGCCTTGCAAGCTGTTACTATGGAGATGATGCAGGGATCAAAGAGCGCTTTCGAGCTGAAAAATGTGCCGTCGAGCATCCGCGAACAGACCGAAGTTGACATTTATGTATGGGTGAAAGACGGGATGAACGAAGGCATTTATCTTGATACTCTGCGTATTTACGATTCATTCAGCGGGTATGAACTGAAAATTCCCGTGCGTCTCGAAATCACGAAGTTCACGATGTTTATCCCGCGGCGTGTCATCTATAAAGTTGCCGACGGACTGAAGAGCGACGTCTTCGAGGGACTGCGCTACATTGAGAGCGGTTCGGATTTTGTTTTCACCATAACGCCTGAAAATGAGAATCTTATCCCCGTCGTAACTACAAGTCGCAACCTCGCCGGCGAAACGCTCGTAACGCTAAACGACGACGGCTCATACACGTTCCGCGTCCAGCAAATACGCACCAATATTAACATCGACGTCATAGCAAAAGAGAAGGAGAGCAGTACGTCAAGCGAAACGATCTCTGCTACAGCTATTTGGAGCGCCGAAAGCAAATTGTTCATCAGCGCCGCAAACGAAACGGCAGTCAGTGTATTTACCTTGTCTGGCGCGCTTGCAGACAGGTTTACAGCACCGTCAGGCTTGTCATCGTTTGCCCTGCCGAAAGGCGTTTATATAGTAAAAACCGCTGATACAGTCAAAAAGTTGGTTATCAGATAATTTACACCAACAGTCTCCAACTGCATAAATTCCTTTAACGGCTCAACATTCGATGTTGAGCCGTTATTTTTTTTGCGTTAAAATATGTTTTCGATAAAAAATAATACCTATCTTTGCGCCTTTGAAAAAAATTGAAAATGGATAAAATAGCATCAAAACCTCATTATGAGATACTTGACGGGTTGCGCGGCGTGGCTTCGCTGGTTGTGATATGGTTTCACCTGTTCGAGGCGCATACGTTTGGCGACCATATTGCACAGGTCGTAAACCACGGTTACTTGGCTGTCGATTTCTTTTTCCTGTTGTCGGGCTATGTCATCGGTTACGCCTATGACGACCGCTGGGGTAAAATCAGCATTGGCGATTTCTTCCGCCGCCGCCTGATACGCCTGCATCCTATGATTATTGTCGGAATGATTGTCGGCGCCGTACTGTTTTATTTTGCCGACAGTCCGGCATTCCCCGGCATACATAACGTTCCGCTGTATAAAATGCTGATAGTGATGGTAATAGGTATGACGCTTATCCCCATTCCACTCTCGATGGACGTACGCGGATGGGACGAGATGCACCCTTTGGACGGTCCGGCTTGGTCGCTGTTTTTTGAATATATCGCCAACATACTGTACGCGCTGTTCATACGCCGATTTTCAAAACTTGCGCTCTCGATACTCGTTGCACTGGCAGCATGTGCGCTGATGCATTACGCCGTAACCAATCCGGCGGGCGACATCATAGGCGGCTGGTCGCTTACACCCGAACAGTTGAAAGTCGGATTTACGCGGCTGATGTATCCGTTTTTCGCCGGTCTGCTGCTGTCGAGGATTACCAAGCCTTCGAAAGTGCCGCACGCTTTTTTGCTTTGCAGTCTGCTTGTCGTCGTCGCCCTCGCAATGCCGCGTGTCGGCGGAACGACCAATCTGACGGCTAACGGCATTTACGACGCTTGCTGCATCATTTTCCTGTTTCCCGTAATCGTATGGCTTGGCGCAAGCGGCAACGTGAAAGGCAAAATGTCGTCTCGCGTATGCAAATTTCTCGGCGACATATCCTATCCGCTCTATATCACTCATTATCCGATAGTTTACATCTATACCGGCTGGGTGTCGAAAGAACAGATTGCGCTCATTCCGGCATTGCCCGTCGCCCTGATAGCGTTCGTTTCGTGCATCACGCTGGCATACCTGTGCCTGCGGTTCTACGACTTGCCCGTCAGAGCGTGGCTGCAGAAGAAATGGCAGCGCAAATAAAAAACTGCAAGCAATTTATTAACGGATAGCGAAAAATTAACTACCTTTGCACCGCAAAATTTAACGTTTTATTCAAAAATATATTTATGGCATTAAAATTTATGACCGCCGAGGAGGCGGCAAAGTTTGTACGTAATGACGACAACGTGGGTTTCAGTGGCTTTACCCCGTCGGGCAATCCCAAAGCCATCCCTTCGGCGATAGC
>JAISTS010000115.1 GCA_031272455.1 Tannerella sp. | reverse complement strand
TCCGCTGCTCGACGAATACCTCAATATGGGCATCGCCGGACAGACGCCGCAAAACCTGAATTGCTGCTTCGCCTTCCACCGCGAACTCGCCGCCTCCGGCGATATGCACAATGTGGACTGGAGCCGCTATAACGGATAAAAAACCGAAAAAAACTCAGATAATTACTCGCTATTCATAGAATTTTATGTCCCCCTCGAAGAATGTGCTTTTGAGGGGGATTTTTTTGTGTAATGATGCCACTTCGTTAATCGCCCAAAAGAACTCAGTCAAACCTTAATAAATGTTAAATGTCGGCGAGCCGATGGCAAATTTTCACCGTATCGAGCGAAGATTGGGCGCTACAGGTTGCAGGAAATTGCCGATTGAGAATACATTTCGCAAAATACTGTCCTTCATCGCGATAGCCATCGGTGGCATCGCCCAGCGGGATAGATGTTACGGCGTCGTCGGTTATCACTTTTATTTCGGAGCCTGCATTTGATGTCCACATCAGCGTAGCATCTCTGAAAACAGCTTTGTACGATGCTTCAAACGGGAAGTTCGACGGGAAAGTGTTGCCGCCTTCGATTTTCACGTGCAGGTCGCGTCCGGGGTAATCCCAAAATGTGCAGACATAATCGTGTCGGCTTAGCAGTCCGGGCAGTATGGTCGCGTGTATTTCGTCCGGTTCGCCGAGCAGATAACGCGCGAAGTCGACATCGTGGATAACGAGGTCGAACAGTGCGCCGCCCGATTTGCCGAAATCACGCTGCATCTTCAGCCAGTCGCCCCAGCCCGGAACACCCGCAAAGCGCGTCAATGACAGAAATCGCAGTTTGCCGTAAATGCCCTCATCGCAAATCCGCTTAAGCTGCATATATGGAGCCATAAAACGGACGACGTGAGCCACTCCGAGCTGCAGATTGCGATTGCGGGCTTCGCTGATGAGCGAAATACCTTCGCTAACGTCGATGACAAACGGTTTCTCAATAAAAACATTTGCTCCGTGGCGCAGCGCCGTCATCGCCGTCTCGAAGTGAGCCGGGGTATGTACGCAAACATACACTAAATCAATCTGTTCGCTATTCAGACAGTCTTCCGTCGAAGCGTACAGTTTCACGTTGTCGAGCGCTCCGGCGTCGAATGTACCGGTGTCGATATTGCCGCCGGTCTGTGCCGTGAGTGCGTCGGGACGCTTGTCAACCACAGCCGCAAGGGTCATCAGGTCGCTTTTTAAAATGTTGAGGGCGTGGGTCTTGCCCATAAAACCAAAACCGACAATCGCAGTTCGTAATTTCTCCATTTACTATACATTAATTATATACTTGATCGAAACGGTCTTTCCGTTTCCGCCGCTAAATAACATCTTTTTTTCAAGAAATGCAATTTTTTGTCGAAGAAAATGCGTTTTTCGAGTATAAAATCTCGACACTTACGCAAATTTAACACTTTTCTTACGGTTTTTTTGCTACTGTTAATTTGTTGATATTTAGACATTACAATATTTATTAACAAATATTAAGTTATTTTTAGATTATTTTTTCAATAAAAAAGGACTTATAAAAAAAATATAATTCTTAACTTTACCGCTCGAATATGACATACGAAAAGACACTTAATTTTTTATATTCGGCAGCGCCAGCGTACCATAAGGTCGGGGCGGTTGCGTATAAGCCGGGGCTGAGCCGCAGCATCGCGCTGGATAATATTACCGGTAATCCGCACAGGGATTTCAAGACCATCCATATCGCGGGGACTAACGGCAAAGGCTCTGTGTCTCACTTACTTGCCAGCATCCTCAGACACGCGCGCTACAAGGTAGGGCTATACACTTCGCCGCACGTTGCCGATATTTGCGAACGCATCAGCGTCAACGGGAAGAAGATCCCGCGCCAGTATATCGTCGATTTCGTCAAACGGCAATATCCGCTTATCAAGCCGCTCAGACCGTCGTTTTTCGAGATAATGTCGTGCATGGCGCTCGAATTTTTCCATTACAAGAAGGTTGACATCGCCATCATCGAAACGGGGCTTGGCGGCAGGCTCGATAGTACGAATATCATCACGCCGATATTGAGTATCATAACGAATATCAGCCGCGAACACACGCAGTATCTCGGCGAAAGCCTGAGCCAGATTGCGTTTGAGAAGGCGGGTATCATCAAGCATAACGTACCGGTGCTGTTTGGCGAAGTGTCGAACCGCGAAGTGCGCCACGTGTTTACCGACAAGGCAAAGACGATGCACTCACAGCCCTATTTCGCCGAAGAAATGAACATCATCGACTACTCGGAACAGATAGAAAACGGCTGCTGGCGCCTGCACTCGCCGAATTACGGCTATCTCGAAGGCGATATGCCGGGGATATACCAGCTTAACAACGCACGGACGGCGCTCGCGGCGATTAAGATTCTGGAAGATCTGCGCTTTAAAATACCTCTGAGATCTGTTATTAATGGCTTCGAAGAGGCCGCAGAGACAACAGGGCTTGTCGGCAGATGGCAAACCCTGCAAACCAACCCGACCGTCATCTGCGACATCGGACATAATCCGGGCGCATGGCAATATCTGAGTGTGCAGCTGCGCAAATGCGCCGCCAAACATCACAACCTTAGGATGGTTATCGGCATCTCTAACGACAAAAAAATCAACGACCTGCTCGCACTTATGCCTAAAGATGCTACGTACTATTTCGCCCGTGCATCGGTCGAACGAGCCTGCGGCGCCCACGAACTTGCCGAAGCTGCCGACAAATTTGATTTGAAAGGTGTAGCTTACGAATCTGTCGGAGAGGCAGTTACCAACGCTCTCAATGACTCGTCGAAGAACGATATGATTTTCATCGGCGGCAGCACATTTGTCGTCGCCGATGCAATGCCACTGTTTAACAATAAACCAAAATAAACGACTATGACAGACGTGATCCGTAAAAAACTCAACGACTACCCCATCGTGCGCTGGAGCGTGCTGGCGATAGTTTCCGTCACGATGATGTGCGGATATTTCATCACCGACGTGATGGCTCCACTCCAGACTATGCTCGAAGACTCGTTCGGATGGAACGGCACAGAATACGGCTTTTTTACCGGCGCTTACGGCTATTTCAATGTACTGCTGTTTATGCTTATCATAGGAGGCATCATTCTCGATAAGAAAGGAATGCGCTTTACGGGTGTGCTGGCATGTTCGCTGATGATAATAGGCTGTGGAATAAAGTATTACGCCGTCTCGCCCTACTTTGCGTTTGCTGGACAGATGTTCGGGATGAAGACGCAGGTGCTGGTTGCATCGCTGGGTTTTGCCATTTTCGGCGTTGGCGTCGAAACGGCTGGAATTACCGTTACGAAAGTCATAGCACGCTGGTTCAAAGGCAAAGAGATAGCCCTCGCAATGGGATTGCAGGTCGCTACGGCACGTATCGGTACTGCGCTCGCGCTGTCCGTTACAGTCGGTCTGGCAAAATATTTCAACCAGATTTCAGCGCCCGTACTGATGGGTTTGCTGCTGCTGTGTATCGGGCTGATTACGTTCCTCGTCTTCTGCGTGATGGACCGCCGGCTCGATGAATCAATCAAGGAAGACAACGCGCCACCCGAAGAATCGTTCAAGCTGGCAGACATAGGATTAGTTGTCCGCAATCGCGGTTTCTGGCTCGTCGCCATACTGTGCGTACTGTTCTACTCCGCCGTTTTCCCCTTCCTGAAATTCGCTACTTCACTGATGATAAACAAATACGGTGTCGAGGAAGAACTGGCAGGCTTAATCCCGTCGATGCTGCCTTTCGGAACAATACTGCTGACGCCGCTATTCGGAAGCATCTACGACCGTCTGGGCAAGGGCGCAACGATAATGATTATCGGTTCGCTGCTGCTCGTCGTCGTACATACCTGCTTTGCGCTGCCGGTGATGAATGTTTGGTGGTTTGCCGCTATCGTGATGATACTGTTGGGCATAGCTTTTTCGCTCGTGCCTTCGGCAATGTGGCCCTCAGTGCCTAAAATCATACCGCAACGACAGCTCGGAACGGCTTATGCAACCATATTCTGGGTGCAGAATATCGGACTGGCTGGCGTGCCGATGCTGATAGGAATGGTGCTGAACAACTATTGCCGTACAGGCAATCCCACGCAACCCTACGACTACACCATCCCAATGATTATCTTTGCAACATTCGGAGCGCTGGCAGTCATCGTCGCGTATATACTTAAGCGCGAAGACCGAAAAAAACAGTATGGATTGGAAAAACCTAACATTTCATAATTGCATTGACATCTTCTATCACCAACGACCGCTCGCGGCTTTGTCCGCGTCTATCATTGACAGCATTTGCAACAGCGACAAGCGACGCCTCGACATTCTTTCTGCGCCCAACTCTTTAATGCCTGTTCTTGTTCCTCGCGACTTCCGCCCTGCATTGCTCCAACGAGTACGGATGCTTCAACATTTCTGCCATTGACTGCTCCGCTAACCGCCGCTGTTCCCAGTGGTACTCCGTCAATCCGAACCGATCCCGTTTCAATTCCTCTTGCTGTTCTTTCAAGACTTTCATAATCAATTTCTCATTTCTCGTTAATTATATTGCCCGCAAAGGTACGACCTTTTTTGGAATTTTAACCACCCCCTTAACCTGCTTCCATCTCACCTCTCTTAATTCTCAATTCCCAATTCTCAATCCCCCTCAATCGTTTAAGTCGATTTCCGTCGTTTATGTCGATTACCGCCGCTAATTGTCGCTCACCGCCGCATCCCCCTCAACACTGCCCCTATCCTTTGGAGAACTTGTCCCGCCTTGACGGGAGAGCCTGTCCCGTCTTGACGGAAGGTTGGGGGTGAGGTACGTCGATTTAAATTGATTTTTGTCGATTTGCAAATTTATTTTCCTTTTTGCCTCTTTTTCTATTGCAATTTCAAAATCTTGCCGTATCTTTGCAGCGTCTTTCGGACTTATGACAAGCGTTGCGGACGTTGCGTGTGAGGCACGATTTTTCGGGGCATACACATCATAAGGGGAAAGACTATTTTTTTTGTCCGCCCACATATTGATATTTTCCATTTCCTCAACGTCATTTCTTCCCTCTCTCTCTACAACAACAACGGTGCCGTCGCTTAATTCTTTGATATATTTTATACTCTCGCTGCCGTTTACCTGCGGTTCGCTTTTTTCCACGCGGTCAGGCGCATACATAATATAAGGCAACAGCTCAAAATCTTCTTTGCGCAGCGGTATTGAATTTTCATTTAATTTACTTCCGCCAACACCGTGATGGTTGTAAGCGTGATTGATTTCATTTGCACCTATTCTGTGGCTCTTAATCTTATGCCCTAATTTGCGCTCTGCCAACATATTCACATATTCGGGCAATTTTATAAACTTTGCTTTACCCCGCTTCGTTTTGTCATTTAACGCCGTTTTTATAAAGTCGGCAATCGCTTTTACTTCCCGTTTTGTCTTTTCCTTGAAATCTGCCGCCTGCGCCACAAGTTTCCGCCCCTCTTCCGTCTCATTCAAAAACCGCTCAATTTCAGCAGCACCCGCCATCGCCTGCACCCTCCCGACAAACTCATCCATCGTCCCAACACCCAAGCTGTTAAACAGCGCCCGAAGTGCCACCGTGTCCATCGGCTTCTCCCCGTCAAACAAATGAACAGCCTTCGCCAGTCCACTCCTCTTCAACAGCGACACAATAACATTTATATCCCGAAAGTGAGGGACGAAATTGCAGAAAGAGACAATGGTAAAAAATTGGTTGAGGCATTGCGCTATTGTTTTCCTGACCACACTTTGCAACAAATCGTAGATTTTAACGATTTGCTTTGCGACACTTATTCCACTCCAAGCAAAACCAAACAACTTTTTTCGGTTTTACGATACAATCATGAAGTTGATGCCGGACTTCTACGCCTTATTTCCAATGAACCGGACGAAAACGACGATTTTTTATTTGAATATACGCAGTTTGTTTCGCCCGAAAAAATAGCGTTTATAGAACAAATAGACGATTTCGTAAATAACCATCTCCCTTATAGAAAAACTGACGAAGAGCATTACGAAGAATTTTCTAAAATTACACCAATCGTATCAGCTGTTAAAGAACCCGAAGTTGCCTATACCCCCGAACCGGATATGGGTATCCGTTTTCAGTTTGGTCCTCCTGTCGGTAAAGATTCAGATTCAGATTCCGTTACTGCTCACACTCCACATCCTCCACAACCGCTTCCCGATGCTTTGGAAAAAATAAAAGAACACATAGAATGGGCGCAAGAACTTGGCATATATGAAGAAATCATTGGCGAAATATTTAACATCCTGTCAAAAATTGAGAACAACAACACAGATAATAAACTGAAAATTAGCCGTTTGACTATAGATTCCGAATACCGTATCTTTTTGCCTGATTACGCAAGTAAGGAAATAGAGATGAGTGTATTGCCCAAAACTCTTTTTATCTTTTTCCTTCGTCATCCCGAAGGCGTTATTCTCAAGCAACTGTCTGATTATGAACCTGAAATCCTGCATATCTACAAAGCTCTTTCAAACCGGATGAACGAGCAGGAAATGCGCGAGAGCATTAAGCAACTCTGCCATCCGACAGATAATTCCGTTAAGGAGAAAATTTCGCGTATCAAACGGGCATTTCTACGCCAGATCAGCGACCGGAACGCACGACATTACTACATATCAGGACGACGTGGTGGAAAATATAACATCATACTAAACAGAGAGTTAGTGTCGTTGCCAAAAGAGCTGCGCACATAATTGCCGGTCGCATACATAAAAAGCACGTGCGTTTTCGCTCATTCGCAGAAAAAATTTGCAAATTTTGAACTTTTTTTAGCAAATATCAGAAAGTTTAGTACCTTTGCATTCAAAAAACTTAACAAAACGCAGATGAAACGAACTGTCGGAATATTACTTATGCTTGCTTTAGCCGGATGTGGCGGCAGGCAGGCTACGAAGTGCAGCAACACGGTGTTTTACGGATACGTAAGCATCTGTTTACCAAAGGTTAAGGGCATGAACGAGTGTATGTCGCACGAGAGCGTGCAGCGCATCGTGCAGCCATATCTTGCGTCGGGTCCTGTGCTGGGTTATTATCTTAATAATGAGACATATAAGAAAGTTGACTCGCTTGGGATGATAACTTACGACACATATTTTATGGTATATGGCGAATATCAGTACGAGAACTATGCGGCGACGGATAACGATCTGGAAATCAAGACGGCGGGCTTAGAGAAATCGCTTTTCGACAAGGAGGGCTTTGCGCGTATTGAGGAGAACATGGGGTCGGTCAAAGCCGAGAAGCCCGTTCTGCTTGAGAAATATTCGCCGCGTCCGAATGTACGTACTATGCTGATTTTGATGAAGTATTACGACGACACGGGCGTGGAAACGAGCGTTGTGAGCGCCGCCAATGTAATCCTTGTCAAGCAGCGTCTGCTCAATCTGGCATATTACGTGGCTTACAGCGGCGGCAAGTCGATTGACGACCTGAAACAGAAGAACGAAACGGTAGTAAATGCCTTTTTAGATGCCAATTAATCAAATACTTATGTACAGATGAGAAGCAGTTCGTGCATATTCGCCCGTCGGCGCGACGGAGAGGAGACAGTCTTGTTTGAGGGCGGTCAGCCTATCCCGTTTTTCTGGCTGATGCTGCTCGGCAAGGAAGACATCGACACATTCCACAATAAGCTGCAAAAAGCTAAAAATGAACCCGATACCGAGCGCAGCGACACTGTTATTGTGCTCGACAAGTTGCGAGCGCTGCATCTTGCCGCATTACGTCGCGAATTTGTCAGTCGCTATTACGCTGTGTGTCTGCGACTTTACGACGACTGGCTGTATTTTATGCAGACAGCGGATTTCGCAGATATGAGAATTTATGTTGACCTTTACGAGACGAGTCACGCCCATCAGAACCTCAGTCAATTCATTGACAGTCTGCACAAAGCCATCGACTGTTTTGACAGTGTAAGCGATGCGTGGTACGACGTTACGATTGCCGGTACATGCGGACGCGAGGCGAACAACGCTAACAGACGCCGTTTCAGCAATATGTCGAAGGCATACAGCCGGATGAACAGGAATGATATTTACGGCGCGTTCGACAACAAAGTGCATCTCGAAAAGAAACATATCTCGCGCACAGCCAAGCGTTTACTGATGGCGCTTTTTGCAGCTATAATGATTGCTGTGGCGGCTTGGGTGCTGTATCATTTTATGCAGCAATAAAACGCTTATTTCAGGTTGTATTCCAACCCGGTAACTATAAATTCGGTACGGCGGTTATACTGGTCGGCAACTTCCTGCTGTTCAGGCAACAGCCCCTCGACAAAAGTTTCGTTCAAGACCGCCCCAACAGGCAGAAAGGGGTGAGTTTCAGCCATTTTTGGCGTAACGGTTTTGGGGACGGATTCGCCATAGCCCTTAGCGGTCAGTCTTGCGGGGTCGATACCTGCGTCGATTAGGTAGTCAACGACCGACTGAGCGCGTCGCTGTGCCAATTTTTCGTTATAGGCATCGGAGCCTTTGCGGTCGGCATGAGCGCCTAACTCAATGGTTACGTTAGGGTTATCGTTCAGGATTTTGATCAGACCGTCGAGCGCCGTTTTCGATTCGGGCAACAAAGTCGCTTTGTCAAATTCGTAAAAAATATTCTCGACCACGACCGGTTTATCTATCGGAGAGAGGTAGAAATCAACGTAATACGTTTCGTTTTTCTCTTCGGCATCGGTTTGAAGTTCAAAATTCTGGTTCAGGAAGCCCGGAGCGCTTGCCATCATCACATAACTGATGTCGCGTTCGAGTTCGACGCGGTACGAGCCGTCGGGCTTGGTTGGCGTTTTCACGTTCAGCCCGTCCTTGCCCACTATGCGGACTACGGAATTGGGTATCGGATTTTCGTCATTATCAGAGACATAGCCTTCGATAAAGATGGTAATTGTCGGGTAATCAAACGAATAGATATGATCCCAGCCGCGTCCATCCTTGCGGTTCGACGAGAAAAATCCCGTTTCTGCCGCGCCTGCGAAGGTTATCCCGAAGTCGTCGCCGCTCGAATTTATTGGCGATCCCATATTAGTAACTTGCCAGTGTCCGAGGGTGTCGAGCGTGGCTTTGAAGATATCGAGACCACCCATTCCGGGATGTCCGTTGGACGCAAAATAGATTGTCGCCGAATCGCGGACGTAGGGAAAAAGCTCGTCGCCTTCGGTATTTATCTCAGGACCAAGATTTTCCATACCACCAAAATCGTTGTTGGCATAGATGCGTGTGCGAAAGATATCTTTGCCGCCGTAACCACCTACCGCATCGGTAACGAAGTATAGATACTGACCGTCGGGCGAAGCTGCGGGGTGTGCGAGCATAGTTACGGAGTCTTTGACAATACCTGCTCGCTGTCCTTTGCCCCACGAGGCGCTGCTGCGTGGCGAATAATAGATTTCGGCTGTTCGCGGGTCGATATCATCGTCCGAACAATACGTGTAATACATTGTATTCCAGTCGCTTGAAAACGAGGGCGTACCATAATCGTAGCCTGTCGCGATAGCGTCGGTCAGTTCTTCGGGCTTTTGCCATCGTCCCTGTTCATCTTTTTTCGAGACGAAGATAGCATTGTTTTTCATCCCTGTAATGGCATTGACGGAGTCTTTGTTGACTTCGCCGCGCGTGGAATTGAAAAACAGCTGGTCGTATTTTTCGCCATAGAGCATCGGGCAGAACTCGCTTCGGCGTGAATTGAGCAGTTCCATCCGTGCGACGTTATGCAAGGTCGGATGCGCAGTCCATTCGGCGGCGGCTTCGCAGCCTTTTATTCCGTTGATTGCCTGAGCATTATCGGGCACATATTCGAGAAATTCCTTATAATATTTGATAGCGTCGGCATAGCGTCCACTGCTGTGATATACCTGTCCGAGATGCAGATAGAGCATACTGTCGGGATAATCGTAGCGCAGGGCGTTGGAATATGCGCTGATAGCTCGCGGAAGATTGTTAATCAGACGGTTACAGTCGCCCAACCTGTATGCGATATATGAACGAAGCTCTTTCTGGGCGGGTTTGGTTTTACGGTATAGCTTGCGGTACATTTCGCTCGCCGCATAGTATTCGCCCAGTTTCTGTTTTTGTTCAGCCTCGCTCAGTTTCACTGATTTACAGCCCGTTATCAGGACGGCAATCATCAGGAATGTCGTTATATG
This sequence comes from Tannerella sp., assembly GCA_031272455.1. Lineage (GTDB taxonomy): Bacteria > Bacteroidota > Bacteroidia > Bacteroidales > Tannerellaceae > Tannerella. The sequence goes on along the minus strand of JAISTS010000115.1, from coordinate 40,601 downwards.
TTTTGTTATCTTCAAAACTCAACCCGTTGAATATATCCTATTTAACGGATTTTGGGGCGAGTTATTGCATTATTCCGTCAAGTTGTGCCTGAACAGCAGTGAGCTGTCGCCATAGCTCAGGAAGCGGAAATCGTTTGCAAGAGCGAAATCGTAAATGCGTCGCCAACCCTCGCCTGCGAATGCTGCAACAAGCAGTAAGAGAGTGCTTTGCGGTTGATGAAAATTTGTTATCATCGCGTCGGTAAGTCTGAAGCGGAACCTCGGCGCGATCAGCAAACGGGTTTGAGCAATCAGACGGTCGAGCCGGTTACGGTCAAGATAATCAAGTATTTGCGTCAATGCTGCTTCGGTAGAAATGCCGGGCAGAGCGGTGGAATAGGGCGCCCACTGGCTCACGACGAGTTCGTTTTCGGTAATATCAGGATTTTCGACAAGCATAAGTCCCACATAATAAAGACTTTCGAGTGTGCGAACAGAAGTTGTGCCCACAGCTACGACGGGCGATTTCCGATTGAGAAGGCGCAGGATGGTGTCGCGGCGCACGACAAAATGTTCGGTATGCATATTGTGGCTGCCCAGCGTTTTCGACTGCACCGGACGGAATGTTCCCGCCCCGACGTGCAGCGTTATTTCGTCGCGCATAAAGCCTTTGTTATCAAGCGCTTGCAGTATTTCGGGCGTAAAATGCAGACCGGCTGTCGGCGCCGCAACCGAGCCTTTTATCCGTGCATAAACGGTCTGATAAGTCTGCAAATCAGCATTTTCCGTTTCGCGATGCAGATAAGGCGGGATGGGCAGCACGCCGACAGCTTCGAGGACGTCTGCAAATGTCATTTCGGCATTATCCCAGCGAAACGCAACTATCTGACTGTCAGAATTGCCACTTTCGCGTTCAGCAGTAAGCACAACCGGTTTGCCGCGAAAAGTAAGCGTACGCTGCAAGGCACCCGTTTTCCATTTTTTCTGATTTCCAACAAGGCAATGCCATGCGCAACTTCCTGACTGTCTGAATATTTGCTCATAATCGCGCGGCGAGGCAGGCTCAAGGCAGAAAATTTCGATATTGGCGCCTGTCTCCTTGCGAAAAAGCAGACGGGCACGGATGACGCGGGTATTATTGAAGACAAGCAGCGAGCCAATGGGCAGCAGATCAGGAAGTTGGCAAAAAATATGCTCTTCGGGCATCCCGTCGCGGTAAACCAGCAATTTCGACCTGTCGCGCTGTTGCAGAGGGTATTTCGCTATCCGTTCATCCGGCAGTTGATATGTAAAATCTTCGATCCGAATATCTTCGGGCTTTTCAATAGACTTCGACATTAGAAATCAGTGGACAAGCCTTTGAGTCTGTGATATTTACCCTGACAGCCGACGCTTCAGTCGCATTAAACGGAATGATGCGTTTGTAGCCTATCGTCGTACCTTTTGCTATCTCAACCCAGTCGCCGCCGGTCTTTGCCTCTATAGTAAACGATTTGACGCGCTGCCCCAAACGGATATATTCCTGAATAGTTAAGTAGCAAATAATCACGGGATTATCGAAGTCTATTGTTATTGTGCCGGTAGTAACGTCGTCGTCGGTCGCCCAGTAAGTATCTTTCTTTCCGTCGTTTACGTTTGATGGAGCATAACAACGCGAATTGCCGCGATATGTATCCGCAGTCGCTTTAGCATTGACAGCCAAATTGTTAGCAAACGACTCGTCGAGCAGAGCTTTCCAGCGTTTCAGGGCATCGACATCGTTTTCGTGGATAAGACCGCGACGGTCGGGAGGCAGGTTGAGCAGCAGGTTGGCGCCCCGCCCTACCGATTGCAGATAGATTTTGAACAGGTTTGCCGACGTGCGCACGAGGGAGTCTTCGCGGGCGTGATAGAACCATCCCGGACGTATCGAGACGTCAACTTCGGCAGGCAGCCATTTGTTGCCGTTTTCGTCGCCTTCGTTCAATAGCTTTTCGATGCCGGGTTTACCTGCATACAAAGTATCGGCATAGATTGTGTTCCAGTTCGTTTCGCCCACATATCCCCGTTCGTTGCCGCACCAGCGAATGTCGGGACCGCCGTCGCTGAACATCACTGCGTGAGGCGCTAATCGACGCACAATAGCGTGAGTATTAGCCCAATCGTAATATGTGCGATTGTCGATTCTGCGTTTTTCGCGGGCGCCACCATAGTAGCCATCGCCTCCGTTAGCGCCATCAAACCACACCTCCGCAATCTCGCCATAGTTGGTCAGCAGTTCGGTCAGCTGATTACGATAGTAGGTAATATACTCAGGGTCAGCATATTTAGCATAATTCCTATCCCATGGCGAGAGATAAACGCCGAAGAAAAGTCCATATTTGCGGCAGGCGTCGGACACCTCTTTGACGACATCGCCCTTGCCGTCGCGAAACGGGCTTTTTTTGACCGAGTGATCGGTGTAGGCGCTCTGCCACAGGCAAAATCCGTCGTGATGCTTGCAGGTCAGGATGATACCTTTCAGACCGGCGTCGCTGACGGTTTTAGCCCACTGCTCGGCGTCGAAAGCGGTGGGATTAAAGACCGACTCCGGCTCGTCGCCATAGCCCCATTCCTTATCGGTGAAAGTGTTGGTAGTGAAGTGGATAAAGGCATACTGCTCGCGTTCGTGCCAGGCGAGCTGGTTATCGTCGGGAAGCGGTCCGCAAGGCGCGGGCGGAGCAGTGATTTTGCCGCACGACGCAAGACATACGGCTGTAATACAGATAGTTACAAGTTTCTTTTTCATACTTTATTCTTTAGTGTTGACAAAATTTAACGGGACAAAAGTAAGAATTATCCGTGAAAACACAAAAGAAAGCAGGAGAGAAAACGAGTTTCCCTCCTGCCATTCATACTTTCACACGTTATTCGTTAAAGACTTCCTAAAGCTCTACATTCGTCGTCCGAAAGAGCGCGATCGAAGGTAGCCAAGCAGGAAACGATCAACGGAAATCCCTGTCCGTTCTCGCCGTCTTCATCGGCAAACAGCAATACGCCGGCAAGTTGCCAAGCACGGTCGCCATCGAGTTCACCTGCACCATTGGCTTCCTGTTTTTGTCCATTGATGAAATATTTCAATTCCTTACCTAACTGAACAGAAATCACAAAGCGATACCATTTATCCTTTACGAACAAATGCTCTGTCTTGCTGTAACTGCCGGTAATACCGAAATTGGCAGACGGACGCCAGAAAAAGTCGCCGTCTGTAGTATTATCCAGCGCCGTTTGATAGAGGCAGTAATACTTTCCGTTTGTCCATGTTGTACCGTCGCTGGTAGGACCTCCGGGGAATTTGCAGTCGATAACAACTGTAAATTCGTTGACTTTCTTACCACCGCCATTAGCTGCAAAGCCATGATTGTAAATCAGATGGTTATGATGCCATGTGTCGTCGATTTTCTGGCTGCTGGGCAAGCTGGCTGCTTTAGTACGTTTAGTAGGACCATCGACCTGAGTAAAGCCCGAACCGACCGGAATCAGATCCGGACCAATAGATGCTTTAAACAGATTATCTGCGTCCATAAACTGCCACAAGCCTTTCACACCGATAGCGCTTAACTTCTCAGCCAAAGTGATTTCATATACTTCGACCGGAATTTCCACTTTAAAGCTGCCCTGACTGACGTAAAGCACGGTGTTTCCCACGTCATTACCCGTTACACGTCCATAGTTGTCAACGCTTGCAATCGAAGGGTCGGCGCTCGACCACGAAAATTCGTAGTCCGTGCAATCCCATGGAATAGGATAAGCTTTCGCTTTCTCATAAGTTCCCAAATTGACTCTCACAGCTTCTCCTGCTTCGATACCCGTCAGGGTTACGCCTTCGCCAAGCCGTTTCTCGCAGCCTGCCAGAAGCAGACACGCGGCTACTAAATAAAAACTTTTTATCATTACAGTTTTCATATTTATATCCTCCTTATTTTATTAAGTCAAACTTATTAATATTGGCAAGACCCGGGTTCATTCGCTTGTCTGCAGCCGGATAAGGCACAAACATTTTCTCCTGCGACCATTCGCCGGTCGGATTGAACGGTTCCTGCAAAGTAACGCCATCGGATCCGGGAATGATATACGTCGGATTGGATTTGCGCGTGTTGAAATGGTCTTTCACACGATCCATACGTTGCATATCGGAATATCTCGGTGCGATGCTTCCCCAGTACCAGCAAGCTATTTCCCAGCCGTGTTCGTTGTAGGCGGCTTCGGCAAGCTGTTCGGGCGTCATACTCGACGGATAGATGTCGCGGTCTTCGACTTTCGAGCCGTTGGCACGGTTGCGCACACGGTTGAGCAGTTCGATAGCGCGGGCGTTGGTCTGTCCCGAGCGTCCGACAGCTTCGGCATACCAGCAATAGACTTCGGCAAGACGGACAACCTGATGTATCTGGGTTGACCAGCCGTTGCTTTGGTCGTTGAACGCCTTATAATGGTCGTATTCATCGTTTTCGTAAGCCGTTCCCCAAGATGTGAATGCCGACTTGCGGGAATAGGGCTGACGCTGATCCTCAGGAATCTCTTCACTCCACCATGGATACGCCTCTTTTTTAGTTGAGTTATAAGTAACCGGTGCATACGTCCAGTCTTTGCGGTCGCCATCGGGGAACGAGCAATAGAAGCCGATTTCGGCGCGTACGTCGTTATAGCCGCCGCCACAAATTTCGTGCACATCATTGATACAACCGCGAGCCGACTGGCTGCCGTCGCCGGTGCCTGTTATCGAGCTGTAATAGACGGCGAGCAGGACTTCCGTATTCTTCAGGTTATATTCCTTTGAATGGATTTTCCAGTATTCGTCGTAGAGCTGATAATAGTATGTGCCGTTTTCCGAAGCGTCGATCACTTCGAGAGCTTTGGCGGCTGCTTTCTGGTAGTATTCCTGACCGTAGTTCAGGGGCCAGCCTGCCATATACAGATAGACATACGCCAGCGAAGCTTGAGCAGCGCCTTTCGACACGAGCACGTTTACGCCATTCATAGCATAAGGCACTTCGGTGAATTTGGCAGGCAGTTTTTCGGCTTCCTGCAAGTCGCTTACTATCAGCTCGAAAATTTCAGATACCTTAACCGGAGTGATCGAAAGGTCCACTTCGCCTGACATCATTTTCGGGATCGGTCCCCATACGCGAACAAGATAAAAATAGGCATAAGCACGCCAGTAGTAGGCTTGCTGTTTGACCATATCAATGTCAGCCTGCGGCGCCGGAGAGTTGTCCGCTCCGTTGATAATATAGTTTGCAGCCTTGATGACTTTCCAGAGCCAGTACCAGCTGCCGGTGTCGATGGTCAGGTGTTCGTTCTCGTCGGAGATATTATACACGTCCCATTCGCGGATAGCGGCTTTATTGCTGGCGGGGTGGGTCGAAATATCATCGCCCTGCTGCCACGGCGTAAAGTTTATCATACCCTTGGTTGCCATCAATACCTGACGGTTGAGGGTATATAATGCGCCTTCCAAATCGCTTTCCTGCGAGAAAGCCGACTCGTTCGTTATTCTGCCTCTTGGGTCTTCTTTGAGAAAGTCGTTACAACTGACCGTAATGAGCAGGACAGAAATCAATACAATTGTTTTATTCAATAAATTTTTCATATTTATCAATTTTGAAATTTAAAAATCAAAACGTAAAATCAGGGTATATGTTCGCGGAAGCGGGAACGAGCCGTCGTCGAGACCGAAGGTCTTGTCCTTGTAAGTGTCGTTCACTTCCGAAACAGTTTCCGGATCCATTCCCTTGTACGGTGTCAGCACGAACAGATTTTCGACGCTGGCAGACAAGTGGATATCAGCTATTTTCGCTAACTTTTTCGGAACGAGATAGCCGAGCGTAAGGTTTTGCAAACGCAGGAATTGTCCGTTTTCGAGCCATTGCGTCGAGGGACCGTAAACCTGATTTTTCGCATTCGAGAAGCTGGCAAATTCGGCATGGCTCTTGTCAGCCACTTTTTCCCAGTTCAGATAGTAGGCTTCGCGGGTTGCCACAAAAGCCGACGCCGTCTTGCTCGACTGGAAGAAACGGGACAGATTCAAACGGTTGTATTTGCCTGTACCACGCAGGAATACGTTCATATCCCAGTTCTTGTAAGTGAGCTGGTTGTTCCATCCGAATATCCATTTGGGAATTGAGTTGCCCGTCAGGATACGGTCGGCTGCGCTTGGTGTATTTGTCAGACCGCCATCTGCCGTACGGTAGAGGTTGGCGCCTTCGTCGTCGAAGCCAGCCCAGTCGAACAGATAGAACACGCCGACAGGTTTGCCCGGTTCCATTGCGAAGCAAGCCGAAAGTTTGCCGCCGCGTGTCTGGTCGGGGATAATACGTTCCTCGCCGGCAAGGTCTTTGATGACGTTGTTAGTATATGTAGCCGTAAGGTTGGTTTCCCAGATCAGGTCTTTAGTCTGTACAGGATAAGCATTAACCGTAAATTCCCAGCCCGTATTTTGCATACTGCCCTGGTTAGTCCAAACCGTTCCGCCACCGTTATACAGCGGCAGGTTCTTTTCAAAGAGCAGGTCGGTCGTATTCTTCTTAAACCAGTCAACAGTCAGATTGAGGCGCTGGTCTAAAATGCCGAGGTCGAAACCGAGGTCATACTGAATAGTTTTTTCCCAGTGAATATCAGGATTGGTAAACTTGTTCAGCCAGAAGCCGGGGAATTGCTGGTTAAGACCGAACACGGCGTTGTCCTGCGTCAGTTCGGCAAGAGTGGCATAAGCGCCCACACCGTGATTACCTGTCGATCCTACGCTGGCGCGGAGCTTGAGCTGCTGTATCATGTCTTTGTTCATAAAATCTTCTTCGCCCATATTCCAACCGATGGCAGCTGATGGGAAATAGCCCCATTTGTACTTGTCGCGGAACTGCGAAGGCGCGTCGGCGCGATACGTTCCGGTGAACAGATATTTGCCTTTGTAGCTGTAGATTATACGTCCGAAAGCCGAAACCATAGCCGAGTTTTGATAATCATTTTCGGCTTCGCGGTCGGCGCCTGTCTGAAGTCGCCAGTGCCCTACTTCTTCCTGCGGAAGGTTGCGCGCGCGGGCGAGCATACGGCTCCATTCCCTCTTGTAAAGCTCGACAACGCCCATTGCGGTAAAGCGGTGGTCGCCAAACTCTTTCTGATAGGTCAGATTGTTAATGTTACGCCACGAATATTCCTGATCCGAGCGGTTCGAGGCTTCGTTAGGCGAGTTGAGATAGAGCTTCGACGACTTGAAATAGCGTTCGATAGCCTGTTTGCGGGTGTATAAACCCTGCAACGAGAGCGTCAGCCCATCAACAGGAAATTTCACTTTCAAATCGGCAAATCCCGTCATTCCGGCATTTTCGTAGTCGGTGTATTTCGCTTTGACTTCGCCGAGCGGGCTGTTGCCGTACGGCGAGAAGGGGTCGATGTTATATACACCGTTTTCGTCTTGAATTTCCATACAGGGAGTGAAGATTACGATGTCGGAGAATACGCCCTGGCTCGGTCTGTTATGAGCCGTATTGGTGTATCCGTACATATAACCCGAAAGGCTCAGCCACGGCGAGATGTCGGTATCGAGCGTCGCCTTGACATTGTAGTCGCGCGAGGTCGTCGTTACAAGCTGTCCTTTGGTGTCGCCACCCCAGACCGTAATGCCATAGCGCGTATTGCCGCTGCCACCCGAAATATTCAGGTTGTAGTTCTGGCTGAAGCCCGTCTGTGTCATCACGTCAATCCAGTCGATGCCTTTCGTACCGGCTTTGTAGGCTGCCATATCCGCGTCGGAGATAGCGCCTGTGCCGTTGAAGTCGTTCCATGCCGTCGCATATTCATACGGACTGAGCAGGTCGGGCGTCTTACGCAGGGTTTTCCATCCGTAACGCATATCAAACGTTACACGGGCTTTGCCTGCCTGAGCTTTCTTGGTCGTTACGAGGATAACGCCATTAGCGCCCTGCGAACCGTAAATCGCTGTTGATGAGGCGTCTTTCAGTACTTCGATCGACTGTATGTCGTAGAAGTTACCGATTTGACCGTCAATCACTCCATCGACAACCCAGAGCGGTTCGTTGCTCTTGTTAAGCGAAGTGATACCGCGAATACGGATGTTATTCTCGCCTGCGCCACTGGTGGTGGTGATGTTTACACCGGCAGCTTTTCCTTGTAGAATGTTCGTTACTCCGCCCTGCGGCAGGTTTTTGAACTTCTCGTTGGAGATAGACACGAGCGAGCCTGTCAGGTCTGACTTGCGCACCGTACCATAACCGATAACAACCACTTCGTCAATCAGTTGAGCATCTTCTTTCAGCATTACGCTGAACGACGAGCTGCTGCCGACCGTGATTTCTTCCGTAACGTAGCCGATGAAAGAAATCTGCAATACGGAATTGCTACCGGCTACATCCAGCGCGAATCTGCCGTCGAGGTCGGTCATAATCCCGTTGGTTGTGCCTTTCTCCACAACATTAGCTCCGACGACCGGTTCGCCCGATACGTCGGTAACTGTTCCCGTTACCCGTTTCTGCCCGAAAGCAGCCAATGAGCAACAACCGAGGATACACAGCAGGCATAATGCCCTGCGCCATATTCCCCGTTCAGATAAAATCGAAAATTGACTTTTCATGTTTATTGGAATTTAATTAAAAAAAAATAATGTATTTAGTTGATAATAAGTTGATTATGTAAACATCCAATACTGATTTGCTTTCACCATTCAGCCCTGACGCTCACGCCGTCGGGATAGTTCTCAAAACTAAGGAAACACGTCCGGCTGGCGGCGTCCCACGACTGCTCGGTTTCGAGCGCAGCGCCGTCGGGAGCGGTAACTGTCAGCGTTTTAGGCTCGGCAGGCAGCAACACACGCATCACGTTGGTGGTGTTTGCGGGACTTTTCACCGTGAACGAGTACGACGACTGGTCCGTTTGCTCGTCGTAAACCCGCGCTGCGGCAGCCAGCACCTGCGGTTTCTTGCTGTTGGTAATACGTTTCAGGTTATACAGATAAGCCTGTTCGCCCGGCTTCACTTCCCTGTGGGTGATGACAGGCAGGCGCGAATCGAACAGGTCGATAAAGCTGCCGTCAACAGTAAACGACTGCCGGTCAATGCCTTCTTCCATCACAGCGATCAGGTCGAACGGTCCACGCTCGATATAAAAGCTGTTTTTGAAAATCATCTTGCCGCCGCGGGCTTGATTTTCGTAGAGAGCTTTGACCGTAGCTACGAAACTGTCGTCGTTGTCAGGCTCCATCACAAATTCTTTCGGATTTTGGCGGATGACCTGCACGGCACCTTTGCCATACGAATACAGCCCTTCGGGAGCAACGGCTTTGATGCCCATCAGCTCAAAAAGATGGTCAACGGGATGCTGATAATGCTTGCCGTCGGTGTTCCACCATTCGCGGACGGTCTGGAAATCGTCGTCGTCGCGACTGCAATAGACGAGCACTCCGCCTTTTTTGACCCAATCGGCGATGTGTTTGTGGGCTTCAGGTTCCATCGGTTTCTGCGTCGTATATGAGAGGATAAGCACCTTCATATCTTTGAGCGTTTCGGGATAGCCCGTATTTTCGAGGTGGACAATTTCGACCGGCACACCGCGCATCAGCAACGGCATTGCCTGTCCGTAGAAGCCCGACAGTTGCGGGTCTTCGGAGTTGGCAGACATATTCATCAGCTCGCCGCTGTGGGGCGCAGTGTTTTCGCCTGCATTAGCTAACGGACGGCGCTGAAACATCATCGAATTTGCCATAACTACGCCTACGCCGTGCGAACCGCTCATCTTGGTTTTCGATAAGGGCATACCGTTCAGCGAGTTCATCGTTACCTGAATTTGCGACGAATACCAGCGCGGTATTTTTTGACGCTCGTCGCTGTCGGGATTTGTGCGGTAGGTGTTGTGATAAATCCTTCCGGGCCACGGCAACACTTCGTAGCTGGCGACTGATGGATACATCATCTGGGCTACAAACGTCGCCTCGTATCCGTGTTTGAAGAAATCCCAGTCGTGCGGAATGTCCTCTATCGGGTCGATATTGAAGTAGAGTTTGCGACCTGTCGGGCGCGTCATCGACTCCATTGAGCCGTATTCGAGCAGTGCATTTTCAAACACACGCGGCTTGGCGACGCCCTTGTAATAAACAGGTTCGCGCGAGGTGCCCGTCCATATCTGCGCCTGATAGCCATCAACGCAGGGCATCGAGGCAAGGCTGGCTTCGGGACTGACAACTTGCCAGACCGAATAGTTGACAAGCGAATGTGTCGGCACAAAACATCTGACATTCAGCCCTTTACTCTTGCCGTATTCTTTGGCGTAAGTAAACACTTCATCTATCGCACGATAGTAGAGATGATATTTGAGCTTGTTCGACAGGTAAGTATTTTCGGGCGATTCGTGCTGCGGTCGCCACGGGAAACCGTAATACTCCTCATACTCGCGTTTGAAGGCGTCGCTATAGCCCGAATAGGCGAAAAATTCCGGCTCTTCGAGATAAATGGCATCAATTCCGGCATCGATCACTTTCTTGATGCGCTCTTCTTTCATGAATTTCAGGAAGTTGCGTGTCGGTACGATATAAGGATTATAGCCTCCGTGCCAAACAGTGTCGCCCGTGATACGCACCTGCGCCTCGTCGAAATGCTGCTTGCCGTCCCATTTGCCGAAAAAATAGTCGCCATAACTGCCCCAAGCTATACCTGTCATAAAATGAGTGATATAGCCGCGATCGCGCCACGACTGCACCTTTTTCTGAAAATCCTCCGGCGATTCTGAAGCGCCATAAACGATCGCAACATCGGAACGAATGTCGATACCCGGTTCCCAAGCGCCACTAACCTGAAAAACCGTCTTTTCTTTATCATTCAATCCGGTGTCGGACGATGTGGCTTGCCGGCAACTGCTAAGGTTAATCAAAGAAAGTGCAGTCGCCAAGACAATAAAATTACATTTTTGCATCCTAATATTAAATTTACGTTAAAGCCGCAAAGTTACGCCTTTTACCCGAATATCAAAGCGCCTCATCCAAATGCCTCAAAAAGGCGTCGATTAAAAATATTTTATGCTATATTATTTATTATAAGGATATTAAATTCCATTATTTTGGTTTATTTTCATCCAAAAACGTGATTTATAAAAAAAAAAAAAATGGATTTTTGAATAATTTTAAGAAATTTATTCGGTTTTTCAAAAAACTTTACGGCAAAATCGCAGCTGATAAAAAAATAATTCGTAGCTTTGTGCTGTCAATTTTCAAAATGATGGTTCTTAACAAAACGAAGATGAGATATATATACTTTATTATATTAATGTTCGCGAGCCAGTTTGTCCTGATGTCGCAAACTCGGGTCGAAAAGCGAATAGCAACGAAAGCCAGCGGCTACGGGGCGACTTACAGCTTGCCCATTACTTCGCTGATTATCACCGCCGAAGTAGTGAAAGAAACCTACAAAGCCGGTCCGTACTACCGCTATGCCGAAAAGTATCTCGGTGTGAAAGACGCGATTACGGAAGACGGCGCCAGCTATTCGCTCGGCGAAATCACGCTCGAAAACAAAGGCGTGCCCGACGCAAACAGTTCATACACGGTTGAGTTTAAAGCCGGTACGGTCGCGCCCTATATCTACGTTACCGAAGACGGGCTGCTGTGCGCTATCAACACCGACTACTCGTTCCCCTCGCCTACGCCGGTCAATAAGCCGAAAACCAGCTCGCAGGATGCCGCCCGAATAGACGCATCGGCGCACTTTACCGAAGAATTTCTGATGGCAGGCTCCGTAGCGCGACAGGCTGAAGTGGCAGCCAAACAGATTTATCGCATCCGCGAAAGCAAAATGGACATTCTCACCGGCGACGCCGAAAACCTGCCGCCCGACGGCGAAGCTATGAAAATAGTTATCAAGCAGCTCGAAGATCAGGAAAAAGCCCTCACCAGCCTGTTTACGGGTACACGCTCGACGGAGACATCGTACTACGACGTTACGCTCGTCCCGCACGAAAACCTCGACGAAGAGGTGCTGTTTCGCTTCTCACGCAAACTTGGTATTCTCGATGCCGACGACCTCGGCGGTGAGCCGGTGATTATCAACCTGAAAGCTACCGAAACGGCGCCTACGCTGACGCCGAAAGAAGCAGAAAAAAAGGAAAAGCAGAAAGGTATAGTCTATAACGTGCCGGGCAAAGCCTCAGTTGAAATTCTTTATGGGCGTAACTCGCTGTTTAAAGGCGAAGTACAGGTCGTTCAGTTTGGCACTTACGAGCTTCTCGCGCCCGTGATGTTCGAGGACAAAAAGAAGCCCGTCAAGGTGATTTTCTATCCCGAAACGGGGGCGTTGAAGCAGATAATTCAATGATATTCATTCAATTAATTAAATAAAAAATAAAAGATAAGAAATAAAACTTATAACTAATAAATAATCAGATAATTATGTTTAAGAATCATCCTAAAGGTTTACTTGGCGCCGCCCTGTCGAATATGGGCGAACGGTTTGGCTACTACATTATGAATGCCGTGCTGCTGCTGTTTTTATGTTCAAAATTCGGTTTGAGTGAAGAAACCGGCGGTATAATTTATTCGTGCTTTTATGCCGGAATTTATGTTTTAAGTTTGGTTGGCGGGCTTATTGCCGACCGTTTGCAAAATTACAAAGGCACGATAATGTCGGGTTTGATAGTAATGGCAACCGGATACATAATTCTGTCGATTCCGATTTTATCTACCGCAAACAACATTGGCTGGCTGTTGCCGCTGACGTGCGTGGCTTTGTTTTTCATCGCTTTCGGTAACGGACTGTTTAAAGGGAATTTGCAGGCAATCGTAGGGCAAATGTACGACAATCTCGAACAGGAGGCGGCAAAAGAAGGCGAAGAAGCGCTGAAAATAGCCAAATCGCGTCGCGACTCGGGATTTCAGATTTTTTATGTATTTATCAATATAGGCGGTTTGATTGCGCCCTTTGTTGCGCCTCTGCTGCGCAGCTGGTGGCTTGGCAAACACGATTTGATTTATAACGCAAAACTGCCTGCTCTTTGCCACGAATACATTGAGAAGGGCGCAAGCATAGCGGCAGACAGTTTGAGTAATCTGACAGAACTGGCTACCAAAGTGGGCGGCAGTGTTTCGGGCGATTTGACGACATTCTGCTCGCAATATTTGGACGTTTTCAATACCGGCGTTCACTATTCGTTTATCGCTTCGGTAGCTGCAATGCTCATCTCGCTTATCATCTTTGTTTTCTGTAAAAAACTGTTACCCAATCCTGCCAAGAAAGCGGCAAAAGTAGTGGAAGATTATACAGCTGCCGAAAAAGCGGCAATGGCAAATGAAATTCGTCAGCGCATTTATGCTCTGTTTGCCGTGCTGGGAATAGCCGTGTTTTTCTGGTTTTCGTTCCATCAAAACGGCACATCGCTATCGCTTTTTGCACGCGATTTTGTGGTAACGAGTACCGTACCGCCCGAAATATGGCAGGCTATCAATCCATTCTTTGTGATTTTGCTCACACCGATAATTATGCTGATTTTTGGCGCTTTGGCTAAACGCGGCAAAGTCATCTCTACTCCGAAGAAAATTGCCTACGGTATGGGAATTGCAGCAATTGCATATTTGTTTATTACTATTATTTCAAATATCAACGGTTATCCTTCTGCTACCGATTTCAGAGGAATGTCGGAAACAGTTTCCGAAGGACTTAAAGCCGGACCGTGGGTGCTCATAGTGCTGTATTTTTTCCTGACGGTTGCCGAACTGTTCATTTCGCCGCTCGGTCTGTCGTTTGTCTCGAAAGTAGCCCCGAAAAATCTTCAGGGACTGTGTCAGGGTTTGTGGCTTGCCGCAACAGCAGTAGGAAACGGCTTGCTCTGGATTGGACCATGGCTATATAACAAATATCCGATTTGGGTGTGCTGGTCGCTGTTTACGGTTCTGTGTGCAGTATCAATGATAGTGATGCTGTCGATGGTGAAATGGCTCGAAAAAGTAACGAAATAACATTTATTAACTTCAATAACAGATGATTGTATGGCGTTTATAAAAGAATTTAAAGAGTTTGCCATGCGCGGAAACGTGCTCGATATGGCAGTGGGCATCGTCATCGGCGGCGCTTTCGGACAGATTGTTACTTCATTAGTTAACGACCTGATAATGCCACCATTAGGATTACTACTCGGAGGCGTGGATTTCTCTGACCTCAAAATCGTACTGCAAAGGGAGGAATATTCTTTCGATGGCAGCCTGATGTTGTCGCCCGAAATTGCTATCGGCTATGGCAATTTCATACAGATTTTGATCAACTTTGTTATCATCGCCTTTGCTATCTTCCTTGTCATCAAGGCTGTAAACAAGATTTCGCACAAGAAAGAAGCTAAACCGGAACCGGCTGAGACACCTGCCGATATTAAGCTGCTCACTGAAATCAGAGACGCGCTGCGGATGTTGTAAAACTCAAAACACATACCGCGCCGAGAGCAGAAACTCGCGACCGCGTATGTTGATCCACGAAGTATAGCTTTGTATGGACGAGTATTCCGTGTAGCTGTACTGCCGCTTGTCGAACACATTGCTGACGGCGGCGATAAGTTGCCATTTGCCTGTACGCCAGCGCAGTGAGACGTCGCCAAGAAAGGCATCGACCGACTGCGAACTGCTGACGTCGTTGTGATAATGATCGGTCGAGCAGCGGAGGGTGAAATCCGACCATTCGTACGAGAGCTGCAACTTCTGAACGATGTTGAGCAGCGGCGCGAGGCTGGTGAAATCGCCGATTTTTGAGCCTCCGTAACGAAACTGCGATTCGTACGACAACTCCACCCAACGCGATGGCATCCACGCAATTTTTGGCTCATACTGCATATAAGCCGCTTCGTAAGGCACTCGTTCACCGCGATTTAGCTGCTCGCCACGGCTTTTGTTCAGCGCGTAATCGAGCGACAGCTTCAAGCCGTAATCGTAAAAACCTTTTGAAATCGTCCCGCGTATGTTCCACATCGTCGAGCTGTTAGGCAGTTCGCGGGCTGTGAGCGTCATACGGTCGCCCTCGAAATTCTGCTCGGTTATGCGGTTGTGGTGAGTGCGTATATGACTGACTGTCAGCGTCGTAAAAAACTCCCTGACCGTGCGTTTGTATTCGCCGTAAAGCGAATAAGCCTGCTGACGGTTGACCGCCATAATGCCGTTATTATTCATCGTCGTGCGATAATCGGTCGCGAAAGGCTTGTCGTAGAAACCGAGAATGTCGCCATAACTTTCGGCATAGCGCCCCGAAGCCGAAAACTGCCATGCATAATTCATCCTGTAACGCACCGACAGCGAGGGATTGACGGCGAAACGGTTCCATCCTGCCGACGGGAAAGCAGTGTAAATCAGCGTCGTAGAGAAGGCGACGTTCCACATCACAGTGTTCAGCTGCCACGACGGAATGACGTAGGGCGAATAGCCGTCGCGGATATTGTTAAGCTGTCCGTTGACGCCTGCCGTGTATTGATGCGTGATATTGCCCCGTTTCCTGATATAAGCGAGCGAATTATCGGTATAGAACGTGTTGAGCGTCAGCTTTTCAAGCCCTGCGCCGTAATCGAGCAGCGAGGGGAGATGGTTGTAGCGCACGAGCGAGTGAAACTGCAAGGTGTAATCGTCGCGGTTGCGGATGGTCTTGAAGTCGTTGCGTGCGCCGACATCCGTAGTCGTAATATGCTGAGTGAAAGGCTTGTCGCCGCTGTAATCGCCAAAACTGTTTTCTCGGTTTCCCGTCGCCTTGAACTGGTTGGTAAGATAGGTTTCGTCGGCATTATTTTCCAGATTGACAGACAGTTCAGCCTTGTCGGAACCGAGACGTACAGCGCTGCGCTCGGCGATATTCACCGTGTCGTCCGATTGATAATACGAAGTCTCGCTGCCGCGCTCCTGCCGCCGCTCGTCGTGCGTATATCCGGCATTGATACGCAGGCGGTTAGTCTCACTCATCCTGTAAATGCGGTCAACCGACAGCGTATGTACATCGTTAAACAGCAACCTTTCCTTTTTGAGCGATGCCGTCAGCGAGGGCTGGCTCAGAAACGAACGCTGCGACGGCTCGCTGACCTGTCCTAACCTGCCTATAATAAAGATGTTCTGCTCGGCGGCGACGTCGTTACCCGTGTTATTTGTCTTGTACGAATACGCAGACTGGCTGTTGCGGAGCAGCTGGATGGCATTTGCCGTGGCGTCCCAAAGCAGGGGCGATGCGCCGATGCCGCCTTGCAGCGTGAGCATCCAGCGGTCGCGAAATTCCGGTCGCAGTTTCAGGTTCAACGCTATATCTTCGGTGTTAACCTTCTGTTGCAGAGCGCGAATGGGCTGATGATTTTCGAGTATCTGCACCGTTTCGACCGATTTTGCCTGCAAATTATTGGTTATCCGGCTGTACTGACCGCCCGACAAGTCCATATCTTCGACATAGAAATTACTGATATCCTTGCCGTTGTACGATATTTTCCCTTCGCTGCTGATGTCGATTCCGGGCATCTTCTTGATTACGTCTTTGATGGATTCGTCCTGATCGGCGATGAAACGCGACACATCGTAGTTTATCGTGTCCTGCTTGCCGAAAACCCGCCCTGCACGCACCTCCACTTCGTTGAGCTGGATAGCCTCCTGCGCAAGGGCGAAGCGGTAGTTGACGCCCGCCTGCGCCGCCTGCTTGACGGTGGCATAGCCAAGTATCGAGACGGCAATTTGCAGCGAATCAGTCGGATAGCGTGTCGTAAGGCTGAACGCACCCTCGACATTCGTCAGCGTATAGCCGACCATACGCTCGCCTGCGCCCTGCAACAGCGAGACGGTGGCAAACTCCACAGACTTGCCCTGCTCATCGACGACGACGCCGCGAAACGTTGTCTGCGCCCAAGCCGACACCGCAAGCATCGCCACACAAACGACCATCAAACGACGTCTCATTGTTCCAGCTCAATCGGGTTGTAGGGCGTATTTTTCGGACGGATCGACTCGCCCGCTTCGTTGCGAAAGTGCACATTGACATTCGGCGAAGTGGACTGGATATAGCCTATCGGGTCGGCGGCAAAACGCTCGAACAGACGGTTCAGGTCTTTGCGGCTGACCGGTTCGTAACCCTTGTCGCCATACATTATCTTCGCATCGCCTTTCTCCTGTACCAGCGCCACGCACTCGAACGCATATTCGCGCCGTGCATCCTGAGCGCGCAGGATCAGCCCCGGCAAGCCTTGCAGCTTCCACGGACCCTCGCTGCGCGGTATGTCGGTCGTGAACCACGCCTCGTAATCGCGCCCCTTAAAACTGCACGTCGCTTTCCGGCAGGGATACGACAGGATAGTCGCCGTCTCGTCGGTCAGCTCCCACTGTGGCGCCTCGTTCGCCTCCTCGCAGCGATAACGCCCCGCCGCCAGCTCGTCGAGCGTCGTTACCTTGCCCTGCGGATGATTTTTGTAAATCTGATAGCTGATGCGGCTCTGGTACTTCGCCATCTGCTCGCCCATCGTCTCCATCGACGCGCCGCTCGCCTGCAAAGCTTTCATCACCGAGTCGGCAACGAAACGCGCATAGCTGTAAAACGACGACGTCCGTCGCCCGATTTTCAGCATCATCATCTCTTTTTCGGGTTTGTCGCGTTTCGAGGTGTCGGCGACGTAGCTCATCTCGTATTCGACCGTAATGAGCACATCGTCAATCGGTTCGCGCTTCAATTCGCCCTCGCCCTGCGTAATCCTGACAACGACCTGCGCACTCGCACCTGCCGATAAAAAACACGCGGCAACAACCACCATAATTACTTTTGATAAATTCATAATCGACCTCCTTTTTTAAAAGTTTGACGCCGCAAAGATAGCGCTTTCAACTGCAACGAAGATCGGAATTTTATTACGGAAATATTATTTTGCGCAAGAACGCGAGGTGTGATGCCAAAAAGATGGCAGAAATATTCAACACGACGGCGCTAAGGAAAACGGAATGCAAATATCCGTCGCGCCTTCGTGTTTAGAATGAGCCTGTCAGTCCACCGCAAGCGCCCGAACAGATCTCTGTTTAAACAATTTGCAGCAACCATTTCCAGACCGGAATGACTTCGATATCTATTCCGCCTTCGGAAAGGGTCTTTTCTTCGTCATACGTGATAATCAGGCACTTATCACATTCGAGCGTTTTACTTAGTTTTACCAACGCTCCTGTTTCACGGTCGAAAGTTTCGGTATCGGCAGACAAGTCATAGCAAACCTGAAATCGAATATTGTTTCGTTGACGGCACAAAAATGCTTCTTTTTTGTTTCACACACAAAACAAAATCGTTTTTTTTTACTGAATATTATTTGGATGGTTTATTGACTACTTTGATTTTGGGAATCCCCAGTTGATTGCAAATGATATTTGCCATAATATCTTTTATCTCCGAATGACGGGCGACAGTTGAGCGATGCCCATTACTCGGATTCCTAAAAACGGAATGATTATTGCCTTCACGGTCAAGGACACAACCATGTTCCTGAATAAACCGGATCAGTTGCAGCCGTTTCATGCCAATTCCAAAGTCCTGTGAAAGATTTGCTTTCCGTTAAACCGCTTCATTGCTTCTTCCCTTTCGATTTCAATGACCAACGAAATTGCATCTTTGAGGTTCTCATCCAATTCTTCCAGCGTTCTGCCTTGCGTGATAGCTGCGGGTATCTGTTCGCATTGAGCTACGTACCAACCATCCTCTGTCTGCTGTACTATTGCTGTATATTCCATCGTGAAATAATTTATATTTTCCAATATTTCGTTGATGCAAAGATACGCATTATTTCTTTCCGTGCAACATTATTTGTTCGGTTTTTTTTTACCGATTGTCCTGTGTCGCTAAAAAGAACAGGCAGCCTGTCAGTCCACCGCAAGCGCCCGAACAGGATTATTTTTGTTGAGCCGTTTGAGAAATAGACCGACCGTCATCGTTAGAATTTTTGTTTTATAACGGCTTTTGAGCGCGGTTTATTTTGTCGTTTTATTTATCTTTGCATCAAAAAAAAAACGAATTTTAAACTCAATATACCATTTATGAACAAAATACCATTTATTACAGTTGTCTGCCTCGCTGCGACGCTGTTGGCAGGATGCGACAAGCCCGAAAAAATTGTTGAGCCAATAGAAACGATTGGCATTGACGGCATTTCGTTCGATAACCTGCCCAGAATCGACGGCTCAACGTCGTGCCGACATCTCAACACAATGATTGCCTGCAAGTTGCTCGACCTGCCCTATTATTGGCAAGAGCCGGCTATAATGACCGAATGGCAGGTGTTCCCTGTACGAGAGGCGCTTACGGACGACGAATACGCCATCTTTACCGAGCGCGTAAAAACCTCACAAACGCACGGCGCTTTCGTCAACCTGATCGACGGCGCTGCCGACATCATTCTGACACACAGAACCTTATCGCCCGACGAAGCGGAATATGCCCGCTCAAAAGGCGTCTCGCTTATCGAAGCGCCTGTCGCCTCCGACGCTTTCGTGTTCGTAGTCAATGTTAACAATCCCTTAAAATCGCTGACTGTCAGTCAGGTACAGCGTATTTATACCGGTGAGATAACCAACTGGGCGCAGGTTGGCGGACAGGATGCCGAGATGAAGGTCTATACCCGCCCGCGCAACTCGGGCAGCGAAGAAGTGATGCGCGAAGTGGTTATGGGCGACCTCGAAATGGCTGAATTTCCCGAAAGTTCCATCGGACAGATGTCGTGGGTTTTCACCGAAGTCATCGAAAACGACAACGCTATATGTTATACTTTTAATAATTATAAAGAGTTGATAATGAAGACGTCCAATGCTGTTGTGCCGCGAATAGCCATCAACGGCGTCTTTCCCGACGAAGCGACGGTCAGGGACGAAACCTACCCGTTCATCTCGAAGGTGCACGTTGCCATACGCAGCGATTTGGATCATAACTCGATGGCGTACAAGATGTTTGGCTGGTTGCAGTCGGACATTGCCAAACCTGTTTACGAAGAATGTGGATTTGTGGTAAACTAAAAATCGCACATTTTTTATTACTCAAATATTATTCCGAAGAAAAAATCCTGTTGCAAGTGCGCTGTGCTGTCGCCGCAAATCGTTATTTTTGCGGTTTAATTTGACGTTATCGCGATGGAAAAACGTATCAGGATAGTGTGGCTGCTGTCGCTTGGAGCAGCATTTTTAGCTGTGGGAGTGCAGGGGTACTGGCTTTATAATCAGTATCGTTACGTCATTGACGCCTATTCAGCCGAGATTGCCGAGCGTGCGCTTTCGGCTGGTGAGAAGGAGTATGAGATGCGTCGCAGCGGCAACAAATCGCCGATGATGTACATCGTCCAGAGCCGCGAAATGGTCGCACAGGAGGCGGGCGACGGCGAAACACCAAAGGAACAGCATAACCGTATGTTCCAGTTCCATCTTGGCGCCGACTCAGCTAAAACGGCTGACGGGCAGGATGTTGCGCCCCTGATTTTCGATATGAAAGCATCGCTGCCGCCCGAAAATTTCAAAGACGACATCGACCGCATGATAGCCGACCGCTTCAA
Organism: Tannerella sp.; assembly: GCA_031272455.1. Lineage (GTDB taxonomy): Bacteria > Bacteroidota > Bacteroidia > Bacteroidales > Tannerellaceae > Tannerella. Next base: position 20,105 of record JAISTS010000115.1, on the reverse strand, counting down.
TCCCTTCGACATCGGCAGGCTCGACTCCATCCTGCACGCCGACATCCCCGAAGCGGCTTACACGACGACGGAATGGCACGACGCCGACACCGTGTATATGACGTCGCACTGGAAGCGCACCGGCAGCCTGCTACGCCCGCAAGTCGAGGTTTTCTACGCCTATAATCCGCTTAACAGTCTGGGCGTCAGGATTGTTTTCAGCATCTCGCCCCAGCCCGTTTTCAGCCGTATGGCGATGCAGTGGGCGCTGGCGTTCGGACTGATACTGCTGCTTGCCGCCTGCTTCGGCTTCCAGATAAAAACGATTATGAAACAGCATAAAATCAGCTCGTTGCGCGAACATTTCGTCAATACGATGATACACGAGCTGAAACGTCCGGTGCAGACGCTCAAAACGTTTGTGTCGTTCCTCGGCGACCGCGATCTGCGCAGCGACAACGAGGCGACTGAGCAGGTCGTGCAGGACTCGATGTTCGAGCTTGACAACCTCTCGGTCTATCTCAACAAGCTCAAAGATATGCTGCGCGCCGACAGCGAGGGCACGGCGTTGAACTGCTCGCGTTTCGACCTTAAAGCGCTCACCGACCGCGTCATACGCCTCACGCAAACGCCCGCAGGCAAGACCGTCAACATCACGACCGCTTTCCTTCCCGACGAAGCTATCGAAGCCGAAGCCGACCCCGTGCATATCGCCAATGTGCTTAATAACCTTATAGAGAACGCCGTAAAATATTCGCACGACAGGGTGGACATACACATTCAAGCCGTCCGCACGGCAAAAGGCATAGAGCTGTCAGTCGCCGACAACGGCTTCGGTATTCCCGCCGCCGAGCAGCAGCGCGTGTTCGACAAATTCTATCGCGGGACAAACATTTCAGACCGTAATATCCCCGGACTTGGGCTGGGATTGAGCTATGTACGCTTGATTGTCAGAGCGCATCGAGGCGAAGTAACGCTCGCAAGCCGCACCGGACGGGGCACAACAGTAACCTTATTACTGCCGCAATGAAACAGCGATTGAAAATCCTTTTTGCCGACGACGACCTGAAATATTCGCTCGTGCTCAAACGTTTTCTCGAAAAAGAGGGCTACGACGTAACTTACGCGGGCAACGGACAGCTGGCTCTCGAACAGTTTGCCGCCGTCAAGCCCGACCTCGTGCTGCTCGACATCAATATGCCCATTCTCAACGGGTTTGAAGTAGCCGAGCGCATACGCCGCGAAGACCGCCGCACGCTGATATTTTTCCTTACCGACCGCTCCGATAAGAACGACCGCCTCAAAGGGTTCAGCCTGCGCGGCAACGACTATCTCGCCAAGCCGTTCTATCCCGAAGAGCTGCTCGCACGGATACGTGAACGTCTGGGCGCCGCCGACAATACGGAAGAGGTCTATCGCTTCGGAGCGACAACATTCAACTTCACCACCAACGAACTGCGCACCGGCAACAGCAAGACCATCATCACATCGCGACAGGCGGACATACTGCGTCTGCTTGCTGCAACGCCCGACACCGCCGTCGCCCGCGAAACGCTGCTCGACGCCGTCTGGGGCAACAATTCCTACGCCAACTCCTTAGCCCTCAACGTGCAGATCACCTACCTCCGCAAAGCCATCAAAGCCGACGCATCAATAGCGATACGGTCGCTCTCGAAAAAGGGGTATGTGCTGAAAACCAGCTTATAAGGCTATTTCTGGCGCGTACGCTGTGTCGTTTTGGCTACGGGTTGTTTGGCTTTTGTCGAAGCTGTGATTTTCGGCGCCGATACGTCTTTGGCAGTCTGCGTTTTAGCCGTTTTTGCAGGCTTTTTCGCCTCATCTTTACCGCTTTCGCTCTTTTCCGCCTCTTCCTTGTCGTCTTCTTGCGGGTCGTATTCCGTGATGCCCGCCTTCAACAGCAAATTGTACCAGCTGAGCAGACGTTTGACATCGGTCGGATAAACACGCTCGCGGTCGTAATCCGGCAGTATTTCAGCCAGATACGTACGCAGTTCATCGGGCGTGGCTTTCGTCAGGTCTAACGACACAGGCTTGCCTGCTTCTTTGGCTTTGACGCCGTTAAGCACCTTATACAGAGGCGTATCTTCATCTTTCGCGTAAATAGAAATATCGCCGAGAGAAATCACTTTGTCCCTGCTGTACGCGGGAATACGCTTTTTGTCGATAAGCGACTCTACAATGAGCATATTCTTGCCCTGCGACACCATTTTGTACAGTCCGGGTTTTCCTGAAACAGAGAGGATTGATTTTAGCATAATCTTATTGTTTTATTATTGTTTTTGAAGGCAAAAATAGCGTTTCCAACCGAAAAAAGAAAAAATTTAATGTAAAAAATTTCTAATGACCGGCGGAAAGACTGTTCATAATGCGTCTCGTTTGCCTGATAAGCGACTGACTGTCATCATTATATATCACGAAATCGGCTCGACTGATTTTATCTTCGTCGGGCGACTGATTGTTCATCCGCAGGCGCACTTGCGCTTCGCTCATACCGTCGCGCGCAACAACACGCTGCAGGCGCAACTTTTCGGGCGCATACACCATCAGCACAGCGTCAACTGCGGCATCAAACCCCGACTCGAACAGGATGGCAGACTCAAGCGCAACAAAACGGGCGTCCTGCCCCACCGTCCAACGACTGAAATCCTCAAACACTGCGGGATGAATGATGCTGTTGACCTGAGTGAGCAAGTCGGGATTGCCAAAAATCCGCGACGCCATCAGACGGCGATTCAGCATATTGCCGTGGTAAATCTCATCTCCGAGCAGCGCTTTCAGCTCTTTCTGCAAGCGCGGCGATATGTCGCAAAGCCGCTTCGACTCGTCGTCGGCTACATAGACAGGGATGCCATAAACACGCAGCAACAAGCCTACTGTCGATTTGCCGCTGCCTATTCCGCCTGTCAGACCTATCGTCGTCATGGCTTCTGTTCGAGGATAAATTCTACCGCTGCGGGATTAATTGTCGGCGGCGACAACAAATCGGGCTGCCGCGTCAACCTGACGGGAATGTTGCCTGCAGAGCGGTTGGTTTCGTATTCGACAAACGGCAATGCTATATCAAAATCGCTCTCGTCGAGGTCTTTATACTTCGACAGCGGGACGTTGCAGACCACTTCGACCGACGACGGGAATACGCGCAGGATATAGTTCGCCGGCAAATCGCTACACTTAACGGGAACGGCAAGCCGCTTTTCGGTAAACGCCTCAACGGGTATCGTCAAATCGACTTTTTCTGTGGCAAACTGCACTTTGTCAATCTTCTTCAGCTTGACGGAAACCGTTACCGTTTTATCGGCTTTTTTCAGTTCTACCATCTCTGTCTCGACGGTTACAAGCGAATCGAGCGTTGCCATATCGCCATACACATCCACTTTTGCGGGATTGGCGGTTATGGCGCCCGACAGCTGAAAACCTGTCAGCGTCTTGAGGTCAACGACGGGCACGACACGTATATCTTTGTGCATCAACGCCGTAAAATTTACGTCTATCGTCTGCGGCTCGATGGCAATCAGCTGTGTAGAAGAAATCAGCTGACGGCTTACTGCCGACTCAATCGTTCGCCGATCAACGAGCATCTCGCGCCGGTTGTCGGCAACAATATCTTTGAGGTCAACGTCAATAGGAGCAAACGAGTTGAACCACATATAGTTAACCAGAATAGTACCTTTATCGCGGACGCGGACAGACAGCTGTTGCGGGTTGTCGTCGTCGAGGATGACGTTATTAGGGGTGTTGCGGTAGCGCACAGGTATCACGATGGCGATTTCGTATTCGTCCTGCAAACTTTCGAGATACCAAAAGCCTGCCGACAGCAACAGAAAGCAGATGAAAATCAGCATATTTCCTCCACCCTGCCGCCGGAAAAATACGTTTATCTTCCTGAGAAACGAACCGAAAAACGTTCCCGCTCCGACACCCATTTGCCTGAGGTTTTACTTGGGTTGAATATCCTCCGACGAGGCAAATACCGACGATTTGTCGATGCGTATGCTCACGCCCTTGTCTATATCCATCAGGATAGTCGTATCGGCTATTTCCTTGATTATCCCGTGAATACCTCCGGCTGTTACTACCTTGTCGCCCGTTTTCATTGCTTCGCGGGCTTTCTGGATGTCTTTCTGCCGCTTCTGCTGCGGACGTATCATCAGAAAATAGAAGATCGCTACGATGGCGATAATCATAATAAACCCGTTGTACTTCGCCCAGGGCGATGCGTTAGGGTCGGTGGCTGCGGCTTGCAGCAAAATGTTCAGTAAATTCATATCTTTATATTATTATTTATTGTACGCGAACGTTGATATTGCGTCTGACAAAAGTACGCATAATTTTTATTCTTTCAGCAATATTTTTTTATTTTTTAGCTCTTTTACGATCGAATCGAGTATTCCGTTGATAAAAACGGCGCTTTTGGGCGTGCTGTAATATTTGGCGGCGTCGATATATTCGTTGAGCGTTACGTTGATGGGTATTTCGGGGAAATTGAGCATCTCGGTAAGCGCTAACTGCATAATTATCATATCCATAGTAGCTACGCGCTCGCTGTCCCAGTTGCGGGTATGGCGATAAATTATGTCGTTAACATAGTCTTTTTGCTGAAGAGTGAGGCGAAACAGGTTGACGGCAAATTCGTAATCGGCTTGATCTCTGAACATTGGCAGCAGTTCCTGTGCAGCGCCAGCCGTTTCATCGAAGCGTTTTATCGTCTTAATGACAAAGGTCTCGATGATTTCCACGTCGTCGTTCCAATAAATGCTGATGTCTTCGAGGTCGGCTTGCAAATCTTCGTTACCGCTGATGAGATGTTTGAATATAGCCCGCCACAGCTCACGGTCAGCCTGATACGAGTCGTCGTCGCTGTCCATATACGCACGGTAGATGTCGGATGAGAGGATGATATTGAGCACCTTACGGACAAAGCCCTGTTCGTTTGTCCACGAAATGCCGTGTTCTTTGGCATAGCTCAGCATCATTGCGTTTGAACCGAGCTGGCGGACGAAACGATTGTTAACAAAGCGCATATTAGGATTAAGTTCTTCCTCTGTCGGAAGCAGTTTATGCCGTCCGGCATCAATTTTGCGCTCCTGCATAAAAGTAACTTCTACTATCAGCAGTAAAAAGTAGTAATACAAGTCGTACGACCTGCGCAAACTCATCAACAGCGCGTTTTCTGCAACTTTGCAGTCGTTTTCGCCTCCCTGATAGCAGGCAAATAAGGTCTGCAACACTTTAATGCGGATTAAAATCCTGTTTATCATCGTTTTTAAAGAGCTTCTTATATTTTCTCGTCTGCAAAGGTAACAATTATTCCGTAAATACCCGTATTCTTATAGCAAAAAAAGCGAAAGACGCGGGGAATAGCGCTATTCCCCGCGTCTTGATTAATCGTTCCACGCCGGTATTTCAGGCGGGATGTATCGCTTCTGTCGGACAAGCATCGGCGCATGTTCCACAGTCGGTACACATTTCCGGGTCAATATGGTAAATATCGCCCTCGGAGATAGCGCCAACAGGACATTCGTCAATACAGGTACCGCAAGCAATACAATCTTCACTAATAACGTAAGCCATTTTTATTCATATTTAAAATTAATTCGCTGCAAAGATATGACATTTTTTCTTACAGTATATCTTTTATGCGATTTTTTTTATCTCAAACGCAATTTTTTTTCGACTTACGGTTTTTTTCACTCATCCACGGAATACTTGTTTTCCGCCTTATGACAGCTTATAGCCTCAGCTACGGGGAAAAATTCCGACAGCAGAGCGTACAGATCCGGGTCGTAGGCTTTCAGTTCGTCGTGCGTATTGACCTGATTGTGCTTACCATCGGGCTTTTCGACTTCGGCATTGACATTGAACCACGACTGCACACCCTCAGCCCAGTATTCTTCGATATTCGTCTGCGCGTATGTGTTGTCCCACTTATGCGCCGCCTTTGCCTTATCGAGCAGCTTTTGGATGCGGTCGTTGAAACCCGGTACTGCCGTTATCACGCCAATGAGGTGTATCGAATGGGCAAACTCGTGTATCAGAATATCCTCGGCGTGATATTTGTCTATCTGATAACAGAGTATATTTTCCTCGGCGCAGGTGCTCAGCGGCAGTCTCAAACTTCCCCCCAGCCCGCGCGCACGGACATCCCAGTTGAGCGTCGTGTCGTTGACAAGATGGGCATGTTCGGGTATGTCCGTCGTCCCTTCGTAACGCGCCATTACGCCCACGCGGGTGTTGACTTTCGTCATCGCACCCAGCACTTCGGCAGGCAGCATCGACGTCAGACCCGTCAGCGTCCGCCATGCGGCATACATCGCTTCGTCGGGCACACGATGCGACGAGATGATATGTATCCCGTTCGCATTCAGATACTTCTTATAAAACGTCGGCAGATTAAGCTCCGCCGGAGGAGCCGTTATCGCAGGCACATCTTCGCCATAAACCGCAACAGCCCCAAAAACAATCATTACTGATAATAAAAATAACTTCTTCATAAACTTGTAAATTAATAATTAATACCCTAAAATACCTTCCACTCAATAATTCCGCCCGAAAATCCCTGCTGCAGCTGTGCCGAGATCTTCAACCCCGTCGTCGTTACGGGTACGAAATCCACTCGGTTGTAGCAGTCGGTTTCGGTGCCGTATTCCGAAGCTTCGGACACTTCGCGCCAGCCATTGCCCGACTTGTAGTATAGCTTCCACGACTGCGGAGCGCGATACGACACATCGTAATGATCGAACGCCAGCCAATAGACATCTACAGCCGAGACGGTCTGCGGTTGCGCAAACTCATACTCCACCGTTTCGTCCGTGCCCGACTTAAGCCACCAGTAGTGGTAGGGCGTGTTCACATCGTCGGACGAAGTCGGCTCAAAGCCGTCGTTCAGACCCCAGCCTTTCGCCTGCCGCGCACGGGCTGCAATAGTCGTCGTGTCGGGCGGCGTGAGAGCGTATTCTGCCGAAGCAGGCGCCCAGACCATCAGCTGTCCACGTCCGCGATTGTTCCACACGTTGTATGGCACAGCTTTGAACTCCACCTCTTTGCCCGCTTTTTCTGCCGTACCGATCAGGGTAACGACGCCGCCAAGCAGGTCGGCTTCGTAGCGGTCGGCGATCTTTGTGTCCTCTGGGATGACCATATCAAAGAGATAGGCTTCCTTCTGGTCGATGCTTTCAAGGGCATAGAGCACAGGACCGCGCTCCATCGCCAGCAGTCCGCGGTCGTAGCGTACGCTGTCGTTGGCACATACACGGCGGACAGGCATATCGAAATGCAGATCGACGACATCGCCATCGCGCCATGTTCGCGTTATCTCAACATAGCCTTTCACTGTATTGACCGACCAGCTTTTGCCGTTTACCTTTATATTAATGTTGTTGTGAACGCCGTCAACATATTCGTACAGATTTGTCGGCACGGGATGTCCGGCAGCCCAGCCCGGAATGCGCAGCCTGAGGGTGAACTTCTTCCCTCCGACCGTCGCAGGCGCTATCGTCATACTGACATCGCCGTCCCATGGATAGCGTGTAGTCTGCGTAATCGCAACCGTATCGCCGCCAAGCGCGATGCGTCCCCTGCCCTGCACGTAGAGATTGACATATATACCTTCGTCGTCGGCAGCATAATTGTAGAGCGGCACCGACGCCATAAAGCGCGTTATATTGCCCGGACAGCAGGCGCAGCCAAACCATGGCTGACGTTGATGACTGCCATCCGACGCCATCGGATTGTCGTAGAAAAACAGATCGCCGCTCAGCGACACGCCTGCCGTCAGTCCGTTGTAGAGCGTGCGTTCCATCACGTCGATATAGCGTGCATCGCCGGTTGCAAGAAACATACGATGACACCAATAGACATCGGATATCGAAGCGCAGGTCTCGCAGTAGTTATTGAAATTATTCAGCTCATATTCAGGTCCGTAGCCTTCGCCCTGCGCTCGCGAGCCTGTGCCGCCGTTGAGGTAGAGCTTGCGCCCCGCCATATTTTCCCAGATACGCACTACGGCATCGAACAGCGCAGTATCGCCCTGCAAAGCAGCCACATCGGTTACGCCCGAATAGAAATACCCCGCGCGGACGGCATGCCCGACTATCTCGTCCTGTTCGAGCACCGGCTTATGATCCTGACTGTAAATCCCCGGCTTGCGTCCGTTCGACAGCCTGCCTGCCTCGTCAACGAAATAGCGCGCCTCGTCGAGATATTTTCTCTCGCCCGTGATGCGATAGAGCTTCACCAACGCCATCTCGATAATCGGATGTCCCGACGGGTATTTTATCTGTCCCTCGCCAAGCCCGAAAGTGCGGCAAACGAGGTCGGCATTCTTCAGCGCCACATCGAGCAGCGAGCGTTTGCCCGTCGCCTGAAAATGCGCTACAGCAGCCTCGTAGAGATGCCCGCTGTTGTACAACTCGTGGCTGTTGATACGTTCCCAGCGCGAATGTCCCCACCAGTTCGACAGGCGGGTGCAGTTGTTCGTTACGCAGGTCGTCAGATAGCCGTCAGGCTCCTGAGCAGCGGCGATAAGCGTAATCATACTGTCGAGATAAGCGTCGAGACGGGCGTCGTACTGCATCGCAAGGGCATACGAAGCGCCTTCGATGATCTTGTACGGGTCGGTGTCGTCGAACGAGAAATCGCCCTGATGCTCGCCGCGTATCAGTCCGCCTGCAAGAGCGAAATTGTCGAACCTGCCGTTGGTCTCGCACTGTCCGAAAGCCGAAGGTATCGACACCGTGCGGTTGATTTCCATACGCGGACGCCAGAAACCGTCGTCAAACTCGACATCGGTGAACGAAACGGCGCGTATTTCGCCAAACCGCAACTCATCCGTTTCAGTCTGCCTGACGCACGAAGCAAAACATAGCAAAACGGCGGCAGAAAGCGTCGCAGCCCTGCCCCACCCCGCTTTCGTATAGCGTAAATAGATATCCATACAGTCAATCATTGCCGATAAATCAGTTTATTTTTTCGACAAATGTACACTATTTCCTATCAACAGAAAAATATTTTTTAATTTTTTTTCAGGGTCTAATACAATTGTACTAAAAACAGCTCAAAAAGCCGCCATAACTTTGCAGCGACGATTTATTTAACGCCCTAACGGGCACAAACATTAATTTAAAGCAGCAGCCGAGCCGCTCGCGTGTGGGGGTCGGCAGACAAAATGAAAGTATTAGAATTGAAAGCAGCCTTACGAGGCTCAATGAAAAGGATGGCAACCCTTTCGTTGCCGGTATTAATGGCGGTGTCAGTTTATGCACAGGATGCGGCAACCGCAAGTGATGAACCTGCTGCGACGAACTACGAAGTCGCCGCGGCTGAAATTGTCGGCAGCGAAACAGCGGCTAAAGCTGCGCTGCTGAACCCTGCTCTCGTCGGCGAAACGTACGAAACGACGATGGCGATGGCTACGTACAAACGCAAACAGCCTGCTCTTGCATGGTTTCTGTCGTATCTCTATCCGGGTATCGGACAGTTCTACAACGGTCAGAATGGCAAAGGCGCAGCAATGGTTGTTGCGGGAACGGTCGGGCTTGGCTGTATGATCGGAGGTATCGCAACCACCGACGAAGACAGCTACGAGATGACTCCCGAAGGGGGCGCGACGTTCGCATTAGGGCTTGTCGTATATCTTGCAGCATCAATCTGGTCGCAGATCGACGCTCCAATATCGGCTGTCAGCATCAATCGCCGCAACGCCTCCCTGTCGTGGAACACCGGCAAGGGCAGCGAACTCTCGCTGCGTCCCAATCTCTATTATGCCTCGACAGGCATGGGAACGAAGAAAGAACCCGTTTGCGGCGTAGCTTTGCGTATCGGATTTTAATTTAGTTAACCCCACCGCTTTATTCGACCTCGCAAGGGGTCGGATATCGCGGGCGCGGGTTTTGGGATAAGGGTTTTCAACCATGCACCGTTTAACCGTGCACCAAACAAAAAACACAATAACTGCCCCCACGCGCCGTTATTACTGAAATAAATGGTAAACAAGACATTGAAACGGTTTATCCTGACTGTATCCATTCTCGGTATGGTTGTCGGGGGTGTTGTGGCGCAAAAGCAGCGTCCCAAGAACCAGCCGTATGCCGATATGAAGCGCTATCATCTTGGTTTTCATATCGGTCTGCATACTCAGGATTTGATTATGTCGCACAGCGGGGCTGTTACGACCGACGGCGAGACATGGTTTGCCGAAATACCGAGTTATGCGCCCGGATTGAGTGTCGGCGTGATAGGCGATTTAGCTATCAACCAGTACCTTAACCTGCGGCTGACGCCTACGGTGCATTTCGGCAACAAGGATTTTACGTTTATCGAGCAGGAGACGCAGGAGCAGGTCATTACGACGGTGCGTTCAAACTATATCTCGTTCCCGCTCGACCTGAAATATTCGTCGTACCGGCTGAACAATTTCCGTCCGTATATGCTTGGCGGGATATATGCGGCGCTTGATGTAGGGCGCAAGAAAGGCAATCCGCTGCTGATGAAAGGCTTGGATTATGGCGTTGAGGTTGGTTTCGGCTGCGACACCTACCTGCCGTTTTTCAAGTTCTGTCCGGAGATAAAATTCTGTTTCGGGCTTGCCGACGTGGTTGAGAAAAACCGCGTTGACCTGATCCACGAGACTGACCGCAAATACACGCAGGCATTATCGCGCGGCGTAACGCGGATGATCGTCCTTACGTTTAATTTCGAATAAAAAAGGTGATAAAGAGATAGACGGCGGGGATGGCAAGGATCACGCTGTCCAAACGGTCGAGCAAGCCGCCGTGTCCAGGCAGCAGCGTACCGGAGTCTTTCACGCCAAACGAGCGTTTCATCAGCGACTCGACAAGATCGCCCAGAGTGGCAAAGACAACAACAATAGCAGCAAACGCTATCCATTGCCAAGCCGACATCAGCTCCGTGAAATAGCGGGCAAACGCGACTGCCGCCGCCATCACGACGACGAGACCTCCGAAAAAGCCTTCCCACGACTTCAGCGGCGATATGCAGGGAGCCATTTTATGACGTCCGAACGCCGTACCGATCAGATAGGCGCACGTATCGTTGAGCCATACAAAAACAAAGACGAGCAGCACAAACCATGGCGAATAGGCGTGTGTCTGCGGATCGAAAGCGATAAAATTGAGCAGCGAGAGCGAGCCTGCGCAATAGATTTGCGCAAATAAAACCATCATCCAAGGCTTGAAGCGCTCGTCCGATTTCAGTAACAATCCTATCACGAACAGGGCACTCAGCAACAAGATGATGTAAGGCAGGAATGTCCATAAGCCAACCCATCCTTCGCCTGAGGCATAAAAGAAGGTCAACAAAAAAAGAGCTATACCGAGAATGGCGCTGACTGTACGCAATTCGCGTCTGCGGGTAAAAGTGTGAAACTCGCAAATGCTAAGCGCCGTTATAATCAGAAACAGCGCCCCAAAAGCGTAGCGATGATAATAAATCGCCCCGCTTATTATCACCACACAGATTATGCCCGTTATTGCTCTTACTATTATATTTTTCAAGGTTTTGTATCATTTGTCCCCGTAGCTTCGGCTGGGGTGTTTTCGTCCTGTTTTCCATTTTTACCGTTCAACTCCAAAATCTCGTCCGAGCGCGAGACCCACATCCGTTTGCCGAAAATATGTTCTACATCTTCGGAATAAATCACTTCGTTATCAAGCAGTTTATCCGCCAGACGATGATGTTTTTCGGCATTTTCCGTAAGGATAGTTTTCGCCCGTTCATACTGGGTATAAACGATACGTTTCACTTCTTCGTCGATCAGTCGCGCCGTCTCGTCGCTGTAAGGCTTGGCGAAACCCCAGTCCTGACCCGTCGAGTCGTAATAATTGAGGTTGGGCAGCGTCTCGCTCATACCGTAATAGACCACCATGGCATAAGCCTGCTTCGTAACGCGCTCAAGGTCGTTGGATGCGCCGGTTGACACTTCACCGAGGAACAGCTCTTCGGCAGCCCGTCCGCCGAGTAGGGCGCAGAGTTCGTCGAGCAGCTGTTCGCGCGTCGTGATCTGGCGTTCTTCGGGGAGATACCATGCGGCGCCGAGGGCTTTGCCGCGCGGGATAATGGTTACTTTGACAAGCGGATTGGCATATTCGAGCAGCCAGCTTAGCGAGGCATGACCGGCTTCGTGGAAGGCTATCGACTTGCGTTCTTTGGCTGTCGTTATCTTCGAGCGTTTTTCAAGCCCGCCGACGATGCGGTCAACGGCATTCATAAAATCGTCTTTCTGCACACTCGGCTTACCGTTGCGGGCGGCTATCAGCGCTGCCTCGTTGCAGACATTGGCGATGTCGGCTCCCGAGAAGCCCGGCGTCTGACGTGCAAGAAACTCGGTGTCAACCGTAGCGTCAACTTTCAGCGGCTTCACGTGTACATTAAATATCTCTTTGCGCTCGTTGAGGTCGGGCAGCTCGACGTGTATCTGACGGTCGAAACGTCCGGCTCGGAGCAGCGCCTTGTCGAGCACATCGGCACGGTTGGTGGCGGCAAGTATGATGACGCCGCTGTTCGACGCAAAGCCGTCCATCTCCGTAAGCAACTGGTTGAGAGTGCTTTCGCGCTCGTCATTAGCGTTAAAGTTGGCATTGCGCCCGCGTGCACGTCCCACAGCATCAATTTCGTCAATAAACACGATACAGGGGGCTTTGTCTTTAGCCTGACGGAACAGGTCGCGTACGCGCGAAGCTCCGACGCCGACGAACATCTCCACGAAATCGGAACCCGACAGCGAGAAGAATGGCACATTGGCTTCACCGGCAACAGCCTTTGCCAAGAGCGTCTTACCCGTGCCCGGAGGACCGACGAGAAGTGCACCCTTAGGTATCTTGCCGCCCAGCTCGGTGTATTTTTTCGGATTTTTGAGGAACGAAACTATCTCTTCGACTTCCTGTTTCGCCTCGGCAAGTCCCGCCACATCTTTGAATGTAATTTTAGTATGTGCGTCTTTATCAAACAGTTGCGCTTTAGACTTACCTACGCTGAAGATGCCTCCGCCCATAGCTGCACCGCCGACGCGACGCATCAGCAGAAACGTTATCGTGATGATGAGTATCAACGGCAGCCACGACAGCAGGATATGCCAGATAGTGTCGTCGCCGTCGCGATAACTGACGCTGGTACGGATATTGTGCTCCAGCACCGCCTTGTCGTAGAAATCGGCGAATTTATCGGGCGAGGCGATTTTCACCTCTACCTTGTTTGCCGTCCCGAGACGTATCTCTTCGGCGCTGAAAACGCGCTGGCGGCGGTCGCTGCGCACTGTCGCCTCAATGGTGTTGCTACGGTTCGAGACCACGATCTTGTCAAAAACGTCCTCGTTGGCATACTTGCAAAACTCTGTCCAGTCCAACACTTTGGTCGTCGAGAAGTCGTTCATCATCAGAAAACCAAGCAGCGTTACGAATATCAGGATATAAAGCCAGCTCGGATTGAAGCGAAACTTCGGTTTCGGATTGGTGGGCAGCATGTTGTTATTATCGGTCATAATGCGTTCATTTTTTATCAGTTAATCGTTGTTCGGAACTTCAGTTATCACGGAGTCAGCCCAGAGGTTTTCTATGTTATAGAAAGTGCGCTGTTCGGGCATGAAGATATGCACCATCACCGTGCCATAGTCGATGCCGACCCAGGGCGCGTTGCGTCCGCCGTCGATCGAGAGCGGCTTTTCGCCTGCTTCGCGACGCGCAAAATCCCACACAGAGTCGGTCAGCGCCGACATTTGCGCCGGACTGTTGCCCTCGCAGATGACCATATAGCGGCATATAGCGCCTGCAAGACTGCTTAAATCGACCGTTACTATTCGACGCCCTTTCTTTTCCTGTAAGCCTTTTACGACGGCTTCAACAAGGGTTTTTGTTTGTTCCATGTTTTAATGTTCCGTATTTTGAGCCTGCAAAATTACTGATTTTATTTAAAATTTACAGCCAAATCGGATGCGTTTTATCTTTTTTGAAAAAAAATCGTGCATTTTCTTGCCTGAAATTTGCGCAGATTAAAAAAAAAGATGTACTTTTGCCGCCGCAATCAGATATTGTTCTATGGTGTAATGGTAACACGTCAGATTCTGGTCCTGAAATTCAAGGTTCGAGTCCTTGTAGAACAACCTAATTTACCGCCAAACCCTTTTAAATCAAGAGCTTGGCGGTTTTGCTTTCTCTAAAATGCCTACTTTTTGTCCCCCGAATCCGGTTTTTCAGTCTGTCAAACTCCCAGCGATTTCTTTATCTGATCGACTTTTTCGAGCGCTTTCTGTTCGGCTGCCTGTATTTCGTCGGCGCTTTTGATGTCGATATGCACTTCGCAGTAGAACTTGATTTTCGGCTCGGTGCCCGACGGTCGGATCGACACTTTCGTACGGTCTTCGGTCGTGTATTGCAGCACGTTAGACGTCGTAGGCATGTGTATCGAGATGGTCTCGCCATCGGTAAAACTGCGTCCTTTGAGCGAGGCGTAGTCGTAGAGCATCGCCACTTTAGAGCCGGCAATCTCGGTCAGCGGGTTGTCGCGGTACTGTTTCATCATCGCTTCGATCTCTTCAGCGCCGCTCTTGCCCTGTTTTACTACTGAGATATTTACTTCCTTTGAATAGCCGTACTCGACATAGATTTGCTGTATCAGTCGGTAGAGCGACAGCCCGCGATCTTTAGCCCACGCGGTCATCTCGGCAAGGATACAGCAGGCTGAGACGGCGTCTTTGTCGCGCACAAAGTCCTCACACAGAAAGCCATAGCTCTCCTCGCCGCCACCGATATAGGTTTTCTTGCCTTCGTTGCGACGCATCACGTCGGCTATCCATTTAAATCCGGTATATACATCGTAGATATCCACTCCGTTGCGGTCGGCGATGGCGCGGATGGTCTCGGTCGTTACAATAGTCTTGACAATATACTCGTTGCCCTGCAGTTTGCCAAGCTCGCGCCAACGGGTGATGAGGTAATAGACGAGCAGCATAGCCGTCTGATTGCCATTGACAAGCTCCCATTCGCCGTTGTCGTTCTTGACAGCCGCTCCGACACGGTCGGCATCGGGGTCTGACGCTAAAACAAGGTCGGCATCCACTTCTTCGGCTCGCGCAACAGCCATCGCCAAAGCAGCCGGTTCTTCGGGATTAGGCGATACGACAGTGGGAAAATCACCACTGACAACATCCTGAGCATCAACGTGAATGACGTTCTCAAACCCGAAAGCCTTGAGCGCCGCGGGGATGATACGCACGCCGGTGCCGTGTATCGGAGTGTAAACAATCTTCAAATCGCGATGATGAGCGATGGCGTCGGGCGACAGCGAGATCTTGGTCAGGTCGGCAATATACTGACGGTCAATGTCGGCGCCGATGATTTCGATCAGCTCTTTCTTGCCTTTGAAACGGATATCGCCGGCGTTGCGTATCTTGTTCACTTCGGCGATGGTATTCTTGTCGTGCGGCGCAATCATCTGCGCTCCGTCGTCCCAGTAAGCCTTGTAGCCGTTGTATTCTTTGGGATTGTGCGAGGCGGTGAGGATGATACCACTCTGGCAACCCAACTTACGGATCGTGTATGACATTTCGGGCGTAGGTCGCAGATCTTCAAAGAGATAGACCCGTATCCCGTTTGCCGAGAAAATGTCAGCCGACACTTCGGCGAAGCGACGACTGTTGTTGCGGCAGTCGTGCCCGATGACGACTTTTATCTCGTCAAGAGCCGCAAATTCCTTCTTCAGGTAGTTGGCAAGTCCCTGTGTAGCAGCGCCTACCGTATAGATGTTCATACGATTGCTGCCAACACCCATAATGCCGCGCAAACCGCCGGTGCCAAACTCAAGGTCTTTGTAAAACGACTCTATCAGCTCCGTAGGGTCGTCCCTGTCGAGCAATGCCTGAACTTCGGCACGAGTCTCAGCATCGTAGTCCTTGCCCAGCCATACCTGCGCTTTTTTCTTTACAATTTCAACTAAATCATTATTTTCCATATCTTTACAATATTTCAATTTATATTCTACGCTCTAAAACAATCTGACAAAGGTAGATATTTTTCGGGAAATTATTATCGCGGTTTTGAAAAAAAATATGCACGCGATTTTGGTGAGGACACGCAGATGACGCAGCGTCGCGATTCAGACACTGGATTTGCAAGCCGTAGGTTTGCAGCGCTCGGTAGAAAAATGGATAAAACACAGACTTGCATCCCGTAGGGTATGCATCCTATTGAAACAATGGCGCTTATCCCGAAACAAATTCGGGACAGGCTCTGCGGCAAGCGGGAATATGGGCGTGGCGTTTCCTGTTCTACCGAGCGATTCATTCCTGACGGAATGACAAAAATGTCTGAACCTTGATTTTCATAAGATTTTTGTGATTACCTTGATTTTTTTCAACCACGAAGGAAACGAAGGCAAAAAAGAAAAATAGCAAAATGCTGCTAATCTTCTTAATCCCCGCGTTGGCGGGGCAGGCATTGCCAAAATCGTGGTTCGGACGCCGAATTTGCAAGCCGTAGGTTTGCAGCGCTCGGTAGAAAAATGCGATAAAACACAGACCTGCATCCCGTAGGGTATGCATCCTATTGAAACAAGGGCGCTTATCCCGAAACAAGTTCGGGACAGGCTCTGCGGCAAGAGGGAATATGGGCGTGGCGTTTCCTGTTCTACCGAGCGATTCATTCATGACGGAATGAAAAATTGTCTGAACCTTGATTTTCATAAGATTTTTGTGATTACCTTGATTATATTACCGCAAGACTTGCTCAGGTACGGAGGGACACAGAGGCTTAGCAAAGAACACAAAGTTCTTACCATAAAATCCTGACCCCTTGCATCCTTTAAATTTTCAGAACAAGTTTTGCCTATCTTCGCGACCTTTGCGGTAAAACACTTTCGAAAAAATGCATATCTGGCTTAAATACTTATTAAAACATTGTTATACAGATTTTTATCTGAAATTTTTGCATAAGTCACTTTGAAACCGTCTAACAAGGCGTTCATTTGTTGCAGAGTTTGTTCCTTTCGTAATTCTGTAAATACTTTATCGCGAATTTTATCATTTTTAAAATTTGATAAAACGTGAATAGCCGTTGTTAACATAAAACTACCCTTTGCAATTGCAATTTTTTGTTTACGAGGCGTTAACGATGAAACCAAAATATCACCTTTTTTACATAAACGATTTGACCTTTTATTTTTTGATGGCGTTTGAGTCTTCATATCTCCAATTTCTAAATATGCTGTCGGTACACCTTCTGATGCAAAATCAATTTCTTTTAATTCATTGATATCACAAAACTCCGATAAAGGTTTTCCATCACAAATTACTCGTTTGGGATAAATGTCACCGCAATATTTGTCATTAATATTCAGTAAAATATCACTTAATTTTACTATTTTTGAATATGATTTCAAATCATCGGGAATCATTGTTATTCCTTTAACAATAAATTGTTTTGTAATATATGCAAGTTTAGATAAAACAGAATTTTCAATAATACTTATTCCTGATTTAGTGCGATTTGAACTAAATGCATAACCTAAAAATTCAGTTTCTTTATTTTTGAGTTTAGAAGCTGTTGGCGTTGAATATTTAGGCGATTGATGCACAAGAATTTCATATTTTTTATTGTTCATATTTTCTTTTCTCAAAAACAAAACAACTGGACTTGTTGTTGTGCCTGAAAATGTTATATCTGCAGACAATAACATTGAAAGAACTTTGAAATTATCGAATAAAAACCGCCGCATTTTTTCGTACTTTTCTTGCGATAAAACTGACTGCGGTAAAATTATTGCCCCAATTCCATTATTTTTAAGGAGTTGATACATTCTTTCAACAAAATAAATTTCTATTGCACTGTCTTTTGAGTTAATTTCATCTATCAACAACGAAAATGTATTTGACGTTTTATCAATTCCATTTTTTCGGAAATTCAGCATAAAACCATCAACAGAATACGGTGGATTTGAAACAACGTAATCAAAAATTTCATTTTTTTGGTCCAGCGAATATAAAACAGTTTGCTTATATTCTTTACAATCAAACCTATTAATACCATCGCCTGCAATAATTTCAGCGTCACCATCTCCATTCAAAAATGATGCGATTTTAGTAGTTTTCGCCAAACGATAATCTTTTTCAATTCCTACAATTTTCTTTTCATCAGCCCACGAATAGGGCATTTCCTTGTAAGTTCTTATCTTGCGCTTTTGTTCATTTGTCAAACCGTTTTCATTAACATTTGCTATAATGTTTTGAATTTCAGTCATCGCGCTTATTAAAAAATGTCCTGCACCACAAGCATAATCAATCACAGTCGGTACAAAATCACGACTGCCATTTTGCAACTCTTTCGTTATTCTTCGTTCAAAATCCAAAGAATTTATCATAAAATCAACAATCGGATAGGGTGTGAAAAATTGCCCTGCCTCCTGCTTTAAACTCGTGTTCAAAAGTTCCTCAAAAAAATCGCCCAAAAATTGGTGCTTGGTTTCGTATTTAAGTTTGTAATTTTCCAATAAACGTACTATATCTTTTACAACTCCATAATTTTCCAAAAATGTATTTTCATCATAAATTTCTATAAATGAAAAGTTTATATTCTTTTTCAAACGTAAATCATCGAATGCTTTCATCAGTTGGTCGTTTCTGTTTCCATTGATTAAGCGTTCAATTTCCGCATCGCTATAATCAATCACTTCTTTTTTCAGGTAGCGCAACATTCCTTCTTTGTACAGTTCATTCAATCGTTTCATAAATGATTCGGGAGTTTCTCCGTCAATATATTGAAATTTCATTCCGTTCAAAGAAAACAAGTTGCCGTGCTTATCTTTAACTGTAAAATCTTTATTTTCAGTTATTTCGTCCGCCAATTTTGTAAGGAACAGGTTTATCATTTTCATAAAAGCAGTCGGCTTGTCTGAAATGGAATTTAACCTCAAAATCGTAAGGAATTGATTGAACAACGTTTTTGTGTCTTTTTCGTTGATTTTTTTGAGATTTTCGTAAGTTTTTGGCAACTTATTTATGCTGAAAACGGAATTGTTTGATATATAATCATTTTCGTCAAACAGTTTGTTCCAACGGTCGAAAAAATCATCGGCATTTAGCGACTGTTCCCGCAGTTCGTTACAATAAATATTTGCAAAATAATCCTTGCTTTCGTCAAAATTGTAGGCATAAAAAGAAGCAATCTTTGTAGTTTGTTCCTGCATTGCATACGAAAGCAACTGCTTGACTTTTGATTCATTTTCGGGATTGGCGAATCGTTGAAATTCGGAAAATACCTTAACTTCAATCATGAAGATGTCGTTATTAGCCTGATTATGAAGCATCAAGTCTAAATAAACAGGCGAATGTCCGGTTTGCCAACTCTTTTCAAGAGTAATACATGATAGAGCATACCCTTTATGCAAAAGTTTTATCAACAACATCACAACACTGTGATTTTCGGGTTTTGTCAAATCGAAAATGGTTGTTCTGTTAGCTTGTATTCCGTTAATACTGAATTTATTTGAAGTCAAATTGAAATCAATCTTAACTTCTGCGTTTATTTGCAATGTCGCCACATCGTCAGTCTCGTTTACAGAGTATCCGTTTCGCTGTAAAAAATTTACCAATTCTTTTGAAGTTCTGAAATTTGCCATAGTTTAGGTGTTATGGTTTCAACCCTTAAACTTTCGGCAAACAAAAAAAGCGTGTCCTGCCGTTTGATGCTTACTTGCTTGTAACTGGCTCTACCAAAACCATTGAATCCAAGTAAGTACGACAGACCACGCTCCAAGAGCGTGAACCTTCGCACCTAATTCTCAGATTCATTGCGGTTGAAATTGGTAGATTTCGTTACAAGTGAGAATAAGGGCTAAATCCCGTTAATAATCTATATTTTAGTTACTTATCTTTATACCATATAATTACATTTCGTTACTAATTATCGTTAGTTACTGACTCTGTCACCACCTCACGCCAACAAAATATCCAATATCTGCACGGCAGCTTTGGCGATGGAAGTTCCCGGTCCGAAGATGGCTGCGACGCCTGCTTTGTAGAGGAAGTCGTAGTCTTGCGGGGGGATGACGCCGCCGGCGATGACGAGGATGTCGGGTCGTCCGAGCTTTTTCAGTTCTTCGATGAC